>NZ_JBQEMM010000012.1:0-133899 GCF_053470025.1 Arthrobacter sp. CP30
GGTCCTACACCGTGAAGGGCGGGGACACACTCGGCGCCATCGCCTCCCGACACGGTGTCTCCCTGCAGGCCCTGCTGGCCGCCAACAAGATGAGCATGACCACGATCATCTACCCGGGCCAGAAACTCACGATCCCGGGCAAGGGCGCAGCACCGGCTCCCGCGCCCGCTCCGGCACCCTCCGACCTCGTGCCGTCGAGTTTCCTCGGCTACACGTACCCGGACCGCGTCGTCGCGGACGCCAATGCGAACAAGGCCCTCCTGAACTCCCTGCCGGCACCGTCTCAGGCCGAGATGCAGAAGATCGTCGCCGACACCGCCCGTTCCATGGGGGTGGACCCCAGCCTGGCGCTCGCCTTCGCCTACCAGGAGTCCGGCTTCAACCAGCGGTCCGTCTCCCCCGCGAACGCGATCGGCACCATGCAGGTCATCCCCTCCTCGGGGCAGTGGGCGAGCGACCTCGTGGGGCGCAAGCTGAACCTGCTGGACCCGTACGACAATGCGACGGCGGGTGTTGCGATCATCCGGTCGCTCGTGCGGACCAGTCCTTCCCTCGACATCGCCATCGCCTCCTACTACCAGGGTGCGTACTCCGTGCAGACCCGCGGGATGTTCCAGGACACCAAGCAGTACGTCGCCGCCATCAAGGCCCACCAGAAGAACTTCCGGTAGGCCGCGGAGGTCCGTCCTCCGGGACCGTGACCACGGACGGGAGGGGGTGGGATCGCGTGGTGGTCCCGCCCCCTCCCGTCGTCCCCGCCTAGTATCGGAGGGTGCACCAGCAACGGAGGGACCCGCTCGAGGGCGCGACGGTCGACGGACGGTACGTCGTCGAATTCCGCCTTGCCCGCGGCGGGATGTCGACCGTGTACCTGGCCACCGACCGGAGGCTGGACCGGCGCGTGGCCCTGAAGGTGCTCTATCCGCACCTCGCCGACGAGCCCGGCTTCATCGACCGGTTCGAGCAGGAGGCGAAGTCCGCCGCCAGACTCTCGCACCCGCACGTCGTCGGCGTGCTCGACCAGGGCGTGGACGAGGTGGAGGGGCAGGCCATCGCCTACCTCGTCATGGAGTTCGTCCAGGGACGCACACTGCGCGAGGTCCTGCGCGAACACGGCCGCCTCACCCCCAGGCATGCTCTGGTGCTGCTCGACTCCGTCGTCGAGGGCCTTGCCGCGGCGCACGACGCCGGGCTCATCCACCGCGACGTCAAGCCGGAGAACGTGCTGCTCTCGGACAGCGGGCAGGTGAAGATCGCCGACTTCGGTCTCGCCCGTGCGGTCTCGGCGACCACCGGCACCGCGACCCTCGTCGGGACGGTCGCATATCTCTCCCCCGAACTGGTGCTCGGCCGGCCGGCAGAGGCGCAGAGCGACATCTACTCCACGGGCGTCATGCTCTACGAGCTGCTGACCGGCAGGCAGCCCTTCACGGGCGAGACGCCGATCCAGGTCGCGATCCAGCACGCGCAGTCGGACGTCCCCGCGCCCTCCGTCCTCCTCCCGGGCCTTCCCGAGGACATCGACGAACTCGTCCAGTGGTGCACCTCCCGGGATCCCGAGGACCGTCCGGTCGACGGCGCGGCGCTGCTCGGTGAACTCCGGCACATCCGGACCGTCCTCACCGACGAGGAGCTCGACTTCGTCCCGGTCGGGACGGCGGGAGCTGCTGCGGTGCAGGAGAGCCTCACCGCCGCCGTCGTCCCCCGCCTGCCGGACGCCCGGCGCGACGACGGCACCGCCGCGCGGTCGTCATCCGATGCTGTATCCGGCACGGAGATCCTGCGGGACGGACGGACCGGTCCGTGGCAGGGGGAGCGGCAGGCCGATCGGACGGCCGCCATCGGTACGGAGCCGACGGGCGGGCGCGAGGACCACACCGAGGCACTGCCACGACCCTCGACCGGTGCGCTGCATCCCTTTCCTGCTCCGGCCGGCGCGACGGAGGTCTTCCGTACCCTCGACGACGCCAACCGGACGAGCGTGATCGGCACGGACCGGAACGCCACGCGGGTGATCGGTGCCATGCCGACCGCCGCACCGGCGTCGTCCCGTCAGGAGCCCGCCCCGGCCGCCGCGGGACGCCCGTCGTCCGACGCCGCTCCGGGTCCCACCGCCGACCCCGCGCGCTCGGCGGGCAGCACCGCCCGTCCCCTCTCGAAACGCCGGCAGTCCCGCGAGGCCCAGCGCCCGCAGCAGTCGCTGCACGGCACAGCGGGTCGACGCGGGGTCCGCGCGCTCGTCGTCCTGCTCGTCCTCCTCGCCGGCCTCGTGGCCACCGCGAGCTGGTTCTTCGGCGCCGGACCGGCCGGACTCGTCTCCCTGCCCGACGTCAGCAACACGCCCCTCGAGGAGGCCCGGACGGCGCTCGCGGACCAGGGCCTGTCCACCATCGCCACCGAGGAGGTGTTCGACGAGCAGGTCCTCGAAGGGCTGGTGGTCGCCACGGACCCGGCCGCCACCTCCGAGGTCAGGCGCTTCGAGCGTGTCGAGTTGATGGTGTCCAAGGGCCCGGAGCTGTTCGCCGTCCCCGACCTCCTCGGACGCGCCGAGGTCGACGCCGCGGCGCGTCTCGGTGCAGCGGGTCTGGCCGTGGGAGGGCTGGAGCAGGAGTACAGCGAGACCGTTCCCGCCGGGAACGTCCTCCGGCAGACACCGGATGCGGGCGCGGAGCGGCGCCGCAATTCCACGGTGGACCTCGTGGTGTCGCGCGGTCCGGCGCCCGTCGCCGTTCCGGAGGTCACCGGACTCACGGCGGCGGAAGCCTCCGCAGCCCTCGAGCAGGCGGGCCTCGTACCGGCGGTGGCCGAGGTCGAGGAGTTCAGCCGCACGGTGCCGCGCGGAGCGGTCGTGGTCCAGAGCCCGACCGGTACCGAGGTGCAGCGCGGGACGACCGTGACGCTGACCCTCTCCCGGGGACCGCGCCTGGTGAGGGTGCCCAACGTCTTCTCGCTGTCCGAGGACCGGGCCGTCGCCGCACTCGAGGAGGCGGGCTTCGTGGTGGAGGTCGACTACACCTTCGGTGGCTCGGTCCTCGGACTCGTCGCAGGGCAGAGCCCGACGGGTGAGCAGCCCGAGGGGACGACCGTCCGCATCACCGTCACCTGAGACCTGCAGGCGGCCACCCCGGGTGGCCGCCTGCGGGCGGTGAGACCAGCCGGTGCCGGTCCTCAGCTCTTGGAGAGCGCTCCTGCCACGAGGAAGGCCATCTCCAGGGACTGCATGTGGTTCAGGCGAGGGTCGCAGACCGACTCGTAGCGCTCCAGGAAGGCTTCCTGGTCGATCGGATCGGCACCCCCGAGGCACTCGGCGACGTCGTCGCCCGTCATCTCCACGTGCAGTCCACCCGGGAAGGTGCCCAGGGCGTTGTGCACCTCGAAGAAACCCCGGACCTCGTCGATGACGTCGTCGAAGTTGCGGGTCTTGTACCCGTTCGGTGAGGTGACGGTGTTGCCGTGCATGGGGTCGGTGACCCAGAGCACCTGCGCACCGGACGCCGTGACACGTTCGACGAGGGAGGGCAGCTTCTCGCGGATGTTCGACGCCCCCATGCGGGTGATGAAGGTCAGGCGGCCCGGTTCACGGTTCGGATCGAGCTTGTCGATGAGGGCGAGGGCGTCGTCCGCCGAGGTGGACGGGCCGAGCTTGACGCCGATGGGGTTCCGCACCCGCGAGAGGAAATCGACGTGGGCGCCGTCGATGTCGCGGGTCCGCTCCCCGATCCACAGGAAGTGCGCCGAGGTGTCGTACGGCAGGGAGGTGCGCGAATCGATGCGTGTGAGCGCCCGCTCGTAGTCGAGGAGCAGGGCCTCGTGGCTCGCGAAGAACTCGACGCGCTTCAGCGCCTCGAAGTCCGTGCCACAGGCGTCCATGAAGCGCACCGCCCGGTCGATCTCGCGGGCCAGCGACTCGTAGCGGGAGTGCGCGGGGTTGGCCATGAACCCCTTGTTCCAGTGGTGCACCAGGCGGAGGTCCGCGAACCCGCCCTGGGTGAAGGCGCGGATGAGATTCAGCGTCGAGGCGGACGTGTGGTAGGCCTTCACCATGCGGGAGGCATCGTGGCCGCGGCTCTCCGGCGTGAAGTCGTACCCGTTGACCATGTCGCCGCGGTAGGCGGGAAGGGTCACGCCGTCGCGCGTCTCGTCGTTCGACGAGCGGGGTTTGGCGAACTGGCCCGCCATGCGGCCCATCTTGATGACGGGCAGGGACGCTCCGTAGGTGAGGACGACGGCCATCTGCAGGATGGTGCGCACCCGGGCGCTGATCTTGTCGGCGGTCGCACCGTCGAAGGTCTCGGCGCAGTCACCGCCCTGGAGGAGGAAGGCCTTGCCCTGTGCCGCGGCGGCGAGCCGCTCGCGCAGCACATCCACCTCGCCCGCGAACACCAGGGGCGGCAGGCTCGAGAGCTCCTTCACCGACGCCGAATAGACCCCGGCGTCCTGCCACGACGGCTGCTGCACGGCGGCCATCGAGCGCCAGGCATCGAGGCCATCGGTGGTGGACGGGGTGGGTTCCGCGGTACGCGGGAGGGCGGGAGCTAGTGAATCGGTCACACCGGGATTCTACGTGCTGGCCGTCGGGCCCCCGATTCGGCCCGTCATCGCCGCGTCGCGACAGGTCACAGAGGGGAGCCCTCGAGCGGAGTGCGCCTAGCCTGCCTGCGGCCTGGAATCGTGACCCTCGGACGCACCGGTCTCGCCCGCTCCGGCCTGCTTCACCGCGGCCCTGCCGATCTCCGTGACGGCGCCGGGAGCGGGAGCGTCGGGAGAGATCCGGACGGCGGCCTTCCGCGTGTCCGCACCGGGCTTCGGCGTCTTGCGGCCGGCTGCCTTCTCCGCGGCGAGGCGTTCCTTCACGGTGCTGGCGTAGGCGTCCACGTACTCCTGACCGGAGAGGCGCATGAGTTCGTACATGATCTCGTCCGTCACCGAGCGCTGGACGAAGCGGTCGTCCTCGAGGCCCCCGTAGCGGCTGAAATCCAGGGGCTCCCCGATGATGACCCCGACGCGCCTGATGTTCGGGATGCGTCGGCCGATGGGCTGGACCTTGTCCGTCCCGATCATCGCCACCGGGATGACCGGTACGCCGGTGGCCAGCACGAGCTTCGCGACGCCGGTCTTGCCGCGGTAGAGGCGGCCGTCGGGGCTGCGGGTCCCCTCGGGGTAGATGCCGAGGATGCCTCCGTCGTTGAGGATGTCCATGCCTGCGGTCAGCGACGACGACGACGCCGCGCCGCCGGAACGGTCCATGGGCAGCTGGTTGGAGAGGCGGAAGAAGAGGGCGGTGAGTCTGCCCTTGATGCCCTTGCCGGTGAAGTACTCCGATTTGGCGAGGAACACGACGGGCCGGGGTACCACGATCGGCAGGAAGATCGAGTCGGAGAAGGACAGGTGGTTGCTGACGATCACGGCGGGTCCGGTGGACGGGATGTTGTCGAGTCCCTTGACCCAGGGCCGGAAGAGGAGGTTCAGGATCGGACCGACGATGATCCGTTTCATGACCCAATAGAACACGCTGCCAGCCTCCCTGCATGGACGGTGCGGCATGTGGCGTGCCACCCGCTTTTTCCTGTGGAAGCCTACTCTAAGGGGGCCGACCCGGCGGACGCCCGTCCTTTCCGGGCGGGGCGCCACCCCTGCACCCGGTCCCGCCCGGCGTCGAGCACTGCCGACACGCTGACGGCCGGTTGACGTAGCGCCGCGTGATGTCCACGATGGGACGAGCACGCCCTCCCATCAGCAGGATGCCGGCCCGACGTCTCGGGCCCAGGCGCAGCACGCGACAGCAGGTAGCAGAGTATGGGCCCCCGAGGTCAGGAACCGAACGAATCCACCGACGACGCCGTATGGCAGGATCTCGTCGCGCGGCTGGAGGGCACCGCCTCCGATCCCCTGGCCACCGAGGCGTCACCCCGTACCCAGGAACCGCCCGCCGGGGCACCGGGACCGCGGCCGGACGGTCGCGGTGTCCACAGGACCGATGCGGCCGGCGCCGCTCCTGCGGGGCGGGGCGGCGGCGAGCCGGACGGCCTGACGGACCGCGAGCGGGCCGATGCCATCTTCCGCAACCAGCCGTTCGCCTCGGCAGGACCACGCGACTACGTCGCCCCCGAGGAGCCGGAGGAGGACGACGGTTTCACCCCGGACGAGCCGCCACCCCTGGGCTCGGGCGACCCCCTCACCGTTCTCGCCTGGGTGGGAGCCGCCGGCGGGCCCGTCCTGCTGCTCCTGTTCGCCATGTTATGGCAGGATGCTCCCCTGGCCGCGACACTGGCCGTGCTGGCCCTGTTCCTCGCCGGTGCGGGCTACCTCGTGACGAAGCTGCCGAAACACCGGGACATCGGGGATGACGGCGCCGAGGTCTGACGGCGTCCGTCCTCCGAAACCGTTCCCCGCCCGGTCGGGCAGCCACGGGCGGCGGAGGTCAGGTCCCGCTCCGGGACAGCAGGCGTGACAGGTCCGCGGCACCGATCAGCCCCGCCTGGGGGCCCAGCGCGGCACGCTCGATCCTCGCCGCGGGCCGGAAGCCCCGACCGGTCAGGTTCCGACCGAAGGCGCGACGCGCGGGATCGAGGAGCAGCTCGCCCGCATCACTGAGCCCGCCGCCGATCACGAAGGTCCCGGGATCCAGGGCGGCCGCAAGGTTGGCGAGGCCGAGCCCCAGCCACTGGCCGACGTCGTCGACGAGTTCGCGCGACGCCGGGTCCCCCTGCATCGCCAGGCGGGTGACGAGGGCCCCGGTGATGGCCGAGCCGTTCCCCGCGTCCGCGCCGGCCGCATCGAGGATGGCCCGTGCGACCGGGGAGTTCGCTGCAGCGAGCTCCCTCGCCTCGCGGCCCAGTGCGTTGCCCGAGGCGTACTGCTCCCAGCACCCGCGATTGCCGCACTCGCAGCGATGGCCCTGCGGCACGATGATCTGGTGCCCGAACTCCCCGGCGACGCCGTGGCGCCCACGCTCCACGCGCCCACCCATGATCATCGCGCCACCGATGCCGGTCCCGAGCGTGACGCAGACCAGGCGGCTCTCGCCGCGGCCGGCCCCGAAACGCCACTCGGCCCAGGCTGCGGCATCGGCGTCGTTCACCACCGTCACGCGTCGGCGCAGCAGCTTCTCGAGGTTGCGCCGCAGCGGCTCGTTGCGCCACGCGAGGTGGGGGCTGAACAGGACGGTGCTGTTGGTCAGGTCCATCCACCCCGCGGCGCCGATGCCGACGGAACGGATGCGGTAGTCGCCGGAGAGTTCGCGCACCAGGTCGGAGATGACGGCTTCGACCGCACGGGGATCCTGTCCCGGGGTCGCCCTGCGGGCCTCGGCGAGGATGCGGCCGTGCACGTCCACCACCCCTGCGGCGACCTTCGTCCCGCCGATGTCCACTCCGACGGAGAGTCCACGCCGTGCCGGGTTGGGGAAGGAGGACCGCGCTGCGCGTTGCGCCAGGGGGCCGTTCGTCCGCCACCCGGCCGGGGCCTCGCCGCGGGGCCGGCGGACCCTCGGGGTGGTCGGCTCGGGCGTGATCGCCATGCGGTCCTTCCTCGTCGCGGACCGCGCCGACGCGCCGCCGTTACCGATCTGTACACTACTGGACGGTCCGTGCAGCAGGGGAACCGATAGGCTGAGGCGACCCACGATCAAGGTGATACCAAAGGAGCTATCGTGCGCGACATCAGCGTTCCCGTCCTCGTGGACGTTCCCCGCCGGTCCAACATCGCGGATCTCGTCATCCGGCAGGCGGCCAAGCCGTCCGATCCGGCACTGTTCGCGGTCAAGCGGCCCTCGGGTGAGTGGGAGGACATCCCCGCGACGGAGTTCCGCCGGCAGGTCGAGGACATCGCGAAGGGACTGATCGCCTCCGGTATCCAGCCCGGCGACCGGGTCGCCATCATGGCCCGCACGCGGTACGAGTGGTCCCTGGCCGACTTCGCGATCTGGTTCGCCGGGGCCGTCTCCGTGCCGGTCTACGAGACCTCCTCCCCCGCCCAGGTGGCCTGGATCCTCAGCGATTCCGGCGCGGTCGGGGCCTTCGTCGAGGCTTCGCGCCATGAGCAGGTGGTGCGCGAGGCCGTGGCACTGGAGGGCATCACCTCCCTGCAGCATGTCTGGCAGTTCGACGGCAACGGCCTCGACACGCTCCGCACCGCGGGTGCCGGGACCGACGACGCCATGCTGGCGGACCGCCGCGCCTACGCCGGACTCGACGACGTCGCGACCATCATCTACACCTCGGGCACCACCGGGAAGCCCAAGGGCTGCGAGCTGACCCACGGGAACTTCGTGGAGCTGTCGGAGAACGCTGCTGCGGCCCTCCCCGAGGTTGCACGTGAAGGTGGTCAGACCATCATGTTCCTGCCCCTCGCCCACGTGTTCGCCCGTTTCATCTCCGTCCTGTGCGTCGCGGCCGGCGCCACCGTGGCGCACACACCGGACGTCAAGAATCTGCTGCCGGACCTCCAGAGCTACAAGCCGACCTTCATCCTCGCCGTGCCCCGCGTCTTCGAGAAGGTCTACAACAACTCGATGCTGAAGGCGGAGGACGGCGGCAAGGGCAAGATCTTCCATGCGGGAGCCGACGTCGCCATCGCCTGGTCGAAGGCCGAGCAGGCAGGCCGGATCCCCCTGAGCCTCAGGGTCAAGCACGCGGTCTTCGACCGGCTGCTCTACGGCAAGATCCGCACCGCCATGGGCGGGCGGGTCCAGCACGCGGTCTCGGGCGGCGCACCGCTCGGAGACCGCCTCGGCCACTTCTTCCACGGCATCGGACTCATGGTCCTGGAAGGCTACGGCCTGACCGAGACCACGGCCCCCATCACCGTGAACACCCCCAAGAAGATTAAGATCGGCACCGTCGGCGCACCGCTACCCGGCAACGCCGTCAAGATCGCCGACGACGGCGAGATCCTCACCCGGGGCGTCTGCGTGATGAATGGGTACTTCAACCGTCCCGACCTGACCGAGGACACCTTCGCCGACGGCTGGTTCCGCACCGGGGACATCGGTGAACTCGACGACGACGGGTTCCTGCGCATCACCGGCCGCAAGAAGGAGATCATCGTGACCGCCAGCGGCAAGAACGTGATCCCGGCGGTCCTCGAGGACGCCATCCGCTCCAATGCCCTCGTCTCGCAGTGCGTCGTGGTAGGCGACCAGCGCCCCTTCATCTCCGCGCTGATCACCCTCGACGAGGAAGCCCTTCCCGGGTGGCTCGAGCGGCACCAGCTCCCGGCCACGACCACCATCGCGGAAGCGGCGGAGCACCCGAAGGTCCTCGCGGAGATCCAGGAACTCGTCGACACCGCCAACACCACCGTCTCCCGGGCGGAGGCCGTCAAGGTCTTCCGGATCGTCCCGACGGACTTCACGGAGACCACCGGGCACCTGACGCCGTCGCTGAAGATCAAGCGGAACCAGGTGCTGAAGGACTACTCGGCCGTCGTCGAGTCCATCTACTCCTCGGCCCGGGTCTGAGCCGGCTCCTCCCCCGCGGGCCGGACGGTCGGTCCGGGGAGGAGGGGCGGATCAGTCCGTCTTCAGGTTGAGCAGCGCGTTCTCGATGACCTCGGTGAGGGCCGGGTGGATCCAGTACTGGCCCTTGGCCATGGTGTGGGCGTCGAGACCGAAGGACATGGCCTGGACGACGGGCTGGATGATCATGGACGCCTCGTGACCCAGGACGTGCGCCCCGAGGATCCTGCCCGTGGACCGGTCCGCGATGACCTTCGCGAAGCCGGTGGTGTCCTCCATGGCCCAGCCGTATGCGGTCGAGCCGTAGTGCTGCACTGCCGTGACGACGGTGGCGCCGGTCGCGTCCGCATGGACGAGAGCCTCTTCCTCGGTCATGCCCACGGACGCGGCTTGGGGGTGGGAGAACACCGCGGCCGGCACGAAGCGATGGTCGCTCGACCGGAGGTCCCCGGGGTTCAGCAGATTGTGGGCGACGATCCTCGCCTCGTGGTTCGCCACGTGCTTGAGCTGGTACTCGCTGCTGACGTCGCCCAGGGACCAGAGTCCCTCCACGGGTGCACCATCGCGGAGCACCCGCTGCTGGGCGTCGACGGCGAGACGGCCGTCGTCGTGCAGGTCCAGTCCGGCGTCCGCTGCGCCGAGCGTGTCCGTGTTCGGTGTGCGCCCCACCGCGACCAGGACGACGTCGACCTCGACCTCGACCGGACCGTCGGGGCCCTCCAGCGATGCGGTCACGCCGCCGGCGGAGGCCGTCAGCGCGGTGACGGCGGTGCCGAGGCGGAGGTCCCACTGCTGGGCCGCCTGCTGCGTGAAGGCGTCGGCGACCGTCTCGTCGAGATGCCGCAGCATCCCGCCGGAGCGCACGGCGATGGTCACCTCCGTGCCGAAGGAGGAGAACACGTGGGCGAACTCCGCTGCGATGTAGCCGCCACCGATGATCAGCAGCCGTCCGGGCAGCTCATCGATGCGCATGACGGTGTCCGAGGTGTGGACCTGCGGGAGGGTGATGCCGGGGATGTCCGGGATGACGGCGCGTGATCCGGTCGCAATCACCAGCTGATCCGCCGTGACGACCTCCCCGGAGGCCGTCTCGAAGGACTTCTCCCCCGTGAGCCGCACGTACTCCTCGATGAGCGTCACGTTCTCGAGCTCCTCCGCCCGATAGGTGCGACCGCCCCGCGAGATGGCGTCGATCCGGGTGAAGATCCGGTCCCGGATGTCGGTCCACCGGACGCCCTCGAACCGGAGGTCGACCCCGAGCCGCGAGGACACCGTCGGCGCCGAGGCCAGCTCTGCGGGATAGACGAACATCTTGGTGGGGATGCACCCGACGTTGAGGCAGGTGCCGCCGAACGTGCCCCCGTCCACGAGCACGACGCTCCGATCGTCCCATTCCGGCGAGATGAGGGTGTTGCCTGAACCGGAGCCGATGATCGCGAGGTCGTAATGGGTCACCTGCGCAGTCTAGCCGCGCTCACGCGGCGAGCTGGTCGACCACGAGGGCCGCGAGCTCCGTCACCGCCCGCCGCGTGGCCGGGTTCAGCCGGGACAGGTCGACCCGCGAACCCTCCGCCAGGTGGCGATCGTACGGGATACGCACCACGGTGCTCACCCGCGACCGGAAATGCTGCTCGATCTGACCCACGTCCACCTGCGTCCCGTTGCCGGACGAGAGGTTGATCACGACGATCGCCTTCTTCACGAGGTCCTGCCGACCGTGCGCCTCCAACCAGCTGAGGGTCTCCGAGGCGAGCCTCGCCTCGTCGACACTGCCCCCGGAGACCAGCACCACCGAGTCGGCCTTCTCGAGCGTCCCCTTCATCACGGAGTGCACCATGCCGGTACCGGAGTCGGTCAGGACGATCGAGTAGTAGCGGCTGAGCAGATCCGTGACGGCACGGTAGTCGGAGTCGTCGAACGCCTGGGCCACTGCCGGATCGGTGTCCGACGCGAGCACGTGGAGCCGGGAGCCGTCACGCGTCACATAGCCCGCGAGCTGCGCGAACGAATCGATGGTGTACCGGTTCTGGACGAGCTGCCGCGCCGTGTGGTCCGCCCGCCCCGGCGAACGGTCGGACAGTGTCCCACGGTCCGGGTTGGCGTCCATGGCGATGATGCGATCCTCCCGGATGTCGGCCAGGGCCATCCCGAGGAGGGTGGTGACCGTGGTCTTGCCGACGCCGCCCTTGCGGGACAGGACCGGGACATAGCGTGTCCGTCCGCCCAGCCGTGCGGAGATGCGGTGCTCCAGCGCACGCTGCGAGCGCACGGCGTCGGAGTCGCCGACATTGATGCGTCCGAACGTGGCGCTGTAGAGCCAGCGCCGCCAGCCCGAGACCGGCGGCCGGTCCGGTCCCACGAGGAGTCGGTCCGCCGTCAGGGCTGATGCCGGCTCCGGACCGAGGTCCTTCTCACGGCGGCTCGTCCGTTCGGCAGCGGCCGCCGTCGGCCCT
Source organism: Arthrobacter sp. CP30 (assembly GCF_053470025.1). Taxonomy (NCBI): domain Bacteria; kingdom Bacillati; phylum Actinomycetota; class Actinomycetes; order Micrococcales; family Micrococcaceae; genus Arthrobacter; species Arthrobacter sp. CP30. Next base: position 11,911 of record NZ_JBQEMM010000012.1, read on the forward strand.
GGCGCCGGCGGCGGGTCGTCGCGCGCGGTCGAGGTCCTTCTCGGCGATCGGGTGCCGGACGGCGTCCATCCGTCGGTCGTCGTGGGCACCGCTGCACCTCCGGTGACGAGACCGGACGTGGTGAGGGCGTCGGCGGGAAGGGGGGCGGGCACGCTCAACGTCGGACCCTGCAGCGTCGATGGGGGGACGGTCGAGACGGGGACGGCGAAGGCGTTGAGGTGGACCCCGTTCGGGGCCGTCGCTGCCTCTCCTGCAAGGGCGGTCACGATGGCCGGGACCGGGCCGGTGGTCCCCGGTCCACCCGCGCCCGCGGGACCGACGGGGCCCGGGTCGGCGGGCACGACACCTACGGGACCGGCGTCGTCGGGCTCGATACCGGCTGGGTCGGTGTCGCCTGGATCAGCAGCCACCCGATCCGTACCGGCTGCTCCGATGTCCGCGGCTCCGGTATCGGCGGGCTCATCGGCGTTCCCGGCAGCAGACACTGCGTCAGGACCGGCATCGGCAGGATCCGGGCCCACGCCTGCTGAGGCGGGAACCGGGCTCCCGGGGGAATCGACCGCGGGCGGGGCAGCGTCGGTGGGACCGCCGTCGGGCAGCAGGGGAACGCCGGGAACGATCGGCACGCCCTGCGTCATGTCCGGGCGGACGGCGGCCGGGAGGGGTGCGCTCGCATCGGCGCCGGGCGTGGAGGGATCGGTCGATTCGCGTGCCATGGTTCCTCACAGATCGTCGGGCGGCCGGCCCGCCCGCCTGCGCGAGCGGGACCGTTCGGATGTTCCCAGCGCTCCACTCTAGCCTGACCGTCCTGTCCGCCGAGGTGCGGGGCGGTCCGGTCGGACCACTTCGCGGGCGCGTCAGCCGGGCGTGACGACGAGCAGCAGGTCCCCGCCCTGGGCCGGTCCGCCCGTGGAGGCGACGCGCTGCACCGTGCCGCCGATCGGGGTGGTGATGCTGGCCTCCATCTTCATCGCCTCGATGGTGGCGACCGTGTCACCGGCGGCGACGGTGTCGCCCTCCGCCCGCGTGACCGTGACGGATCCGGCGAACGGTGCGGCGATCTGGCCGGGTGTGCCGGCGTCGGCCTTCTCCGCCGCCTTCACATCGCTCTCGACGCTGCGGTCACGCACGCTCACCGGCCGCATCTGCCCGTTGAGCGTGCACATGACGGTGCGCATGCCCCTCTCGTCGGGCTCGGACACGGCTTCGAGGGTCGCGATGAGCCGCACGCCCTTCTCGAGTTCGATCACGTGCTCGGTGGCGGGCTGCAGGCCGTAGAGGTAGTCGGCCGTACCGAGGAGCGAGACGTCGCCGTACGTGTCGCGGATGGACCGGAAGTCCTTGGTCGGCCCGGCGAACAGCAGCGTGTTCAGGGCGGTACGTCGCTCCATCGAGCTGCCCGCGAGCTTCGCCTCGTCCTCGGAGCTGAGCTGCACGTCGCGGGGCTTGAGTTCGCGCCCTTCCAGCGCCTTGGTCCGGAAGGGTTCCGGCCAGCCTCCGGGCGGGGTGCCGAGTTCACCGTTCAGGAAACCGATCACGGAATCCGGGATGTCGAAGGACTGCGGGTTCTCTTCGAACTCGGCGGGGTCCGCGTTCCTCCCGACCAGGGCCAGCGCGAGATCCCCGACCACCTTGGAGGACGGGGTGACCTTCACGAGTCTGCCGAGGATACGGTCCGCGGCGGTGTACATGTCCTCGATGGCCTCGAAGCGCTCCCCCAGTCCGAGCGCGATGGCCTGCTGCTTGAGGTTGGAGAGCTGACCACCCGGGATCTCGTGGCGGTATACCCGGCCCGTGGGACCGGGCAGCCCGGATTCGAACGGCGCGTACATGCGCCGGACGGCTTCCCAGTAGGGCTCTAACGCGCACACGTTCCCGAGATCCAGCCCGGTGTCCCGCGGTGTGTGCGCGAGGGCGGCGACGAGGGCGGAGGCGGACGGCTGGCTGGTCGTCCCCGCCAGGGCCGCGCTGGCGACGTCGACGGCGTCGACCCCCGCCTCCACGGCGGCGAGCAGCGTGGCGAGTTGCCCGCCCGCGGTGTCATGTGTGTGCAGGTGGACGGGCAGGTCGAAGCGGTCCCGCAGGGCGGCGACCAGCTTCGCCGCCGCGGCCGGACGGAGCAGTCCCGCCATGTCCTTGATCGCCAGGATGTGCGCCCCGGCGTCGACCATGCGCTGGGCGAGGTCGAGATAGTACTCCAGCGTGTACAGCTTCTCGTCGGGATCCAGCATGTCGGAGGTGTAGCACAGCGCCACCTCGGCGACCGCGGTCCCCGTCTCCCTCACCGCCCGGATGGCCGGTTCCATCTGCGAGACGTCGTTGAGCGCGTCGAAGATCCGGAAGATGTCGATGCCGGAGGCCGCGGCCTCCTGGACGAAGGCCATGGTCACCGCCTCGGGGTAGGGCGTGTAGCCGACGGTGTTGCGTCCACGCAGCAGCATCTGCAGGCAGATGTTGGGCACCTCGCGGCGTAGGACGTCCAACCGCTCCCACGGGTCCTCACCGAGGAAGCGGAGCGCGACATCGTACGTCGCGCCGCCCCACGCCTCGGCGGACAGCAGCTCCGGCGTCAGGTGCGACACGCTCGCTCCGGCCGCCGCCAGGTCCCTCGTCCGGACCCGCGTGGCGAGCAGGGACTGGTGCGCATCGCGGAAGGTGGTGTCCGTGACCGCCACTGCCGTCTGGTCGCGCAACGCCCGGGCGAAGCCCTCCGGTCCCAGCTCCAGCAACCGCTGACGGCTACCCGCCGGGGCTTCCGGATCCTTCTCGCCCGCACGGGCGGATCCCGCGCCCGGCACTGCGCCCGCAGGTTCCCGGTCGGATCCCGCAGGAGCCGCTCCGGGGTCGGACGACGCGGCCGGGAGGGCCGGCAGCTTTTCGCGCGGGTCCAGGTGGGCCGGCCGCGGCCCGTTGGGCTGGTTGACGGTGACGTCGGCGAGCCAGGTCAGGAGCTTCGTGCCGCGGTCCGCGGGGACGCGGGCGGTCAGCAGTTCGGGACGCTCGTCGATGAAGGAGGTCGCCACGTTCCCGGCGATGAAATCCGGATCGTCGAGGACCGCCTGCAGGAAGCTGATGTTTGTGGAGACGCCCCGCACCCGGAACTCGGCCAGCGCCCGCCGGGCCCGCGTGACGGCGGACGGGTAGTCGCGGCCACGGCAGGTGAGCTTGACCAGCATCGAGTCGAAGTGCGGGCTGATCTCGGCGCCGGCATAGACCGTGCCGCCGTCGAGCCGCACGCCCGCTCCACCGGCGGACCGGTACGCCGAGATCCGTCCGACATCGGGACGGAACCCGTTCGCCGGGTCCTCCGTGGTGATCCGGGATTGCAGGGCGGCTCCGCGCAGGGTCACGGTGTCCTGGCTCAGGCCGAGATCGGCGAGGGTCTCCCCCGCGGCGATCCGCAGCTGGGACTGCACGAGGTCGACGTCGGTGACCTCCTCCGTGACAGTGTGCTCCACCTGGATGCGCGGGTTCATCTCGATGAACACGTGCTGCCCTGCCCGCTCCCCGACCGTGTCCACCAGGAACTCGACGGTCCCCGCGTTCACGTAGCCGAGCGCCGTCGCGAACTTCACGGCGTCCCGGTGGAGCGCCTGCCGGATGCCCTCGTCGAGGTTCGGTGCGGGGGCGATCTCGATGACCTTCTGGTGTCGACGCTGCAGGGAACAGTCGCGTTCGAAGAGGTGCATGACGTTGCCCTGTGCGTCCGCGAGGATCTGCACCTCGATGTGCCGCGGACGCAGGACCGCCTGCTCCAGGAACATCGTCGGATCGCCGAACGCGGACTCCGCCTCCCGCATGGCCGCTTCCAGCGCCTCGGGCAGTGCCTCCCGGGTGTCGACCCTGCGCATCCCGCGGCCGCCGCCGCCCGCCACGGCCTTCGCGAAGACCGGGAAACCGATCTCCTCGGCAGCGGCGATCAGCTCGTCGACGTCCGCACTCGGCCGGGAGGAGGCGAGGACCGGGATGCCGGCGCTACGGGCGGCGTCCAGCGCCTTCACCTTGTTCCCGGCGAGCTCCAGGACGTCGGCGGGAGGCCCCACGAAGGTGATCCCTGCCTCGGCCGCGGCCCGCGCGAGCCCCGGGTTCTCGGAGAGGAATCCGTAGCCCGGGTAGATGGCGTCGCACCCGGCCTCCGTCGCGACGCGGATGATCTCGGCGATGTCCAGGTACGCCCGGACAGGGTGCCCCTCCTCGCCGATCAGGTACGCCTCGTCGGCCTTCTGCCGGTGGATCGAGGTGCGGTCCTCATGGGGGAACACGGCGACGGTCTTCGCGCCCACCTCGTGCCCGGCACGGAACGCCCGGATCGCGATCTCGCCGCGGTTGGCCACCAGAATCTTCGAGAACATCGCACTCCTGCATCATCGCCGGTCGGGTCCATCACGCTGGCATGATCCTACCCGCCGGCACAGCCTGGTCCAGCGGACGTCCCAGCCGCGGACGTGCCCTCCGCACGGCCGCCGGACGGGCGCAGATCAGGGCGGATGAGCGGTTCCGCCTATGATTGACCGGGGCGTCAAGGACAGCCGCATGCCCCGGCGGCGGCCAGAGACAGGTATGGGTTCACCACGTGCAGGTAGTCAGTATCAGCAGCCTCAAAGGCGGCGTGGGCAAGACGTCGGTCACCCTGGGGCTGGCGTCCGCCGCGCTGGCAGCAGGGATCCCCACCCTCGTCGTCGACCTCGATCCCCACGCTGACGCGACCACCGGTCTCGGCGTCAGACCCTTGGGCCGGACGGACATCGGGCGGCTGCTCAAGAACGCCCGGCGCGCGGACCTCGGAGCGAACACCGTCCCGGCCGGCTGGGTCGCGACGGCGGCCGGGCGGTCCGGGTCGTCCCCCTCGGTCCTCGACGTCGCCATGGGCTCTGCGTACTCCGGCATCTACGACAGGCCGGACCTCGGGCGGCGGGACCAGCGACGCCTGGCCACGCTCCTCTCGAGGATCACGGGGTACAGCCTCGTGCTGATCGACTGCCCGCCGTCCCTCAACGGTCTCACCCGCATCGCCTGGACGGCGAGCAACAAGGTGGTCCTGGTGGCCGAGCCCGCCCTCTTCTCCGTCGCCGGCACCGAGCGGACCATGCGCGCCCTCGAGCTGTTCCGGCGCGAGTTCGCCCCCGGCCTCACCACCGCCGGGATCGTCGCGAACAAGGTCCGCGCCACCTCCAACGAGCACGCGTTCCGCCTTGCCGAGATGAGGCAGATGTTCGGTGACCTCCTCCTGACGCCGACCATCCCCGAGCAGGCCGACTGGCAGCAGATCCAGGGTGCTGCCCACGCGGTGCACCACTGGCCGGGCGATTCCGCCCGCCAGGCGTCGGGCTACTTCGACGAGCTGCTCAGGGGCGTTCTGGATACCGGGAGGATGAGGAGCCGCAGCGGGCGCCGTTGACGGCTCCGGAGCCTTGCCGGGATCGACCGCCGCGTTGCTGGAGGGGATGCGGTTCGACCCCGCCCGACTCCTGCGGGGAGCTAGCTGATCTTGCGGGTGGCGCGGCGCTTGCTCAGCTCGTCGCCCGGGAATTCCTGCTCCAGCGCATGCTCGCTCGGAAGCGCGGCGAGGCTTCCCTCGACCTCACGCCAGACCCGGCCGACGGCGATGCCGAAGACACCCTGTCCGCCCTGCACCAGGTCGATCACCTCGTCGGCGGAGGTGCACTCGTACACACTCGCGCCGTCGCTCATCAGGGTGATCTGCGCGAGGTCCTCGACCCCGCGCTCGCGCAGGTGCTCGACGGCCGTGCGGATCTGCTGCAGGGAGACACCGGTGTCGAGCAGCCGCTTGACGACCTTGAGCACGAGGATGTCCCGGAAGCCGTACAGCCGCTGCGTGCCGGACCCGGAGGCACCGCGGACGGCGGGTTCGACGAGGCCGGTCCGCGCCCAATAGTCGAGCTGGCGGTAGGTGATGCCCGCAGCCTTGCAGGCGGTGGGACCGCGATACCCGGCATCTTCATCGAGGACGGGGAGGTCTTCCGTGAACAGTAAGCCCTGGGCGCTTGCTGGGACGCCAGCGCCTGCCGGGCTGGCTGCCTTGCCGGCGTCACCCTTCGGACTCACGTGCTGCCTCCTCGTAGTGTTCCCGGGGAAGATGCTCTGAACGGAACCTCAGGATGTGCACCAAGTGTGCCCCGAGTCCACCACACACGCAATGGGAACTGTATGCTCCGACGTTAGATCGCGGGAGGGCTGAGGTCAAAGACCGAGCCCCACAAGCATGGGCGTGTCGGAGGCCGTCCTCAGCGCTCGAAATCCTCGGGCTCCACATCGGCGAGGAACTCCCTGAACTGGAGGACCTCCTTCTCCGCCGTCTCCCCGGTGTCGCCGTCCGCGCCGTCCTCCGCTTCGGCGTCGGCGATCTCCACGCCGGCAACCGCCAGGACCTCGTCGGCACAGAAGATGGGGCACGGCACACGCAGCGCCACCGCCAACGCATCCGAGGCGCGCGAACCGACCGTCACACCATCACTGAAGACGAGTTGGGCGTGGTACACGGTGTCCTCCACCGAGGTGATGCGCACCTCGGTGATCACCTTGCCGGCGGCGGCGACGACGTCGACCAGCAGGTCGTGCGTCATCGGCCGGGGCGGCACGATCCCCTGCTGGACGAAGGCGATGGCGCTGGCTTCCGGGGCGCCGATCCAGATGGGCAGGTGCCGTTCCCCCGACGACTCGCGGAGGAGGACCAGGGGCTGGTTCGAGGGCAACTCGATCCGCACTCCCACGACTTCTACTTCGATCACGGGGTGGCCGCCTAACTGTCCATCCGGGCTATGTGGCTGTTCACGAGGGCGCTGTGCAGCCCGAGACAGAGCTCGCTGATCTCCCGTGCCGTCTCGGCCGCACGGGCCTTCGACGCAACGTCCTTGCGCGAGGCGACGGGAGCGACGACACGCTCGACGAGGCCCAGCTCGCGGTCTGCGGCCGCCCGGAAGGGACGGAGATGGCGGGGCTCGATGCCGTGCAGCTCGAGCTGGACGCAGGCCGTCGTGATCTTGAGGGCGTACTCGTCGAAGCGGTTGTCGACGGCAGAGATGAGACCGAAGCTCACGAGGTCGTCCACGAGCCGCCGGGGGGCACCGGCCTCGGCCGCGAGCGTCTCGGCCGTGAGCCGACGGGCGTGGGCGCTGAGTTCCCGTGACAGCTGCTCGGAGACAATGCGCGGCGCGAGCGTCATGCCGCCCGGCAGCGACTCGGGGCGTTCACCCCGGTCGATCGCGTCGACGTAGTCCTTGATGACCTTGAGCGGCAGGTACTGGTCGCGCTGCAGGGCGAGGACGAACCGAAGGCGCTCGACATCGTGCCCCGTGTACTTGCGGTACCCGGCGCGGGTGCGCTGCGGGGTGATCAGGCCCTTCTCCTCGAGGAACCTGATCTTCGAAGCCGTGACCTGGGGGAATTCGCCGGAGAGCTCGCGGAGCACCTCGCCGATCGTGAGGACGCCCGAGGTACCTGGAGCGACGCCGGCGGACCGGCGGGCGGGTTGGGAAGGCATGGAGCGGACTAGGCCTGCGCTGTCGTCTGCTGCGCTGCCTGGGCCGTGACGGCACGGGCAGCATAGAACGTCAGCCGGAACTTGCCGATCTGTACCTCGTTGCCGTTGCGGAGGGCGACGCTGTCGACGCGGTCGTTGTTCACGTAGGTCCCGTTGAGGCTCCCGGTGTCGACGACCATGAAGCCGCTGTCCGTCCGCCGGAATTCAGCGTGCTGCCGGGACACCGTCACGTCGTCCAGGAAGATGTCGGCATTGGGGTGACGACCGGCCTTCGTGATGTCCTCGTCCAGCAGGAAGCGGGCACCCGCATTCGGTCCGGAATGGGCGATCAGGAGTGCGGAACCCGAGGGAAGCGCTGCGACCGAAGCCTGTTCCTCACGGGTGAGATGCCGTTCGAGCTCCGTCGTCACGGCCTGCGGGGGCAGACCGATCGTGGTTGTCTCCGGAGACGTCATGTTCGGCTCTTCTCCATTCACGGCTGGATCGTCATTCGGCATCATCGGTGGTTCCTCCCCTACTGCGTGCAACAGTCCGTCCTGCCCTGCTGCCCTGTCCTGCCGCCCTCGCGGGGGTGGATCTAGCCTACCTGCTGGGAGTAATCGGCTGAACTCAGCAGGCCCGTCACCGCGGAGCTGTCGGAGACCTTGATCTCCAGGAGCCAGCCCTCACCGTAGGGATCGGTGTTGATGAGCGAGGGATCGTCGTCGAGCGCCTCGTTGCGCGAGACGATCTCCCCCGTGATCGGGGCATAGATGTCGCTGACGCTCTTGGTGGACTCGACCTCGCCGATGACCTCGGCGCCCGTGACGGCCGTGCCGGCCTCGGGCATCTGGACGTAGACGACGTCGCCGAGGGCGTCCTGTGCGAAGTCGGTGATACCCACACGAACCGTGCCGTCGGCTGCCGGCTCACTGACCCACTCGTGCTCCGCGGTGTAGTACAGGCCATCGGGAATGTTGCTCATGGTTGCCTTTCGGACGCGCGGTTTTCATCGGCGGCGCCGGGCGCCGTCCGCTACGGGTACTGGTCGAGTATAGGCATATCCACCGGGCCCCGTGACGCACCACTCACGCCCTGTGGACCGCCCGTGGACCGCCCCCGCGGGCATGCGAAAAGCCCGCCTCCTCCGGTCATCACAACCGGTGGAGACGGGCTCTGCAGTGTCGGGATGACAGGATTTGAACCTGCGACCCCTTGACCCCCAGTCAAGTGCGCTACCAAGCTGCGCCACATCCCGATCAGCCCGTCCAGCGGGCCAAACCACTCAGACAACACTACAGCATTCCCCGGGTGGATCGGCACATCGGACGGCGCCGTCCGGGGGTCAGCGCTTGCGGCTGCGCTTCTCCCGGACGCGCATGCTGACCTCGATGGGGGTTCCCTCGAAACCGAACGTCTCCCGCAGCCGGCGGGTGATGAAACGCCGGTAGCCGGGGTCCAGGAACCCCGTGGTGAAGAGGACGAACTTCGGCGGCCGGCTCGAGGCCTGGGTGCCGAAGAGGATGCGCGGCTGCTTGCCCCCGCGGACGGGGTGCGGGTGCGCGGCGACGAGTTCGCCGAGGAACGCGTTGAGGCGTCCGGTCGGGATGCGCCGGTCCCACGACTCGAGGGCGACGTCGAGGGCCGGGACCAGCCGGTCCTTGTGCCAACCGGTGAGGGCGGAGATGTTGACCCGCGGAGCCCAGTCCACGTGCGCGAGATCCTGCTCGATCTCGCGTTCCAGGTACCGGCGGCGTTCGTCGTCGAGCAGGTCCCACTTGTTGAAGGCCAGCACGATCGAGCGGCCCGATTCGATGGCCATGTTGAGGATGCGGACATCCTGCTCGCTGAGGATCTCGTCGACGGCGAGGAGCACGACGGCGACCTCCGCCTTCTCGAGCGCGGACTGCGTGCGCAGGGAGGCGTAGAAGTCTGCGCCCTGCTGCATGTGCACACGGCGCCGGATCCCGGCGGTGTCCACGAAGCGCCAGGTGCGGCCGCCGAGTTCGATCATCTCGTCCACGGGATCGCGGGTAGTGCCCGCTAGGGGGTCCACGACGACGCGGTCGGAACCCGCGAGCTTGTTCAGGAGCGAGGACTTGCCCACGTTCGGGCGGCCGATCAGCGCCACGCGTCGGGGGCCTCCGGACCGCTCGATCCCGCCGTGCTCGGAGAACTCCGGCAGGATCTCGACGACCTTGTCCAGCATGTCGGCGGTGCCGCGGCCGTGCAGCGCGGAGACCGGCCAGGGCTGCCCGAAGCCGAGGCCCCACAGCACGGAGGCGTCGGCCTCGTTCTGGATGTCGTCCACCTTGTTGGCCACGAGGATGACGGGCTTCTTCTTACGGCGCAGCATACGGACCACGGCCTCGTCCGTCGCCGTGGCTCCGACAGTGGCGTCGACCACGAGCAGCACGGCGTCGGCCATGTCGACGGCGATCTCCGCCTGGTCGGCCACGCGGGCGTTGATGCCCTTGGCGTCCTGCTCCCAACCGCCCGTGTCCACGAGCGTGAAGTTGTGGCCCGTCCACTGCGCCGGGTAGGACACGCGGTCACGCGTCACGCCCGGCGTGTCCTCGACGACGGCCTCGCGGCGTCCGAGGATGCGGTTGACGAGGGTGGACTTCCCGACATTGGGGCGGCCGACGATCGCGAGGACCGGGTTGAGCCGCCCCTCTGCCTCGTCGTCGTAGTCCTCGTCCTGCCGGGCCAGGAGGGCGGCGTCCTCGTCGTCGAGTTCGTAGTCCTCGAGGCCCGCGCGCAGCGAGGCGGCACGCTGCTCGGCCTCGGCGTCGTCGAGGGTCTCGAGCAGCTCGCTGACCTGGTCCTCGCCGGTCGGCTCGTAGTCCTGGTCGGCCCCGGCCCCGTGGCCGGTCGCGTTCGGCGAAAGGTTCTCGCTCATCGTTGGTTTCCTTCGGTTGGTGTACGCCGTCTCCCGACGGCGATCCTGGTGGGCGCGAGCCCGGAGTCTTGAGGCGCGCTCAGTGCGCGATGGTGCGGACGACGTCGAGCACGGCGGCGACGGTCTGCTCGAAGTCGAGGTCGGAGGAGTCGAGCGTGACCACGCCGTCGGCGGCCTGCCGGAAGTTGACAACCGTGGAGTCCCTGGCGTCACGGTCGATGACCTGCTGCTTCAGCTGCGCGTCCGTCTGCGTCCCGCCGAGCTGGTCGCCACGGCGCCGCAGGCGGGCCTCCTCGCTCGCGGTGAGGAGGATGCGGACCTCGGCATCGGGGGCGACGACGGTGGTGATGTCGCGTCCCTCGGCGACGATGCGGTGTCCGGCTCCGGCGATCAGCGCACGCTGCCTGCGGATCAGTTCGGCTCGCGCACCCATGGTCGTGGCGACGGCGCTGACGGCCGAGGAGACCCCCGGCTCGCGGATCGCGGCCGTGACGTCGTCACCGGCGATGGTCACCGACTCCCGATCGGGACTCGTGCTGATGAACAGCTCGATGCCGCGGGCGGCGGCCTCCACGGCCACGCCGTCCTGCAGGTCGACGCCGGTGGCGATGCAGTGCAGCGTCACCGCGCGGTACATGGCGCCCGTGTCCAGGTACGCCGCGCGGAGGCGGCGCGCCACCTCCCGGCTGACGCTCGACTTCCCGGAACCGGAGGGTCCGTCGATCGCCACGACGAGCGACTTCCCGAGGCGGAACCCCGAATGGGGGCTCGCGTCCCGCTCCGCCGTCGCCTCCGGATCCCCTGCCGCGGGTGCTGCCGATGCTGCTGATGCCGATGTGGTGATCACTGCACTACCTTCCAGCCCCGCTGGGTCAGGGACTCCGTCAGTTCTTGCCGCTTGCCGGGCAGGACCGAGAGCTCCGCGAGTCCCACCTGCCGCCCGGGTGAATGTTCGAGGCGGAAGTCCTCGACGTTGATGCCGGTGTGGCCGATCTCCGTCAGGAGCTTCGCGATCTGCCCGGGAACGTCGTCGACCAGCACGGTCAGCCGCGCGAACGAATTCGGTGGGGTGCCGTGCTTGCCCGGGACACGCGCCTGGCCGGCGTTGCCCTCCGTCATGAGTTGCGCCATGTCGAGCCGCGCTCCCCCGGCAGTCGGGTCCTCGAGCGTCGAGATGAGGCGGTCGAGGTCCTCCCGGACGCCGTACAGGATGTCCACGAGGCGGCCGGCGTTGGCCGAGAGGATCTGCACCCACAGGCGCGGATCACTCGCGGCGATGCGGGTGACATCGCGGAGCCCGTTCCCGGCGAGGGCCAGCGCCTGCACTGGCGAGTCCTGCAGCCGGCTCGCGACCAGGGAGGACACGACCTGCGGGAGGTGCGAGATCAGGGCGACGGCACCGTCGTGCTCCCCGGCGGACATCCGCGTGGGGACCGCGCCGAGGTCGACGGCGAGTGACTCGGCCCGGAGCACCGCGTCCGGCCTGCTCGTCGCGTGGGCGCACAGCACCCACGGGGCACCGGAGAAAAGCTCCGCGCGGGCCGCCACGGGCCCCGACTTCTCACGGCCCGCCATCGGGTGGGTCCCGACGTAGCGCGGGAGGTGGCCGGCGGCGTGAGGCATGCCCTCGAGGTCCCGCAGGATGGACTCCTTGACGCTGCTGATGTCCAGCACGACGGCGGCGGGGTGCGCCACGAGGGCGTCCGCGACGACCCGGGCCGTGACGTCAGGGGGCGTGGCGACGACCACGAGTTCCGGCTCGAACGATCCGCCGTCGAGCTCGGAGTGGAGCCTGCCGGCCCCGATGTCCCGCGCCACCGCCTCGGTGGACGGCGAGCTGTCGGACAGCACGACGTCGAGCCCGCGCGCCCGGAGGCCGAGCCCGATGCTCGCGCCGAGCAGACCCGCCCCGACGATGAGGACGGGACCGGCGAGGTGCGTCCCCTGGTCCGTGCGGATGGTCATCGACTAGAGGCCCACCGAAGCCAGGAGGTGTCCGACCTCCTGGCGGCCGAGCACGCGGATGCTGCCCTGGCGCTGGTCACCGACGCGGATGGGACCCACCTGGGTGCGGACGAGGCGCTCCACGGGGTGTCCGACGGCGTCGAAGAGCCGGCGGACGACGCGGTTGCGTCCCGAATGCAGGACCACCTCGACGAGGATGTGGCCGGGGGTGGAGTCGACGAGCTTAAAGGAGTCCACCGTCGCCACGCCGTCCTCGAGCTCGATCCCCTCCTTCATCTGGGCTCCGATGCCCTGGGCCATGGGGCCGCGGACCTGGACGAGATAGGTCTTGGGTACTTCGTAGGAAGGGTGCGTGAGGCGGTTGGTGAGCTCACCGTCGTTGGTGAGCAGCAGCAGGCCCTCGGTCTCGGCGTCCAGGCGGCCCACGTGGAAGAGCCGCTCGCTCTTGTCCTTGTTCTTGAGGAAGTCGCTGATGCAGCGCCGGCCCTCGGGGTCCTCCATGGTGGACACGACGCCGCGGGGCTTGTTGAAGACGTAGTACTTCAGGTGCTCGTTGAGCTGCAGGCGGATGCCGTCCACGTGGATGGCGACCTGTTCGGGATCCACCCGCACACCGAGTTCGGTGACGATCGTGCCGTCGACCTCCACCCGGCCGTCGAGGATCATCTCCTCGCAGACGCGGCGGGACGCGACGCCGGCGAGGGCCATCACCTTCTGCAGGCGCACGCCCTCGGGGTTGTGCACGTCGATCTCGTCCGCGGGTCGGCCCGAGTGCTTGGGCCTGGCCTGCCGAACCGGGCCGAGGTTCTGGCCGAAACGCTCCTTGCCGAAGGCCTTGGCGCCCGCCGGCTTCTGGCGCGGGCCTGCCTGGCCCGGACGTCCCGGCTTGCCGGCGCGGCTGCCCGGCTTCGCTGCGAAGCGGCCCGACGGCGTGCCGGCCGAGGGACGGCCTGCGGCCGAACGCGCTCGACCGTCGGCGGACTCGCGCCGCTCACCGCTCTGCGGCCTGCCCTCGGCGGAGCGGCTCGGGCGGCCCTCGCCGGTGCGACCACCGCGATCGTCACGGGACGGGAAGGAGCGGCCCTCGCCTGAGCGACCACCGCGATCGTCACGGGACGGGAAGGAGCGGCTCTCGCCGGTGCGACCTGTGCCGGGGCGGCCCTGGCCGGACCGCGCCGGCCGACCCTCGGCGGAGCGGCTCGGGCGGCCCTCGCCGGCCCGACCACCGCGATCGTCACGGGGCGGGAAGGAGCGACCCTCGCCTGGGCCGCCCGTGTTCGGGCGGCCGGTGCGCTCGCCGCGGGACGGGGACGTCCGTGCACGGTCAGCGTCGGCGGGTCGACCGGCGGACCCGCCGCGGCGCGGCGCGTTACGTCCGGAATCGGATCCTGGCTGCTGTGTCATGTCGTCCTTCGTGTAGGTACTGCTCTGTTCGTCACTGCTCGGGGCGGTCCGTCCGTCCCGCTCCTGATCACCGCTGATCGATGCCGGCCGATGCACCTCAGTACGTCGTCTCGTCGTACTCCGCCAGGCTCTCGAGGCCCGGAAGGTGGGGGGCGATCCGCGGCAGTTCGTCGACGCTGCCGAGTCCCAATCTTTCCAGAAAGAGGATGGTGGTCCCATAGAGGACCGCTCCGGTCTCGGGATCGGTCTCCTGCTCGACGACCAGCCCCCGCTGCAGCAGCGTACGGACCACGGAATCGACGTTGACGCCCCGGATGGCGGACACCCGGGCACGGGAGACGGGTTGGCGGTACGCGATGACCGCCAGTGTCTCGAGTGCTGCCTGTGAGAGCCGGGCAGTCTGGCCATCGAGAACGAAGTCGGCGACAACGGACGCGAAGTGCGTCCGGGAGAAGATCCGCCACCCGCCGGCGATGTTCCTGAGTTCGAAACCGCGCGGTTCAAATGGTTCGGTGCTCTGGAGGCCTGATCCAGTATAGCCGTCGTACTCCCGCTGCAGGTCCACGAGGACCCCGTGCACCTCGGCGGTCGGCCGCCCGAGGACCGCGGCCACCTGTTCGTCGGTCACGGGACGGTCCGCGACCATGAGGATCGCCTCGACGGCGCCCCGGATCCCGCCGGGCAGGACATCGACGTCGGGCACGGGTTCATCCCCTGCGGGGGGTCCAGGCTCAGTCATCCTGCGCCTCCCGTTCCCCCGCGGACCGCGGGCCCTGCCCACCGTCGGGTGCGTCGCTGTTCCCCTCCGCGTTCCCCTCCGAATCGAACCCTTCCGCCTCGAAGTCGCTCGTCAGCGCTTCCGCGGACCAGTGCCCGTCCTCGGCACTCCACCGCACCAGCAGTTCGGCGAGCGGGGCTGCCTGGTCGAAGGAGATCGCCCCGTCGCGGAAGAGTTCGAGGAGCGCGAGGAAGCGCACCACCAGCACCAACCGTGAACCGGCGTCCTCGGTGAGCTGCCGGAAGGACAGCGGACCCCTCGTCAGGAGGAGATCCTGCAGGATGACCGCCTGGTCCCGGACGCTGACGGCCGGGGCGTGCAGGTGCTCGATCCCGACCTCGGACGGCTGCTCCTGCCGTGGGGCGAGGACCTTCGCGGCCAGGGCGGCGAAGTCCGCGGGCGTGTGCTTCCAGATGAGCTCGGGCAGCAGCCGGGTGAGGTGCGGTTCGAGGGGGACGTCGCGAGGATGCCTCGCGTCCTCCTCCTCGAGCCGCTGCGCGAGGTGGCGGGCCACTTCCTTGAAGGCCCGATACTGCAGCAGCCGGGCGAACAGGAGGTCGCGGGCCTCGAGCAGGGCGATGTCCTCCTCGTCCTCGACCGCGCCGGAGGGCAGCAGCCGCGCCGCCTTGAGGTCCAGCAGGGTCGCTGCGACCACGAGGAACTCGCTCGCCTCGTCGAGTTTCCACTCGCCCTCGGCCGCCTGGATGCGGCGGATGTGCGCGATGAATTCGTCCGTCACCTGGGCGAGGGCAATCTCGGTGATGTCGAGCTCACGTCGCGAGATGAGGTTCAGCAGCAGATCGAAGGGCCCGCTGAAATTCGTCAGCTGCACCGCGAACACGGCGGCAGGAGCCGCCGTCGTCGGAGCGGTGGCCGCCTTCGCGCGTGCCATCCCGGTCACCTACCGGGCCCGGGCGGACCCGGTGCGCGCCGGCACTAGGGTGCTCCGCCCCTGCTGATGAGCTCCTTCGCGAGCCGCCGGTAGGCATCCGCGCCGGAGTGGTTGGCGGCGTAGGACGTGATCGGCTCCGCTGCGACGGTCGCGTCGGCGAACTTGATGGTCCTTTTGATCACGGTCTCGAAGACCTTGTCGCCGAAGGCCTCGACCAGCCGGGCGATGACCTCGCGGCTGTGGAGCGTCCTGGCGTCGTACATGGTGGCCAGGACCCCGTCGATCTGCAGGCGCGGGTTCAGCCGGTCCTGGACCTTCTCGATGGTCTCGACCAGCAGGGCCACCGCGCGCAGGGCGAAGAACTCGCAGATGAGCGGGATGATGACGCCGTGGGCCGCAGTGAGCGCGTTGACGGTCAGGAGGCCGAGCGAGGGCTGGCAGTCGATGAGGATGACGTCGTAGTCGTCCGCGACCTTCCGCAGGGCGCGGTCGAGCACCTGCTCGCGTGCCACCTCGTTCACCAGCTGCACTTCTGCGGCGGAGAGGTCGATGTTGGCCGGCAGGAGATCGATGTTCTCGATCGCGGTGTGCTGGATGGCGTCGTGGATGGTCACCTTGCGGTCCATCAGCACGTTGTAAACCGTCACGTCCAGCTCGTGCGGGTTCGTGCCGAGGCCTGCGGAGAGCGCGCCCTGCGGGTCGAAGTCGACGAGCAGGACCTTGCGGCCGGCTTCCGCGAGCGCCGCGCCGAGGTTGATGGTCGACGTCGTCTTGCCGACGCCGCCCTTCTGGTTAACCATCGCGATGACCCGCGCCGGGCCGTGGGACTCGAGGACGGGGGGTTCAGGGAACTCCGTCACGGGCCGGCCGGTCGGACCGAGCTCCGTGTCCGCTGCGCCGGGCAGAGTGGAACCCTGTTCAGTACTCACGTTGTTTCTCCACGCTTCCATCGAATCCGGTGCACGCCGGCCGGGAAGGGGGGCCGGGCGGCGTTTCTCTTGGTCAACCGTACAACGCCCGGGAGGGGCACCGCGGAGGTGGGGGTCCCGGGGTGACGAGCCTTGATCCTCAACCTGAGGTCGAACGTTCCTTTCCCCGCCGCGTCCGGGACGACCACTCAGGGGGTCCTTGGTGGGAGGACGAGCGGGACACCGGACGCCCGGGACGGGGCCCGGATGCACCCGGATCATGCACCGCTCCCCGCGGGAACGACGACGGCGGTGCCCTGGATGAGCTCCAGGGCACCGCCGTCGTCGGGTGGTCGGGCGGACGGCCCGGAGTGGCGCGCAATCAGCGAGCGGTGGTCCCGCGGACGGCGGCCTCCGTGTGGGCCTCGGCGCCATCCTCGACGTCGTTCTCGTCATTGTCGAAGCGGTGGTCCGTGGTCATCGTGCTCTCGTCGAAGGGCTCGCGACCGTCGAGCACGTCATCCACGCGGGCCCGGTCGATCTCCTTGGTCCAGGTCCCGATGAGGACCGTCGCCACGGCGTTCCCGGTGAAGTTGGTGAGCGCGCGGGCCTCGGACATGAAGCGGTCGATGCCGACGATCAGGCCGACGCCGTCCACCAGGTCCGGGCGGTGCGACTGCAGGCCACCGGCAAGGGTCGCGAGGCCCGCTCCGGTGACCCCGGCCGCTCCCTTGGAGGCGATGATCATGAACACCAGGAGCGAGATCTGCTCGCCGAGGGCCAGGGGCTTGCCGAGGGCCTCGGCGACGAAGAGCGCCGCCATGGTCAGGTAGATCGCGGTGCCGTCCAGGTTGAAGGAGTAGCCCGTGGGGACGGTGACGCCGACGACGGGCTTGGAGACCCCGAGGTGCTCCATCTTGGCGATGAGGCGGGGAAGCGCCGCTTCGGAGGACGAGGTGCTGAAGATGAGCAGGTACTCACGGCCCAGGTACTTCATGAGCTTGAAGATGTTCACCCCGGTGACCATCTTCAGCAGGCCGCCGAGGATGACGACGATGAACAGGGCGCAGGTGATGTAGAAGGCGATCATGAGCGTCGCCATGCTGACGATGGCCTGGACGCCGGTCTCGCCGACGACGGCGGCGATGGCACCGAACGCACCGATGGGTGCGAGCCACATGATCATGATGAGGATCCGGAAGACGAGTGCCTGGATGTGGCCGATGCCGCGGAGGACCGGCTTGCCGGCGGAGCCCATCTTCTGGAGGGCGAACCCGACGAGCAGCGCCACGAACAGGGTCTGCAGGATGCTCGGACCCGTCAGTGCGGAGAGCAGGGTGGTGGGGATGATGCTGAGCAGGAAGCCGACCGTCCCCTCGGGTGCACCCTCGGCAGTCGCCGGCAGCTCATAGGTCGACGACGAGATGTCGAGTCCCTCGCCGGGCTGGATGAGGTTGCCGACCACGAGGCCGATCGCCAGGGCGAAGGTCGACATGACCATGAAGTACCCGAGTGCGAGCCCGCCCACCTTGCCGACCGTCGCGGCCTTCGCGATGGACCCGACCCCGAGCACGATCGTGCAGAAGATGATCGGTGCGATCATCATCTTGATCAGGTTGATGAAGCCCGTTCCGAGCGGTTTGAGCGACTTGGCGAACTCCGGGGCCGCCAGGCCGAGGATCGCGCCGAGAATCACCGCCGCGATCACGGCGATGTAGAGGAAATGGGTCTTGTCGACCCGTTTGCGGGTCTTGGCGGGTCCGTTGTCGGACCGCGATGGCGCCATAGCCATGGTGTTCTCCCTGGGTGTCCGGCCGCCCGGCGGCGCCGGCCGCCGGAGGTCGTTCTTCGGCTGCGGGGTCCTACCGGGGAGCGTAGTGTTGGGTGCTTCCTCCTGATCATCGCACCGCGCGTGATGCGCATCACGATTGAGTTCATACTGGTCATGGACCCGCGTGCGCCGGTACCCGCCCGGTGCCCCACGAACCCCGAAGGAGCTGGATCCCCGCGTGAGTCGATGGAGCCTCGCACGGCAGTACTTCCTCGTTCAGCTCGTCTTCATCCTGGTGCTGTCCGCGTCGCTGTCCGTGATCCTGTACGTCGATGCGGCGCAGGGCGTGGACGACGCGGCGGCCGAGCGCATGGTCGCCGTCTCCACGACGATCGCGCTGGATCCTGCCGTCCTCGAGGCCGTGGAGGGCCCGGATCCCTCGTCCGTCCTCCAGCCCTACGCCGTGGGCGTCATGGACCGGCTCGGCGTGGACTTCATCACCATCATGGCGACGGACCGGACCCGCTACACCCACCGCAACCCCGACCAGATCGGCAAGCCGTACATCGGGTCGGTGGCGGAGGCCCTCGCCGGCGGGACCCACACGGAGACGTACGCCGGCACCCTGGGGCCGTCGATCCGGTCGATCGTGCCGATCGTGGGCGGCGACGGGACCGTCCGGGCCATGGTCGCGGCCGGTATCACGGTGGACCGCGCGGCGATCGCCCGGAACGCCCAGCTGCCGCTCGTCGCGTCGATCGCGCTCGGTGCGCTCGCGGTCGGCGCCCTCGCGTCCTTCCTCCTCAGCCGACGCCTGAGCGACGCGACGCTGGGCATGGGACCGGCGGAACTGTCGCGCACCTTCGTGTTCTACGACTCCGTCCTCCACTCGGTCCGGGAGGGCCTCCTGCTGACCGATGCCGAGGGCCGACTGGTCCTCTACAACGACCAGGCTGCGCGGCTGCTGGGGCTCGACGGCACGCAGGAGCCGGTGCCGGCGTCGCACCTCGCCGTGCCGCCGTCGCTCCGCGAGCTCTTGGCGTCGGGGCGGAGGGCGAACGACGAGGTGCACCTGACCGACAGCCGGGTCCTCGTGGTGAACCAGGAACCCGCCGTACCACCGGCTCCCGCGGGGCGCGCCTCACACCATCCGACCGTTCTGGGCACGGTGACCACCCTGCGGGACCACACGGAGATCGAGGCACTGACCGGGCAGGTCGAGACGATGCGCACGCTGACCGACGCCCTGCGCTCGCAGACCCACGAGCACGCCAATCGCCTGCACACCATCGTGTCGCTCGTGGAACTCGGCAGGAGTGCGGACGTGCTCGATTTCGCGACGAGGGACCTGCAGCAGTCGCAGCGGCTCACGGACGAGGTGGTCCGGGCGGTCGACGAGCCGTTCATCGCGGCGCTGCTGGTCGGCAAGGCGGCTCAGGCGAACGAGCGCGGCATCGAGCTGATCTCGGAGATCGGCCATGACGCACAGGCCGGTGCCCTCAATCCCGTGGACCTCGTCACGATCATCGGCAACCTGCTGGACAACGCCTTCGACGAGGCTGCGGCCTCCGAGGAACCACGCGTGCTCCTCTCCGTGACACGTCTCGCGCCGGAGGGGACCGCGCCGTACCTCGAGATCGTCGTGGAGGACAGCGGTCACGGCCTGCCCGATTCCGAGAAGGCGAAGATCTTCGATTTCGGCTACAGCACCAAGCACGACGGCGGCCCGCAGAGGGGCAGGACGGGTGGGGTGACCTCCGGCCGGATGCACAGCCGGACGGGGGTCGTCGGCCAGGGGGTACAGGGGGCCGGGCGCGGGATCGGCCTCGCGCTCGTCCGCCAGGCCGTCCGGCGCTTCGGCGGGGTGGTGGAGGTGACGGACACGGACGACGGCGGTGCCCGCTTCACGATCCGGCTCCCCTACCCTGCACCCGCCGAACCGGCGGACGGACCGGTTCCCACAGGTCCCTCGGCTCCCTCGGGTGCCGCTGCTCGCCCGCTGAGCACCTCACGAGCCTTCGAGGCCGCACCCGATGGTACCGGCGCGCGCCCCGCGTCCGGTGGCGGTCGGGCATGACCGCCATCCGGGTCCTCGTCGTCGAGGACGATCCCGTGGCCGCGGACGCGCACGCGGAGTACGTGCGCCGCCTCGACGGTTTCGAGCTCGCCGGGGTCGCCCGGAGCGGTGCGGAGCTCGCCGCCTTCCTGCAGCTCGTGGGCGACACCGCGGGGCAGGCCGGCGCGCCCGTCGACCTCATGCTGCTCGACATGAACCTGCCGGACGTCCACGGGCTCGACATCATCCGCAGGGTGCGCGGGCTGGGCCTCCCGATCGACATCATCGCCATCACTGCGGTGCGCGACCTGCACGTGGTCCGCTCGGCCATTTCGTCGGGGATCGTCCAGTACCTCATCAAGCCGTTCACCTACTCGGCGTTCAGCGAGAAGCTGGGTGCCTACCAAGAGTTCCGGCAGAGCCTCGTCGACCAGGCGACGGCGACCACGCAGGCCGAGGTGGACCAGGCCTTCGCCTCACTGCGCACCGTCGCGTCCGCGGCGCTCCCCAAGGGACTCTCCGGTGAGACGTTGCGCGCCGTGTCGGCCCATCTGAAGGAGCAGTCCGCCCCGACCACCGCCATCGAGGTCTCGGAGGCGCTGTCGATGTCACGGGTGACCGCGCGGCGCTACCTCGAACACCTCGCCGATCAGCGGTCCGTCCTGAGGACACCGCGCTACGGCACGCGGGGACGCCCTGAGTTCGAGTACAGCTGGGCGCGGACCACCACCGGGCGCTGACGCCCGTCCCGCTCCCCCACCGGGTCGGGCTGCCCGGGCGACCGTCAGTCCGCGGACGTCGGCCGCAGCAGCGGGGCCAGCGCATCGAGCACGGCAGGATCCTCGATCGTGGACGGGACGGCGTACTGCTCCCCTGCGGCCATCTGGCGCATGGTCTTGCGCAGGATCTTGCCCGAGCGCGTCTTCGGCAGCGCATCGACGACCACGGCCGAACGGAAGTCCGCAACGGGTCCGATGGTCGTGCGCACCAGGTGTACGAGGGCCGCTTCGAGCGTCTCGGCGTCGATGGTCGAGCCTGCCTTCAGGACCACGTAGCCGCTGGCGCGCTGGCCTTTCAGCGGATCGTGGAGTCCGAGGACCGCGCACTCGGCGACGGCGGGGTGCTGCGCGATGACCTGCTCGATGGCGCCGGTGGAGAGCCTGTGCCCGGCCACGTTGATGACGTCGTCGGTGCGTCCCATGACGAACACGTAGCCGTCCTCGTCCAGGTAGCCGGAATCCCCGCTGGAGTAGTAGCCGTCGAACGCCTCGAGGTAGGACTCGCGGTACCGCTGATCGCTGCCCCAGAGGGTCGTCAGGGTGCCCGGCGGGAGCGGGAGGCGCAGGGCGATGCTGCCCTCGAGCCCCGCGGGAAGGGGCGCACCGCTCTCGTCCAGGACGGCCACGTCGAAGCCGGGCGACGGCAGCGACGGCGACCCCGGCTTCAGCGGGACGCCACCGAACCCCCGCGGATTGGCACAGATGGGCCAGCCGGTCTCCGTCTGCCACCAGTTGTCCACGACCGGAACACCGAGGACGCCACCGATCCAGGCGGAAGTCCCGGTGTCGAGGCGTTCACCGGCGGAGAAGAGCGAATCGAGGGAGGACAGGTCGTGGCCGCGGAGCGCCGAGCCCTCGGGATCGGCCCGGCGGATCGCGCGCAGGGCGGTCGGCGCGGTGAAGAGCACCTTTGCTCGGTGCTCCTCGATCAGCCTGCCGAAGGCACCCGCGTCGGGCGTCCCCACCGGCTTGCCCTCGTAGAGCACCGTCGTCGCGCCCGCCAGGAGCGGCCCGTAGACGATGTAGGAGTGCCCCACGACCCAGCCGACGTCCGACGCCGTCACGATGACGTCGCCCGGGCCGATGCCGTAGATGTTCCGCATGGACCAGGCCAGCGCGACGGCGTGCCCGCCGTTGTCCCGCACCACGCCCTTCGGGGAGCCGGTGGTGCCGGAGGTGTAGAGGATGTAGAGCGGATCGGTCGCCGCCACGTCGACGGGAGCGACCGGCTCGGCCCGCCCGACGGCGTCGTCCCAATCGACCCACGGCGCGTCACCACCGGCGGTCGAGGAGCCGGTCGAGGAGGAACGGCCGTCTCCGGACACGTCATCCGGATCCGTCCCGGCCCTGTGGTCGAAGCCATCACGATGCTTCACGACCACGGGCGTCCCCCCGCTGCCGGCGAGCGCGAGTGCCTCCCGGACGGCCGGCAGATACTCGACGCGGCGACCCGGCTCGAAGCCGCCCGTCGCGGTGACCACCGCCGCTGGTCCGGCGTCCCGGATGCGCGCGGCGAGTTCGGCGGGGGCGAATCCCCCGAACACCACCGAGTGCACCGCCCCGAGGCGCGCCGTCGCCAGCATGGCGATCACGGCTTCGGGGACCATCGGCAGGTACACGAGGACGCGGTCACCCTTGCCGACGCCGAGCCCGGCGAGGACGCCCGCGAAGACCGCCACCTCGTCCCGCAGCTCGGCGTAGGTGTAGCTGCGGCGCAGACCCAGCATCGCGGAGTCGTACACGAGTGCCGTCCGCGTGCCGTGTCCCGCGTCGACGTGGCGATCGAGGGCGTTGTGACTCGTGTTGAGCGTGGCGGAGGGGAACCACCGGTAGAGGGGCGCGGACGTGGTGTCGAGTGCCGAGGTGGGTGCGGCCGACCAGTCGACCGCTTCCGCGGCAGCGAGCCAGAACCGCTCGGGATCGGCGAGGCTTTCGACGTGCAGCGCCGTGTACTCGTTCCCCGGGGTACCGCCTCCGGCGTCCATCCCTGCTGCAGCCATGCTCGCCCTCCCTTGCGCGTGGAGAGGAGAGTATCACGGGCCCTGAGCTGCTTCAACGGCTCCTGTATACACGACACGCCAGCGGTCCTGAGCCTGGGCTCGCGACCCTTGCTTCTGGGGGGCTCCGTGTATACATTCAAGCGGAAGGCCGGGCTGCGCCCCGGCGACGACGAACAGGCGGAGGTCGGTGTGAGAGCGAGTGACCGCGCCTACGCCTTCCTCCGCTCGGACATCCTCGAGTGGCGGCTCGCTCCCGGCGACGTGCTGGCCGAGGTCGAGCAGTCCGCACGCCTCGGCGTCTCCCGGACGCCACTGCGCGAAGCCCTCTCACGGCTCGTCGCCGAAGGACTGGCCACGCCGCATGCCGGGCGCGGCGTCGTGGTCTCCGCCATCTCGCTCGACGCGGTGGCCGATCTCTTCGACGTCCGGCTGCCGCTGGAATGCGCGGCCGTGCGCCTTGCCGCCGTGCGGGGATCGGCGGCGGTGTTCGATGCCCTGGCCACGGAGTTCCGCTCCGCCGGGCAGAGCCTCGAGCACGGTGGCGGGCACGAGGACTACTACGCGCTCGCGGCCCGGCTCGACCGGGCGATCGACGAAGCAGCCGCCAACTCCTACCTGTACCAGGCGCAGAAATCCATCCGGACGCACCTCGCCCGGGTCCGGCGGCTCGCCCGTGACCATCCGGCGCGGCTGCTCGCCTCCGCCCGCGAACACGAGCAGATCGCTCTCGCCGTCGCGGCCGGGAACGCCGACCTCGCCGAGGCCGCCATGCGCGTCCACCTCCACACCAGCCTGCAGCACCTCCTCGATCCGCCCGTCGCCCCGGCGTCGCCTCCCACCCCGTTCCGAGATCCACGAAAGGTACACCATGGTTGAATCGCACCCCGTCCGCGTCCACCGCAGCGAGGAGAACCTCCCGAAGACCGGCCAGCTCGCCTGGAAGATCGCCGAGGTGGCCACCGACCCCGTCGAGGTCACCGACGACGTCGCGGACATGGTCATCAACCGCATCATCGACAACGCCTCCGTCGCCATCGCCTCCCTGAACCGGGCGCCGGTCGTCGCCGCGCGTGCGCAGGCCCTCAGTCATCCCGTGTCCGTCCACGGCAGCGGCGCAGCCGTCTTCGGCGTCACGGAGCCCGTGTCCGCGGAGTGGGCCGCCTGGGCCAACGGGGTGGCCGTGCGTGAACTCGACTACCACGACACCTTCCTCGCCGCCGACTACTCCCACCCCGGGGACAACATCCCGCCGATCCTCGCCACGGCGCAGCACACCGGCGCCTCGGGCCGGGACCTGCTCCGGGCGATCGCCACGGGCTACGAGATCCAGGTGGACCTCGTGAAGGCGATCTGCCTGCACGAGCACAAGATCGACCACGTGGCACACCTCGGCCCTTCTGCTGCAGCAGGCATCGGCACCCTGCTCGGCCTCGAGGCCGACGTGATCTTCCACGCCGTCGGCCAGGCCCTGCACACGACGACAGCCACCCGCCAGTCCCGCAAGGGCGAGATCTCCACCTGGAAGGCGCACGCACCGGCCTTCGCCGGCAAGATGGCCGTCGAGTCGGTCGACCGGGCGATGCGCGGACAGACCTCCCCCACACCCATCTACGAGGGCGAGGACGGCGTGATCGCCTGGCTCCTCGACGGCCCGACCGCCGCCTACGAGGTGCCGCTCCCCACCCGGGGCGAGGCGAAGCGGGCCATCCTCGACACCTACACCAAGGAGCACTCGGCGGAGTACCAGGCGCAGGCCTGGATCGACCTCGCACGGCGCCTCCACGGTGCCCACCCCGAGGTGGCCGACCCGGACAACGTCGCGGCCGTCGTCATCCACACCTCCCACCACACGCACTACGTCATCGGGTCCGGTGCCAACGACCCGCAGAAGTACGAGCCCACCGCCTCGCGTGAGACTCTCGACCACTCCATCCCCTACATCTTCACCGTGGCGCTGCAGGACGGCCGCTGGCACCACGAGGACTCCTACGCGCCCGAACGCGCCGCCCGCCCCGACACAGTGGCCCTCTGGCACAAGGTCACCACGGTCGAGGACCCGGAGTGGACGCGGCGCTACCACTCGCTCGACATCGCCGAGAAAGCCTTCGGCGGCCGCGTCGAGATCACCCTGACCGACGGGACGGTCATCACGGACGAGATCGCCGTCGCCGATGCGCATCCCCTCGGCGCCCGCCCCTTCGCCCGTGCCGACTACATCGCGAAGCTGCGCATGCTCGCCGCGGGCATCGTCGAGGACGCGGAACTCGAGCGCTTCCTCGCCGCCGTCGAGCAGCTCCCGGACCTGCCCGCAGGATCGCTCGGGCAACTCAACGTCGTCGCCCGTCCAGGCCACCTCGATGCGGTCGCGATGCCGCAGGGACTCCTGTAGGAGGGCCGGGATGCTGTATTCGAGCGTCACCGCCCCCCAGAAACGACGCGCCCTCCGCGACGGGCTGGCCTCGGGCCGCCTCCAGCAGTTCCCGGGTGCCTTCAATCCCCTCTCGGCCCGGCTGATCGAGGACAAGGGGTTCGACGGCGTCTACATCTCGGGCGCCGTGATCGCCGCTGATCTCGGGCTCCCCGACATCGGCCTGACCACGCTGACCGAGGTGGCGCAGCGGGCCGGACAGATCGCCCGGATGACGGACCTGCCCTGCCTGGTCGACGCCGATACCGGCTTCGGCGAGCCCATGAACGTGGCCCGCAGCGTACAGGAACTCGAGAACGCAGGCCTGGCCGGTTGCCACATCGAGGACCAGTTCAACCCCAAGCGGTGCGGTCACCTCGACGGCAAGAACGTCGTCGACCTCGACACCGCGGTCAAGCGCATCCGGGCCGCCGCCGACGCACGCCGCGACCCCGACTTCCTCATCATGGCGCGGACCGACATCCGAGGCACGGACAGCCTCAGGGCGGCACAGGACCGGTCCCGTGCACTGGTCGAGGCCGGCGCGGACGCGATCTTCCCGGAGGCGATGCGGACCCTGGACGAGTTCCGTGCCATCCGGGATGCCGTGGACGTACCGATCCTCGCGAACATGACGGAGTTCGGGAAGAGCGATCTCTTCACGGCGGAGCAGCTCCAGGACGTCGGGGTGAGCATGGTGATCTACCCGGTCACGCTCCTGCGCAGTGCGATGGGCGCCGCCGAGCGTACGCTGGACACGATCCGACTTCACGGCACCCAGCAACCCGCCGTGGAGGGGATGCAGACGCGCAGCCGGCTGT
This sequence comes from Arthrobacter sp. CP30, assembly GCF_053470025.1. Taxonomy (NCBI): domain Bacteria; kingdom Bacillati; phylum Actinomycetota; class Actinomycetes; order Micrococcales; family Micrococcaceae; genus Arthrobacter; species Arthrobacter sp. CP30. The sequence continues at coordinate 38,074 of NZ_JBQEMM010000012.1, forward strand.
ACGACCTCGTGGACTACGAGGGCTACAACCGGTTCGACTCGTCCATCTTCGACTTCGAGGTACCGGGCAGCAGATCCGCCGCCCCGCCCGCACCCGCAGGATCTGATGCACAGGAGGAGCAATCGTGACAGAACCAGAGATCCACAAGGGCCTTGCCGGAGTGGTCGTCGACCACACCGCGATCTCGAAGGTGAATCCCGAATCCAACTCCCTGCTCTACCGGGGCTACCCCGTCCAGGAGCTGGCCGGCCACCGGGACATGGAGGACGTGGCCTATCTCCTCTGGAACGGCGAGCTGCCGGACGCCGCGCAACGGCAGGAGTTCGACGCCTTCGAGCGTGCCCACCGCGCCCTGCCCGAGCAGGTCATCGCCGCCATCGACCTGCTCCCTGCGACCGCGCACCCGATGGACGTGGCACGCACCGCCGTGTCCGTCATGGGGGCGAGCCACCCCCTGGCCGGCGACAACTCGGTCGACGCGAACATGGAGAAGGCCGCCACGCTGTTCGCGGCCTTCCCCGCCGTCGTCGCCTATGACCAGCGGCGCCGGCGCGGACAGGCGCTCGTGGAGCCGCGCGACGACCTCGGCTACTCGGCGAACTTCCTCTGGATGACGTTCGGGGAGGAGGCACCCGTGGAGGTGGTCCACGCCTTCGACGTCTCGATGGTGCTCTACGCCGAACACTCCTTCAATGCCTCGACCTTCACCGCGCGGGTCATCACGTCCACCCTCGCGGACCTGCACTCCGCGGTCACCGGGGCGATCGGCGCCCTGAAGGGAGCCCTGCACGGCGGAGCCAACGAGGCCGTCATGCACACCTTCGAGGAGATCGGCATCCGCGAGGACGAGAGCGCCGAGGACGCCGCCGTCCGGGCCAAGGCATGGATGGAGGACGCCCTCGCATCGAAGAAGAAGGTGATGGGCTTCGGGCACCGCGTCTACAAGAGCGGCGATTCCCGCGTGCCGACCATGAAGTCCGCCCTCGACGCGATGATCGAGTACTACGGACGCAGCGAGATCCTCGGCCTCTACTCGGGGCTGGAGACGGCGATGGACGAAGCCAAGGGCATCAAGCCGAACCTCGACTACCCGGCCGGGCCCACCTACCACCTCATGGGTTTCGACACGGAGATGTTCACCCCGCTCTTCATCGCGGCCCGCATCACCGGCTGGACGGCACACGTCATGGAGCAGGTGGCCTCGAACTCGCTCATCCGGCCGCTCAGCCTGTACAACGGTCCCGAGGAGCGGCACGTCGGCTGACCCCGGGGGCCGTCGCCGGGCTGGCGCCGGGCCGGCGCCCGCCCGTCAGGCTCGGCAGGCGCGGGGTCGCGCCGGCGGAGGGTCCGGCCGGGCGATCGACACCCGCTGAGGGTAGCGTCAGCCGACCCGTCGCCGTGGAGGGTCGCGTCAGCTGATCGTCGCCCGCGCGACCCCATCGTTGTCCGCCGCCATCTCGATGTGCGCCTCGACGCGGGTTCCGGCCAGGAGCTCCGGAAGCCAATGCGGCGCGTCCTTCCACATGGCGGCCCAAGGGATCGCGTCGACCGGATACCAGCGCGGCTCGATCTCCTCGCACGGGGCGGGCACGCTGTGTCCGGCCTCGGCCGTGAAGAGTGCGGACTGCATGTTCCAGTCCGGCCGGGCAGGGAAGGACCAGCTGATCCGGCCCGCATACCGCAGGTCCGACGGCCGCAGGGCGATCCCGCTCTCCTCCTCGACCTCGCGGACCGCGGCGTCGAGGTCGGACTCGTCGCCGTCGACCTTGCCGCCGAGCGCCACGACCCTCCCCGTCCCGAAACCGGTCCGCTTGAGGCCGAGCAGCACCTCCCGACCCGTGGACGACGGGCGGAACAGGAAGCACAGGACGACACGCCTGTAGGCTGCGCCGTCGATCGTCGACCACTCGCGGGACACTCCGGACGCGGTGGGGCCAGGCAGCCTCCCGTCTGGCATCACAGCGCCGGACGAGGGCACGCCGGTCGCCGGATCGCCGTCCGGGACGTCGACGTCAGGCACGGGCCCTCGGGTGCGCCGCGGCGTACACCTCGCGCAGCGTATCGGCCGTGACCAGGGTGTACACCTGCGTGGTGGTGACGGAGGCGTGACCGAGCAGCTCCTGCACCACCCGGACGTCCGCGCCCCCCTCGAGCAGATGCGTCGCGAACGAGTGGCGCAGTGTGTGCGGGGAGACGTCGCGGGTCACACCCGCGCGTTCGGTGGCCGCTTTCAGGATGCTCCAGGCGCTCTGGCGGCTCAGGCGCCCCCCGCGCATGTTGAGGAAGAGGGCAGGACTTCCCGTGCCCTTCGAGGCGAGCAGGGGCCTGCCGCGGACGAGGTAGCCGTCCACCGCCCGAGCCGCGTAGGACCCGACCGGGACCAGTCGTTCCTTCGAGCCCTTGCCGGTCAGCCGGACGACGGCCGGGAGGTCCTGCGCGTCGCTGACGGAGACATCGTCGACGTCCAGCCCCACGGCCTCGCTGATCCGGGCTCCGGTGGAATACAGGAACTCCAGCAGCGCCCGGTCCCGCTGACCGGTGGAGGTCGAGGTGTCCACGGACTCGAGGATCCTGACGACCTCCGCCACCGGGATGGCTTTCGGGAGCCGCTGCCCCGCCATCGGCGGGTGGACGTCCCGGGCCGGATCTCCCTCGGTGATACCCTCGAGCGCCCAGAACCGGTGCAACCCGCGGACGGCGACGATCGTCCGTGCCGCCGACCGTGGACTGAGTGCCGCGAAGCCGTCGTCGCCGGAGACGACAGCCTGGGCGAAGGCCGATACGTCGTGCCGCGTCACGGCGGTAGCATCACCGACGTCCCTGGTCCGGAGGAACGCGGCATAGCGGCGGAGGTCCCGGCGATACGCCTCGAGCGTGTTGACGGACAGGCCCCGCTCCACGGACATGTGCTGCAGGTAGTTCCGGAGCAGCGTCGACAGCGGCCCGTCCTCGTCGACAGGTGCCTGGTCCGCCATGGTGGTCAGATCTCGAGCACGGCGCCGCGCGGCCACGTGGAGTGCTGGCTCGGGTGTTCCGGCCACGGCGTCATGGCCGGGCGCAGATCGATGAACCCGTTCTCCCGTGCCACGCGGGCCGCGAGAACTGCCGCGACGGCGGACGGACTGTGGATCCGACCCTCGAGGGCCGCGCTGACGGCGTCGTCGAGATCCATCCACCGGAGTTCGATCTCCGCCTCCTCGTGCGTGCGCGTGTGGCGATCGGCCTCGGGCACGTCACCGATCCCGCGGGCCAGGTAGATGCGCAGCGCCTCGGAGGACGAGCCCGGGGACAGGAAGAGGTCCACCAGGACGTGCCACTGGCGGGCGGTGAGGTCCGCCTCCTCGGCGAGTTCACGCGCCGCCGCGTCCACGAAGTCCTCGCCCTCCTCGTCGAGCAGGCCGGCCGGGATCTCCCAGAGCGCCATGCGCACCGGGTGCCGGTATTGACGGATCAGCAGCACCTGGCCGTCGTCGTTCAGGACCAGGACGGCGACGGCCCCGGGGTGGCGGATGAAGTCGCGTGTGATCGCCTCGCCGTCCTCCGTGAGGCTGAACTGCTCGCTGACGACGTCCCACACAAGCCCTTCGTAGACCGTCGACGCGTCGATCAGCCGGCGGGGGCTCTGCTCGTCGCTGAAGGTCGCACGGTCGTCCCCGGACACCTGCACGGTCAGACCTTCGCGCCGCGGCGCTCGAGCGCCGCCTTCACGAGGCCGGCGAAGAGGGGGTGCGGACGCGTGGGCCGCGAGCTCAGCTCCGGGTGGGCCTGGGTGGAGACGTAGTACGGGTGGACGTCCTTGGGCAGCTCGGCGAACTCGACGAGCTTTCCGTCCGTCGTCGTCCCCGAGAACACGAGGCCCGCCTCGGCGATCTGTTCGCGGTACTCGTTGTTCACCTCGTAGCGGTGCCGGTGCCGCTCGAAGACCGTGGTCTTCCCGTAGGTGCCGGCGATGACGGAGCCCTCCTGCAGCTTGGCCTCCCAGCGACCCAGGCGCATCGTGCCACCCATGTCCCCTTCACCGGCGACGATCTCGAGCTGCTCCGCCATGGTGGCGATGACCGGGTACGTGGTGTCGGGTTCGAACTCGCTCGAGGAGGCACCCTCCAGCCCGACGACGTTCCGCGCGTACTCGATGACCATGCACTGCAGCCCGAGGCACAGGCCGAGGGTCGGGATTCTGTTCTCGCGGGCATAGGTCAGCGCTCCGAGTTTGCCCTCGAGGCCCCGGATGCCGAACCCGCCGGGGATGCAGACCGCGTCGACGCCGTCGAGCGCCTTGCTGGCTCCCTCCGGGGTCTGGCACTCGTCGGACGGGACCCACTTGATGGTCACCTTCGCCTTGTTCGCGAAACCGCCCGCACGCAGGGCCTCGGTGACGGACAGGTAGGCGTCCGGGAGGTCGATGTACTTGCCCACGAGCGCCACCTCGACGTGGTGCTTGGGGTTGTGCACGGCCTCGAGGAGCTTGTTCCACTTGGTCCAGTTGACGTCCTTGAACTTCAGGCCGAGCGCCTGGACGATGTACGCGTCGAGCCCCTGCGCGTGCAGGGTCTTCGGGATGTCGTAGATGCTGGGGGCGTCGGCCGCGTTCACGACGGCGTCGATGTCGACGTCGCACATGCGGCCGATCTTCTCGCGCATCGCCGCCGGGACCTCGCGGTCGGAGCGGATCACGATGGCATCGGGCTGGATACCGATGGAGCGCAGCATCGCCACGGAGTGCTGCGTCGGCTTGGTCTTCAGCTCCTGGGATGGCCCGATGTACGGGACCAGGGACACGTGCAGGAAGAAGACGTTGTTCCGTCCGACGTCCTGCCGGACCTGTCGGGCGGACTCGAGGAAAGGCTGCGATTCGATGTCGCCGACCGTGCCGCCGATCTCCGTGATGATCACGTCCGGGGCCTTCTTGCCGGGAGCACCCTCGGCCGGCAGGCGCATGCGGCGCTTGATCTCGTCGGTGATGTGCGGGATGACCTGCACGGTGTCACCGAGGTACTCGCCCCGGCGCTCCTTCGCGATGACCGTCGAGTAGACCTGACCCGTCGTCACGTTCGCCGAGCCGTCGAGGTTCTCGTCGAGGAACCGCTCGTAGTGACCGATGTCCAGATCCGTCTCGGCGCCGTCGTCCGTGACGAACACCTCGCCGTGCTGGAAGGGGTTCATCGTGCCGGGATCGACATTGAGGTAGGGATCAAGCTTCTGCATCGTCACGGAGAGGCCGCGCGCCCGGAGGAGGTGACCCAGGCTGGATGCCGTCAGTCCCTTGCCGAGTGATGAGGCCACGCCGCCGGTCACGAAGATGTGCTTGGTCGTTGCGGACTTGAGGAACCGGGAGTTTGTTTGCTGCGCCACGGAGTTCAAGGCTATCACCGAGCGACGGTCCGGGCCGCATCGGCCAGGAGTTCCTCGGCATGGGCCCGAGCGGAGGCCGAGTCCTCCTGGCCGGCGAGCATCCTCGCCAGCTCGCGGACCCGCTCGTCGTCGGGCAGCACCTCGACGTCGCTGGCCGTCACGCCGCCCCCCTCGCCGTCGCGGGACACGTTCTTCGTGACGCGGATATGACGCGCCGCGAAGGCCGCGACCTGGGGCAGGTGCGTCACCACGATGACCTGCACGTGCTCCGCCAGCATCGCGAGGCGACGCCCGATCTCGACGGCGGCCTTGCCGCCGACACCGGCGTCCACCTCGTCGAACACGAAGGTCGGCACCGGATCGACGGCGGCCAGGACGACCTCGATCGCCAGCATCACGCGTGAGAGCTCACCGCCCGAGGCGCCCTTGCCGAGGGCCCGCGGTGCCGATCCGGGATGGGGCTGGAGCATGAAGGAGATGTCATCGGCACCATGGATCGTCAGTGACTCCGCCGCTGTGACGTCGATGATCAGCTGCGCATCCGGCATCGCGAGGGCCGTCAGCTCATCGCTGACCCGGTGGGCGAGATCCTCGGCAGCGGTCCGCCGCAGCACGGACAGGGCCTCGCCCAGGTCGTGGACGCGGCGGTCGAGGTCCTCGATCTCGTCATCGAGCTCCTCCACGCGGGAGGAGTCGCTACCGAGCTCCAGGAGCCGCTTCACGGCATCCTCCTGCCACGCCAGCACCTCGTCGATCGTCGGTGCGTACTTCCGCACCAGGACCGAGAGGGCGGCCCGGCGCGACTCCACCTCCTCGAGCCTGCCGGCGCCCTCCCCGTCGAGGGACGTCCCGTAGCCGGCGAGTTCGGCGGAGATGTCCGCCAGCAGGTACCCGACCTCGGCGAGCCGCTCCGCCAGCTTCCCGAGATCGGCGTCGTGCTCCGCGACCGCCTCGAGCTGGCGCTTGGCCTCGTCGACCAGCGACACGGCATCGGCACTCGCCCCGATGTCCTCGGAGACGAGCGCCTGATGGGCCACCAGCGCAGCTGTCCGCAGCTCCTCCAGGTTGCCGAGCCGCATCGACTCGGCCTTCAGGGCAGCGTCCTCCCCCGGCTGCGGGTCGGCGTCGCCGATCTCCGTCAGGGCTGCCTCGAGACCTTCGGCTTCACGCAACCGCTCACGGGCCTCGCTGCGCAGCCGGTCGCGTTCGGCGAGGGCGTCCCGCCACTGGCCGAAGGTCGCCGTGTAGTCACGGATCGCGTCCTCGACCGGCCTGCCTCCGAACTTGTCGAGGGCCTGGCGCTGGGCCGGAGCGCTCTTCAGCCGCAACTGGTCGGACTGTCCGTGGACGACGACGAGCTGGTCGCCCAGCTCTGCGAGGACACCCACGGGTGACGCGCGGCCCCCGACATAGGCTCGGCTGCGCCCCTCACTCGTCACCGTCCGCGCGAGGATCAGTTCAGCGGCGCCGTCGTACTCCTCGAGGGCAGCACCTGCCTCGGCAGCCCGCCGTGCGGCACCGCTCGCTGGATCCAGCCGGAGGACGGCCTCGGCGGAGGCGGACGCTGCCCCCAGCCGGACGGCGCCGGCGTCGGATCTCGCGCCCCGCAGCAACCCGAGGGCCGTGATCACCATGGTCTTGCCCGCACCGGTCTCGCCGGTCACGACGGTCAGGCCGGGCCCGAGGTTCAGGGTGGCATCGGTGATGACGCCGAGGTCGCGGATCCGCATCTCCTCGATCATGGCGTCCCGCCGTCCTGATGCCTGATCGGGCCGCGCCAGCCCTGGATGGGGAGCTCGAACTTGCGCACGAGCCGCTCCGAGAAGGGTGTGTGCCGTGTTCGGGCGAGCCGTACGGGATGCTCGGAGCGCCGGACCTCGACCCGGGCGCCGGGCGGCAGGTCGATACTCCGCCGCCCGTCGCACCAGAGGATGCCGGTGGCGTCGGTGCGGGCGAGCAGTTCGACGGCGAGCACCGAGGTGGGAGCGACGACGAGCGGCTTGGCGAACAGGGCGTGCGCGCTGATGGGTACCATCAGGAGCGCCTCGACCTCCGGCCACACGATCGGTCCGCTCGCCGAGAACGCGTAGGCCGTGGAGCCCGTGGGCGTGGCGAGGACGACGCCGTCGCAGCCGAAGGAGCTGACCGGGCGCCCGTCGACCTCCATGACGACCTCGATCATGCGTTCGCGGTTCGCCTTCTCCACGGCGGCCTCGTTCAACGCCCAGTTCGTGCCGAGCAGGGTGTCCCCGTGCCAGACCAGCACCTCGATGGTGGTGCGCTCCTCGACCGTGTAGCTGCGTTCGGCGACCCAGCGGACGGTCTCCTCGAGGTCGGCACGCTCGCTCTCGGCGAGGAAGCCGACGTGCCCGAGATTGACCCCGAGCAGGGGTATGTCGGCTTCGCGGACGAGCTCCGCCGCGCGCAGGATGGTGCCGTCCCCGCCGAGGACCATCACGAGCTCGACGTCGCCGAAGGCCACGTCGTCACCGAGCACTTGGGCGGGCGCAGCGAGCTCGCCGTACTCGCGCTGGATGTCGGCGAGTTCCTCGGGACGCATGACCGGCTGCAGTCCCAGGTCGTGGAGGCGTGTGCACGCCTCCTGCGCCGCGATCATCGCGTTCCTGCGGCCGGTATGCGCGAGCACCAGGATTCGTCTACTCATCGAGCTCCGTCTGATCGGTGGAACGGTCGGGTGGTCCGAACAGATCGCCGCCGGGGAGGGCCTGTTCGGTCAGCCGGTCCAGTTCCCCCTCGATCCTAGGCATCAAACCCTCGTGGGGCACCTTTGTCCACACGAAGTACTCCAGGTTGCCGTCCTGCCCGGGCAGACGGCTCAGCGCCACCCCGCCCACGTCGAGCCCGCACCCGAGCGCGCTGCGGAGCACTCCGGCCACCGCGCGACGGCGGGCGGCGGGCTCCGTCACCACCCCGAGCCGGTTCAGCCCCCCGCGGCCCACCTCGAACTGCGGTTTGACCATGAGCAGCAGGTCTCCGCCTGTCTCCGTGGCACCCGCGAGGGCCGCCATGACCAGGCGCAGGGAGATGAAGGACAGGTCGGCGACCGTGAGCTGTACCGGGCCACCGATGTCACCGGGAAGCAGGTGACGCACATTCATGCCCTCGAACACCTGGACGCGCGGATCGTCGCGCAGATGCTGCACGAGTTGGCCGTGTCCGACGTCGACCGCCGCCACCTCGCGTGCCTCGCGCCTCAGGAGGACGTCGGTGAATCCTCCTGTCGAGGCCCCCGCGTCGAGGCAGCGCCGACCCTCGACCAGCACGTCCGGGAAGGCCCGCAGGGCGCCGTCGAGCTTCGTCCCCGCCCGACTGACGAAGTCGTCACCGTCGCCTTGGACGAGCAGGACGTCCGCCGGACCGGTGGAGACGGAGGACTTGGCCGCGAGGGCGCCGTTCCGCGTGATCCGTCCGGCGGCGATGAGTTGCGCTGCATGGGACCGCGAGCGGGCGAGACCGCGGACCACGAGTTCCTGGTCAAGGCGCGCCATGGACTCCGCCCGGGCGGAGGGCCTGCTCGGGCGCGAGGACGCCGCCGAGCCGATCGTGGACCTCGAGGAGGACGGCGGCATGATCGTCGACGGGAAGTTCTGCCAACCGGTCGAGGGAGCCCAGTACGTCGTCGACCAGCAGATCCCCCGTCGACGACGTGCTGGAGCCGGTCTCCGCCTGCGCGTCGGCGCCGTCATGGTGCACGGGCTCCTCCTGTTCTGCTCCCACTCGTCCTTCATCCATCTGTCCTGCAGCGGTCCGCCGGCGAACCGTCCCCAACCCTAGCGGGCAGCGACGACATCGACCGCCGGAGGCTGCTCGGGGTCGTGGGCGGGGTGGGTGGCCCACCAGGCTGCGCACGCGGCACGCCAGCTGTCGACGTCGTCCTCGCTGCCACTGATGCTGACCGAACCGCCGACCACGCGAGCCGTGGACCTCCCGCACGAGTAGATGTCCCCGTCCTGCGCGACCGCGGGATACTCCTCGTACAGGTCGGCGAGCGAGGCGATGAGGTACGTGGGGCGCTCCTCCACCGTCGCGCCGAGCGCCGTCCGCACGGTGTCGACGCCGGTCAGGACGAGCGCCGTGGCCATGCCGGCACGGTTCCCACCGAGGATGTCGGTGTCGAGGCGGTCACCGACCACGAGGGCACGATCGACCCCCGAATGCCGGGCGGCCGTCTCGAAGAGGGCGGCGCCCGGCTTTCCTGCGACGAGCGGCTGCTTGCCGGTCGCCGCGGCGACGGCGGCGACGAGCGTGCCGTTGCCGGGGGCGATCCCCCGCTCCTGCGGGATCGACATATCGGTGTTCGTCGCCACCCAGGTGGCACCCGCGGTCACCGCGTACGCTGCTTCGGCGAGGTCCTTCCAGCCGAGGGTCGGGGAGAATCCCTGGATGACGGCGGCCGGCCCGTCGTCGGCGGAGCCGACGACGGAGAGCCCCTGCGCCCGCACGGCGTCCGCGAGCGTCTGACTGCCGACGACGAGCACAGCCGACCCCGGCGGGACCTGCGCGGCGAGAAGCTCGGCGCCGGCCTGTGCCGAGCCGAAGACCTGCTCCGCGGTTGCGGGTGCACCGATCTCGCGCAGGTGCTGGGCAACCTGCGCGGAGGACCGGGAGGCGTTGTTGGTGACATAGGCGAGGCTCTTGCCCTCCCCCGCGAGCCGATCCAGCGCTTCGATGGCCCCGGGAATGGCGTTGGGCCCCGCATAGACGACGCCGTCGAGATCGGACAGCACCCCGTCGAAACCATCGATCAACCGCTCACTCATCCGCTGCGTCCTCCGTTTTCGCCGTCGTCTTCGGCGTCCGCCTGGCTTTGGCACTGGTCGCCGGGGCTTCGGCCGCCGGCGGGACGTCCTGCGCGTCCTGCGCCGGCCCGTCCTGCACTGCGGCGCCCGTTGCTGCATCTTCTGAGTCTTGCGGTGCAGTGGCTCCCGAGGAGCTGTCGCTCAGCGAACTGTCCGGCGCCTCACCGGCCGAGAACCGGACGGCGGGAGTCCCGGCCGACGACGCGGTGTCGGCGTCGTCGGTAGACGGCTCGATCCGGGTTCCGCCCAGTGCGTCCATGCTGAACAGCATCTCGGTCTGGAGCGGTTCGACCCGTGGTGCCGATTCGCCGGCGGGAATCGCGTCCGCTGCAGGAACGACGTCGTCCGCTCCCTGCACCTCGTCCAGGTCCGTCCCTCCTGTCTTCCCGGGACTGTCGCCGGCTGCTTCCTCCGGCATCGCCCCGCGGTCCGCTGGCTCCTGAACCTCTGCCGGCTCCGGGTCATCCCCTGGCTCCTGGACCTGCGCTGCCTCCTGGTTCCGCGTTGTCTCCTGCGAGCTGTTCTCCAGGACAGGCGCCTCGGACGATGCGCTTCCGATGGTGCGGCCGGTTCCCGGTTCTGCGAGGTCTGCCTCCAGATCGAGTGAGACGTCGCCCACGAGGCCCTGGTCCACCGCCGCCGTGGTGGCGGCTGGGTCCTGTGTCGTACGTCCGGCGGCACCGTCCGGCATCTCGGTGGGATCCGTGTCCAACTCCTCGTCCGGGTGTTCGAGAAGACCGTCCGTCACGTCGTCGTCCTGGTCGCCGTCCTGCCGCGCGGCGGTCGACTCGTTCCGTGCCGACGGTCCCGCACCCTCGTCGGTGTCCCCTCCGGACTGCTGGTTGGGCGCCTGGCCCACCTCGTCGTTCGTCGAATCGTGAGCCTTCCGAGCCGGACCGGCGAGTACCTCTGCCACCTTGGGGACTCGGTCAGGGGTGGGCTCGTCGTCCTCACCGAGGTCGATGATGTCCGGTTCAAGGTCATCCTCGAGTCCCAGGGCCTTCTCGGCCACACGGGCCTGGCGGCGCCATTTCTCCGACTCGCCCGTCCGTCCGACGGCGTCGAGAGCATCGGCGTAGGCACGGAACAGACGAGGACTGAAAGCGAACGCGCGGTGCAGGTCGAGCTGCGGGATCTCGAGGGCCGCGACGGCAGCGTCGAGCTGATCGAGATCGGAGCGTGCGCCGGACACGACCATCGCGAGTTCTGCCTTGCCCGCTGCATCCAGGGATTCCGCTTCCTCCGAGCGCGCGAGGTCGAGCGCCCGGTCGGGTCGCCCCAACCCGCGCTCACAGTCGGCCATGACCGGCAGGTGCACGTTCGAACCGCTGATGCGACGGAAGGTCCTGAACTCGCGCAGCGCCTCGCCGTAATGTCCCGCCGCGTATGCCGTCAGGCCCACGGCCTCGCGGACCGCGGCAAGGCGCCCGCCTCGGCGGCTGGCTGCCAAGGCGTGCTGGAACGCCAGCTCAGGGTCGAGATCGAGGAGCCGTCCGGCCATCACGAGGTGCTTGGAGACCCAGAGCGCGCTCCGCTCCTCGAGGTTCCGAATCTGGGCGCGGGTGACACGATCGAGCTCATCACCCTTGACGTCCTCGTCGATCTCGGGCGAACGCTCCCTGTCGGGCCTGTTGGCGCTGCGCAGATCACGGGCATTGTGGGCACGCGGAGCCGTCGCGGCGTCGTCCGCTCTGCGGCCGGTCCGGTCGTCGCTGCGTCCATAGCCGGCAGACCCGCGGTCCTGCCTGTCAGAGGGCCGACGGAAGGTACTGCCGCCATCCTGGGAGGGTCGACGAGCCCTGCCGGAGGAATCGCCCGCGGACGATGTCCGCGACTGCCAAGGACGCTCCGCGCCGTTCGACGGCTTCCCCGAAGATGTGCCGCCACGGCTGCCGTACGTGCCCTGCCGATCAGCAGCCGAACCGGAGGCCGAGCCCCCGCGCGACGCGGCGCCACGCAAGTGCGCACCCTGCCCGCCGGTGTCTCCCTGATCCGACCGCCGGTCCTGACCCGATCCACGCGTGAAGCGATCGGTACGCCGACTCTCCGACGCTCCGTCTCGTGAGCCCGGCCGCCTGTCCTGGCCGGACCCGCCGTACGGCGCCCTTGCCCGACCATCGCCTGAACCACCCCTCGGTCGATCATCACGATCGCCACCTGCGGAGCCGCTGTCGCGACGGTTCGCGTTCCGGGCGTCCGACTGACTCTTCCAGGCGGGCCTACGGGACTCGCCCTGTGCGCCATTGCCTCGGTCGCCTGACCCACCCAGCGGCGGAGCGTCCATGGGACGGTCCGCGGGACGGTCCGGGCGGCGCGACGCCTGTGAGGGGCGGCTCCGGTCGGAGCGGTCGGCGGACAGCGTGCGTCCTTCCCCGCCGTCGACATCGGTCGCTTCACGGCGAGATCCATCGGAGGCGTCACGGCGAGGGTTGTCCAGGGCTGAATGTGCGCGGTCGTCGGACCGGGCGGACGGCGAAGCAGGGGCGGACCCTTCATCGCCAGCGGACCGACCGGTTGCAGGCGCCCTGCCAGGGCTCGACTGCCTGCCCGCTTTGGAACCCCAGGAGTGGCGTCCCCGCTGAGTGGATCCTTCCTGACGATCGCCGTCTCGACTGTCCGCTCCGCGGGCCTCCGCATCGTGTCCAGCGGTGTGCTCCTGCTCAGTCATGGCAGCGCGGTCCTCTCATCAGGTGCCGGCGGTGTACCGTCGGCGGATCTCTATTTTGCTGTAGGTCTTGCCTATCTATGGAACCACGAAGCCACGCTTCACCACTCATCGGTTGTTTGCCGTGCGGCTCACTTGCCTCCCTGCCTGCTTGCCAGCCGTGGGTCTTCGCTGCTGGCCGGCCATTGTGTGCGGGGCGATGCCGGCTGCGGCGGCGTAGCCGGGTGCCCGTGGGGCGCTGGCCTGGCCGGGCTGGTGCCGGGCTGGTGCCGGGCTGCTAGGTGCCGGGCTGCTAGGTGTGGGGTTAATGGGGTGAGGCCCCGCACCTGGTGGTGTGGGGCCTCAGCCTGTGAAGTGTTGTCCGGCGGTGTCCTACTCTCCCACACTCTCTCGGGTGCAGTACCATCGGCGCTGTGGGTCTTAGCTTCCGGGTTCGGAATGGGACCGGGCGTTTCCCCCACGCTATGACCGCCGTAACTTTGTTTACCGTGTCCGTCCAGTGTCCTGCCCGGGGTCCGTGTCACCCCTTGGTGCCCGTTAGGGGTGTGGGGTGGGGTGGTCCGGGTGGTGTTGGTGGTGGTAAGTCTGTGGTTACAACTGTGACAACTGTGCTGTATGGAGTTGTGGTGGTGGTTCCTGTTGTTGGTTGGGAACCGCATAGTGGACGCGTAGCATGTTTGATCTTCACTCACCCCTTGTGGTCATCCTGTGATCATTGCTGGTCACGGGGTGGGGGGGGTGGGTGTGTGGTGTAAGTTATCGGCTTATTAGTACCGGTCAGCTTCACAGGTCTGTAGTCCCTGCTTCCACATCCGGCCTATCAACCCAGTGGTCTGGCTGGGGGCCTCTCACACTCTAGGTGTATGGAAATCTCATCTTGAAGCAGGCTTCCCGCTTAGATGCTTTCAGCGGTTATCCCATCCGAACGTAGCTAATCAGCGGTGCACTTGGCAGTACAACTGACACACCAGAGGTTCGTCCGTCCCGGTCCTCTCGTACTAAGGACAGCCCTTCTCAAATTTCCTGCGCGCGCAGCGGATAGGGACCGAACTGTCTCACGACGTTCTAAACCCAGCTCGCGTACCGCTTTAATGGGCGAACAGCCCAACCCTTGGGACCTACTCCAGCCCCAGGATGCGACGAGCCGACATCGAGGTGCCAAACCATGCCGTCGATATGGACTCTTGGGCAAGATCAGCCTGTTATCCCCGAGGTACCTTTTATCCGTTGAGCGACGGCCATTCCACAATGTGCCGCCGGATCACTAGTCCCGACTTTCGTCCCTGCTCGAGATGTCTCTCTCACAGTCAAGCTCCCTTGTGCACTTACACTCGCCACCTGATTGCCAACCAGGCTGAGGGAACCTTTGGGCGCCTCCGTTACTTTTTAGGAGGCAACCGCCCCAGTTAAACTACCCATCAGGCACTGTCCCTGACCCGGATTACGGGCCGAAGTTAGATATCCAGAGTGACCAGAGTGGTATTTCAACGATGACTCCACGTGAACTGGCGTCCACGCTTCACAGTCTCCCACCTATCCTACACAAGCCACACCGAACACCAATACCAAACTATAGTGAAGGTCTCGGGGTCTTTCCGTCCTGCTGCGCGTAACGAGCATCTTTACTCGTACTGCAATTTCGCCGAGTTTATGGTTGAGACAGCGGGGAAGTCGTTACTCCATTCGTGCAGGTCGGAACTTACCCGACAAGGAATTTCGCTACCTTAGGATGGTTATAGTTACCACCGCCGTTTACTGGGGCTTAAATTCCCAGCTTCGTCCCACGCAAGCGTGAAACTAACCGGTCCTCTTAACCTTCCAGCACCGGGCAGGAGTCAGTCCGTATACATCGTCTTGCGACTTCGCACGGACCTGTGTTTTTAGTAAACAGTCGCTTCCCCCTGGTCTCTGCGGCCCTGATCCGCTCCGGTGAGCTAGTCACCATCACAGTTGGGGCCCCCCTTCTCCCGAAGTTACGGGGGCATTTTGCCGAGTTCCTTAACCATAATTCTCTCGATCGCCTTAGTATTCTCTACCTGATCACCTGTGTCGGTTTGGGGTACGGGCGGCTAGAACCTCGCGCCGATGCTTTTCTAGGCAGCATAGGATCACCGAATTCCCCCATACGGGGGTCCCATCAGATCTCAAGCACGGTATCTAAACCAGAACCACGGATTTGCCTATGGTTCGCCCTACATCCTTAGACCGGGACTACCATCGCCCGGCTCGGCTACCTTCCTGCGTCACACCTGTTAATACGCTTACCTCCCGAGATCAGGTCCCGCGATCCACAAAAAACCACGTCACCACAAGGGTGGGCGGTCATGCTTCTGGCGGTTAGTATCCCTCGATCAGTATTGGCGGTTCTTCGCCGGTACGGGAATATCAACCCGTTGTCCATCGACTACGCCTGTCGGCCTCGCCTTAGGTCCCGACTTACCCAGGGCAGATTAGCTTGACCCTGGAACCCTTGATCATTCGGCGGACGGGTTTCTCACCCGTCTTTCGCTACTCATGCCTGCATTCTCACTCGTGTAGGCTCCACCGCTGGTTTACACCGCGACTTCACTGCCCACACGACGCTCCCCTACCCATCCACACCCTTGAACCAAGAGAACAAGTCTCCGGCTTGGGATATATGTGAATGCCACAACTTCGGCGGTGTACTTGAGCCCCGCTACATTGTCGGCGCGGAATCACTTGACCAGTGAGCTATTACGCACTCTTTCAAGGGTGGCTGCTTCTAAGCCAACCTCCTGGTTGTCTGGGCAACTCCACATCCTTTCCCACTTAGCACACGCTTAGGGGCCTTAGTTGGTGGTCTGGGCTGTTTCCCTCTCGACTATGAAGCTTATCCCCCACAGTCTCACTGCTGCGCTCTCACTTACCGGCATTCGGAGTTTGGCTGACGTCAGTAACCTTGTAGGGCCCATTAGCCATCCAGTAGCTCTACCTCCGATAAGAAACACGCAACGCTGCACCTAAATGCATTTCGGGGAGAACCAGCTATCACGAAGTTTGATTGGCCTTTCACCCCTACCCACAGCTCATCCCCTCCATTTTCAACTGAAGTGGGTTCGGTCCTCCACGACGTCTTACCGTCGCTTCAACCTGGCCATGGGTAGATCACTTCGCTTCGGGTCTAGATCACGCCACTCTGGTCGCCCTATTCAGACTCGCTTTCGCTACGGCTTCCCCACACGGGTTAACCTCGCGACGTAACACTAACTCGCAGGCTCATTCTTCAAAAGGCACGCCGTCACAGAAACAAGTCTGCTCCGACGGTTTGTAGGCACACGGTTTCAGGTACTATTTCACTCCCCTCCCGGGGTACTTTTCACCTTTCCCTCACGGTACTGGTCCGCTATCGGTCATCAGGGAGTATTTAGGCTTACCAGGTGGTCCTGGCAGATTCGCACGGGATTTCTCGGGCCCCGTGCTACTTGGGATCCTCTCCAAACGGCATCACGCATTACGGTTACGGGACTAACACCCTCTCCGGCCGGGCTTTCAAACCCGTTCACCTATACGCATGCACTCATTTCACCAGTCCGGCAGAACTGGAACGGAAAGTCCCACAACCCCAGTGATGCAACGCCCGCCGGCTATCACACACCACTGGTTTAGCCTGTTCCGCGTTCGCTCGCCACTACTAACGGAATCACTATTGTTTTCTCTTCCTGTGGGTACTGAGATGTTTCACTTCCCCACGTTCCCTCCACGTACCCTATGTGTTCAGATACGGGTCACCCGGTCACTCGCGCGCCGGGCGGGGTTTCCCCATTCGGACATCCTGGGATCAAAGTTCGGTTATCAACTCCCCCAGGCTTATCGCAGATTCCCACGTCCTTCTTCGGCTCCTGATGCCAAGGCATCCACCGTGTGCCCTTAAAAACTTGACCACTAAGATCAAAAACATATCGAGAAAACCAGGCCCGAACACACACGCACCCTCCCCCAAAAGGAAAGACCACGCATCCACTCGAAACCAGATTTATCTTAGAAATTGCTTCTTTTTAAGATGCTCGCGTCCACTATGCAGTTCTCAACCAACAACCCCAACACACCCCCAGCAACCAGCCACCCACACACACCGAAGCGCATACAGACAACCACCACCAAGGCCACGCCCACCAAAGGACACAACACCACGACAGATAAGAGCCCTGTTATCTCAGGACCCAACAGTGTGCCAAACGATCAACCCGATACCACCCACCAACCTGAGCTTTCCACAACCAGAACACCCACGAACCCACCCCGAAGCCGAAACCCCAGAACAAGACCATGAACGAACCAATCCGTACTCACCAGCTAAGCAGGCACCACCAGGCACCTATCCGTTGATATTCCACCCATGAGCACCCACCGCGGAACAAACGCCCGCGCTATGGGCTGACTCCTGCGAACACCACCCCCACCACACAGGACGAGGACGGACATTCGAGGCGCTCCTTAGAAAGGAGGTGATCCAGCCGCACCTTCCGGTACGGCTACCTTGTTACGACTTAGTCCCAATCGCCGGTCCCACCTTCGACGGCTCCCTCCCACAAGGGGTTAGGCCACCGGCTTCGGGTGTTACCAACTTTCGTGACTTGACGGGCGGTGTGTACAAGGCCCGGGAACGTATTCACCGCAGCGTTGCTGATCTGCGATTACTAGCGACTCCAACTTCATGAGGTCGAGTTGCAGACCTCAATCCGAACTGAGACCGGCTTTTTGGGATTAGCTCCACCTCACAGTATCGCAACCCTTTGTACCGGCCATTGTAGCATGCGTGAAGCCCAAGACATAAGGGGCATGATGATTTGACGTCGTCCCCACCTTCCTCCGAGTTGACCCCGGCAGTCTCCCATGAGTCCCCGGCATAACCCGCTGGCAACATGGAACGAGGGTTGCGCTCGTTGCGGGACTTAACCCAACATCTCACGACACGAGCTGACGACAACCATGCACCACCTGTAAACCGGCCACAAGTGGCTGACACATCTCTGCATCATTCCGGTTCATGTCAAGCCTTGGTAAGGTTCTTCGCGTTGCATCGAATTAATCCGCATGCTCCGCCGCTTGTGCGGGCCCCCGTCAATTCCTTTGAGTTTTAGCCTTGCGGCCGTACTCCCCAGGCGGGGCACTTAATGCGTTAGCTACGGCGCGGAAAACGTGGAATGTCCCCCACACCTAGTGCCCAACGTTTACGGCATGGACTACCAGGGTATCTAATCCTGTTCGCTCCCCATGCTTTCGCTCCTCAGCGTCAGTTACAGCCCAGAGACCTGCCTTCGCCATCGGTGTTCCTCCTGATATCTGCGCATTTCACCGCTACACCAGGAATTCCAGTCTCCCCTACTGCACTCTAGTCTGCCCGTACCCACCGCAGATCCGGAGTTAAGCCCCGGACTTTCACGGCATACGCGACAAACCGCCTACGAGCTCTTTACGCCCAATAATTCCGGATAACGCTTCCGCCCTACGTATTACCGCGGCTGCTGGCACGTAGTTAGCCGGCGCTTCTTCTGCAGGTACCGTCACCAACCCCGAAAGGCCAGCTTCTTCCCTACTGAAAGAGGTTTACAACCCGAAGGCCTTCATCCCTCACGCGGCGTCGCTGCATCAGGCTTGCGCCCATTGTGCAATATTCCCCACTGCTGCCTCCCGTAGGAGTCTGGGCCGTGTCTCAGTCCCAGTGTGGCCGGTCACCCTCTCAGGCCGGCTACCCGTCGTCGCCTTGGTAGGCCATTACCCCACCAACAAGCTGATAGGCCGCGAGTCCATCCAAAACCACAAAAGCTTTCCACCAACATGGCATGCGCCAGAAGGTCGTATCCAGTATTAGACCCGGTTTCCCAGGCTTATCCCAGAGTCAAGGGCAGGTTACTCACGTGTTACTCACCCGTTCGCCACTAATCCCCCCACAAGTGAGGTTCATCGTTCGACTTGCATGTGTTAAGCACGCCGCCAGCGTTCATCCTGAGCCAGGATCAAACTCTCCGTAAATGATTCACAGACACAACACGGAACCCCGGGAAAACGAGGAACCACGCTGCACAAAATTCGAAACCAGCCAAAAAAACCAGCCACCACACACAAAATGCGCGACAACCAGCAAATTCAACCAATCAAAAAACAATCGGTATCAACAAACTTGGCACACTATTGAGTTCTCAAACAACAGGAACGTACGATTACTTGCGAGATATACCGTTTCCGGCCTCTATCCGCTTTCCTTCGCCGTTGTGTTCACAGCTTATTTCATTCTCTTTTCCCTTGTCAAATCCTTCGCTTTGGCTTATTGCCTGCAAATACGGATATGACTTGGCAATCCCATGACAAATAGTGATCGAATTCGTTCTCCATTTGGAGCGCGCGAACCGACCGCACATTTTGTAGGGGTTGGTTGCCCTCACCGGGGCAACTCATGAAACATTACACGCCGTCCGGCAGTCGAGCAAACCGGGTTGGGGTTAGCTGCATCACGGACTCAAGGACTCAAGGGCTCCCTCGGCCAGGGGTGCCCGATGACCAGCCACCAGGAGTGGGCAGTGGAGTGCCTTCGTCCCACTGATCGCTAGCGGACGCGATCCCAGCTGGCTCCGGCTTGAGACCACGACCGAGACTTCTGCGCCTTTTGTCGAGGTTCAGCCCCCACGAGTCAGGCTCTGAGAGCGTATGCGATCGATCCTGTGTGACGACTAACCACTCTTGGTCCAGGGGCACGTTGTCCCGTCATCATCTTCGGAGATGATGCGCGATACCGCAGACCCCGTCGTTCCGCCGACATCAGGTGTGGGCGCCGGCTGCGCAAGGGGCGCCTATCCGGAGGCAGAGGCGAGTGTTCACCTGCCTCCGTTGTCGCAGCGGAGCAGCACTGTGGCCGCAGCTCGGATCGCCAAGGGCGCGTCGAGGGCACCACGGAGCGCTGCGTCGACGTGCGTCGGATGGTGCGGCACGATCGCTTGCGCGCCATCGTTGCCCGAGCATCCGCATCAGTCTCGACCTCTTGGGAGATCGCAGGACGAAGAACTGCCGGGCTCCGTACTGGAGGGTTGTCAGAGCTGAGTCAGGTCTCGTCCGATGTGCCGCAGATGTGCCCACTCCTCCTCCTCCTCCTCCTCCTCGTTTTGGATGACCCGAAGACGATCGCCGGCTGTCGGGATCCACGAATCGTTACCCTGCGGGTTGCTCAGCTCCTCGTCGAGCACCTCGGCAGTAGCTGGCGCAAGGAACTCCATGATCTGTCGTTGTCGATCAGCTCTAACATCGGGCACCTCCTCGTAGGTCGGCTCCCCGTCGCCAAGGGTCGACATGTCGAGACCTGATTCCTCCGCTTCCGCGAACATCAGTCCGATCTCGCGAGATGGTTGATCGACGCCGAGGACGCTCTTACGAAGCCCAGGCATCGCTGGCCAGGATCAGATGACGCACTGTCTCGGCGAGTGACCATTCATCCTGCACATGCGCGTCGACCCTGCACTGCGGCGTATCGGTCATCATCACTCGCCCAGGAGGTATGGCTGCACCAGCCGTCCTGCAACCCTCCAGGCCTCCGAGCCTTCTGGAGTTCACGCTCGAGGAACTTCTACTTCAGATCTGGGGCGGCCAACGGCGCGACGTCGACCTAACTCGCCATGAGTCGTTTGTAGAACAGGTCACGGCTGTCGATGGCGAGCCCGTCGAGGTCGACTCCCAGCACGAGCATGCTTCTCACGTCCGAGAAGCGAAGCCTAGCGCCCCTGAAACCCACATCCACGCGTTCTGAGCCTTCAAATTGCGCCATGGCGTCGTGGGGTCGTCGTCACCCCAGGATGCGCGCTGGTTGTTCGATCTCGAGCTGACCCTTGACGATGGTCCTCGCCGTCCACACCCCCGAATCTGCATCACGCTACGAGGGAAAGCAGATGATGTTGCGGTGGCATTGCAGGCAATCGAACGCCACATTCGCCCTCGCCCCGCGGCGAGGGCGTACGGGCCTATGCCCGGGGCCTTCCTGGCAACAGGACATGAGGAAGAGCTCGCAACGTTGAGGACTGTCGTCCGGGCTCCTCGTGGATGCTGCCATGTCCGACGGCCTACCTTTGAGCGTGGACGGTGAGCGCCAACGCAGTGTGTGGATTCTGAGCGGCGCTCGATCGGCTTGCGGGCCGGCTGTGCGCCTGGTGACGTCGTCTGTCGACTTCTGCCCACGTCTCCCAGGATCAGGACGCTGCGACGGGGCTCGATGCTGACGATAGCCGGCTGTGCCGGCTGCGCAAGCCAAAGGTCGACTGTTCCTCCCAAGCGTTGGCGTCATCAGTGTCTTGCCGCCTTCGACGGCTGGACGTGGACAGGTTGCAGCTCGGCGGCGACGAACACGGACTGGAGGGTAGTACCGGTACTGCGGGTAGGCGCAAGGTCTAGAGCATGGCTGTGCCTCGGTGCCGGCCGGGGCTTGCCGGCATCAATGAGCGCTAGGTACCTCTGGAGCTCCGCTGAACAGTGAGCAGTCCGCGCAGTTGGAGTCTGCCCACACGCTGGCCGAGCGGTGGTGACCTGTGGTGACACCGCGCCTGACCGCACTCCTGCCCGAGCTGTGAGCCGCCGCCTGCCCGCCTACGCTCACGACAAATCCCCGGCTCGAGCGAGCAGCGGCTGGGCACCAGCAGCGAGTCGACCGGGTGCTTCGCCTACCGCCGCCTGGTGACCTCGAACCGCATCTCCCGACGGGGAACGGGCCGGCTGGTCGGGACTGGGGCGGCCTCCTATGGATCGTCGGTCCACTCCTGTTTCGACGCTGTCGGCCTCCTGCCGGTTGGTCGGGTCTGGGTCGGCACCCTGCGGATCGTCAGTGCTGTCACTCGACGGGCGAGCGGTGGGGCCGGCAGGCGGCCGGGCGGGTAGTGGTGGTGTCGTCGTGCGTCAGGGCATGGCCGCGCCGGGGCGATCGGTTGCGCCTGTGCCCCGGGCGATCGGTTGCGCCTGTGCCCGGGGCGATCGGTTGCGCCTGTGCCCGGGGCGATCGGTTGCGCCTGTGCCCGGGGCGATCGGTTGCGCCTGTGCCCGGGTCGGCCGGCCAGGCTGGCTGGCTGTGGGCCTTCGAACCTGGCCTGGCCTCGGTGCTGAGTGTTCGAATTCGCCCGGGGGTGTTTGCCGTGGGGGTGCTTGCTGTGGGGGTGGGGTTAATGGGGTGAGGCCCCGCACCTGGTGGTGTGGGGCCTCAGCCTGTGAAGTGTTGTCCGGCGGTGTCCTACTCTCCCACACTCTCTCGGGTGCAGTACCATCGGCGCTGTGGGTCTTAGCTTCCGGGTTCGGAATGGGACCGGGCGTTTCCCCCACGCTATGACCGCCGTAACTTTGTTTACCGTGTCCGTCCAGTGTCCTGCCCGGGGTCCGTGTCACCCCTTGGTGCCCGTTAGGGGTGTGGGGTGGGGTGGTCCGGGTGGTGTTGGTGGTGGTAAGTCTGTGGTTACAACTGTGACAACTGTGCTGTATGGAGTTGTGGTGGTGGTTCCTGTTGTTGGTTGGGAACCGCATAGTGGACGCGTAGCATGTTTGATCTTCACTCACCCCTTGTGGTCATCCTGTGATCATTGCTGGTCACGGGGTGGGGGGGGTGGGTGTGTGGTGTAAGTTATCGGCTTATTAGTACCGGTCAGCTTCACAGGTCTGTAGTCCCTGCTTCCACATCCGGCCTATCAACCCAGTGGTCTGGCTGGGGGCCTCTCACACTCTAGGTGTATGGAAATCTCATCTTGAAGCAGGCTTCCCGCTTAGATGCTTTCAGCGGTTATCCCATCCGAACGTAGCTAATCAGCGGTGCACTTGGCAGTACAACTGACACACCAGAGGTTCGTCCGTCCCGGTCCTCTCGTACTAAGGACAGCCCTTCTCAAATTTCCTGCGCGCGCAGCGGATAGGGACCGAACTGTCTCACGACGTTCTAAACCCAGCTCGCGTACCGCTTTAATGGGCGAACAGCCCAACCCTTGGGACCTACTCCAGCCCCAGGATGCGACGAGCCGACATCGAGGTGCCAAACCATGCCGTCGATATGGACTCTTGGGCAAGATCAGCCTGTTATCCCCGAGGTACCTTTTATCCGTTGAGCGACGGCCATTCCACAATGTGCCGCCGGATCACTAGTCCCGACTTTCGTCCCTGCTCGAGATGTCTCTCTCACAGTCAAGCTCCCTTGTGCACTTACACTCGCCACCTGATTGCCAACCAGGCTGAGGGAACCTTTGGGCGCCTCCGTTACTTTTTAGGAGGCAACCGCCCCAGTTAAACTACCCATCAGGCACTGTCCCTGACCCGGATTACGGGCCGAAGTTAGATATCCAGAGTGACCAGAGTGGTATTTCAACGATGACTCCACGTGAACTGGCGTCCACGCTTCACAGTCTCCCACCTATCCTACACAAGCCACACCGAACACCAATACCAAACTATAGTGAAGGTCTCGGGGTCTTTCCGTCCTGCTGCGCGTAACGAGCATCTTTACTCGTACTGCAATTTCGCCGAGTTTATGGTTGAGACAGCGGGGAAGTCGTTACTCCATTCGTGCAGGTCGGAACTTACCCGACAAGGAATTTCGCTACCTTAGGATGGTTATAGTTACCACCGCCGTTTACTGGGGCTTAAATTCCCAGCTTCGTCCCACGCAAGCGTGAAACTAACCGGTCCTCTTAACCTTCCAGCACCGGGCAGGAGTCAGTCCGTATACATCGTCTTGCGACTTCGCACGGACCTGTGTTTTTAGTAAACAGTCGCTTCCCCCTGGTCTCTGCGGCCCTGATCCGCTCCGGTGAGCTAGTCACCATCACAGTTGGGGCCCCCCTTCTCCCGAAGTTACGGGGGCATTTTGCCGAGTTCCTTAACCATAATTCTCTCGATCGCCTTAGTATTCTCTACCTGATCACCTGTGTCGGTTTGGGGTACGGGCGGCTAGAACCTCGCGCCGATGCTTTTCTAGGCAGCATAGGATCACCGAATTCCCCCATACGGGGGTCCCATCAGATCTCAAGCACGGTATCTAAACCAGAACCACGGATTTGCCTATGGTTCGCCCTACATCCTTAGACCGGGACTACCATCGCCCGGCTCGGCTACCTTCCTGCGTCACACCTGTTAATACGCTTACCTCCCGAGATCAGGTCCCGCGATCCACAAAAAACCACGTCACCACAAGGGTGGGCGGTCATGCTTCTGGCGGTTAGTATCCCTCGATCAGTATTGGCGGTTCTTCGCCGGTACGGGAATATCAACCCGTTGTCCATCGACTACGCCTGTCGGCCTCGCCTTAGGTCCCGACTTACCCAGGGCAGATTAGCTTGACCCTGGAACCCTTGATCATTCGGCGGACGGGTTTCTCACCCGTCTTTCGCTACTCATGCCTGCATTCTCACTCGTGTAGGCTCCACCGCTGGTTTACACCGCGACTTCACTGCCCACACGACGCTCCCCTACCCATCCACACCCTTGAACCAAGAGAACAAGTCTCCGGCTTGGGATATATGTGAATGCCACAACTTCGGCGGTGTACTTGAGCCCCGCTACATTGTCGGCGCGGAATCACTTGACCAGTGAGCTATTACGCACTCTTTCAAGGGTGGCTGCTTCTAAGCCAACCTCCTGGTTGTCTGGGCAACTCCACATCCTTTCCCACTTAGCACACGCTTAGGGGCCTTAGTTGGTGGTCTGGGCTGTTTCCCTCTCGACTATGAAGCTTATCCCCCACAGTCTCACTGCTGCGCTCTCACTTACCGGCATTCGGAGTTTGGCTGACGTCAGTAACCTTGTAGGGCCCATTAGCCATCCAGTAGCTCTACCTCCGATAAGAAACACGCAACGCTGCACCTAAATGCATTTCGGGGAGAACCAGCTATCACGAAGTTTGATTGGCCTTTCACCCCTACCCACAGCTCATCCCCTCCATTTTCAACTGAAGTGGGTTCGGTCCTCCACGACGTCTTACCGTCGCTTCAACCTGGCCATGGGTAGATCACTTCGCTTCGGGTCTAGATCACGCCACTCTGGTCGCCCTATTCAGACTCGCTTTCGCTACGGCTTCCCCACACGGGTTAACCTCGCGACGTAACACTAACTCGCAGGCTCATTCTTCAAAAGGCACGCCGTCACAGAAACAAGTCTGCTCCGACGGTTTGTAGGCACACGGTTTCAGGTACTATTTCACTCCCCTCCCGGGGTACTTTTCACCTTTCCCTCACGGTACTGGTCCGCTATCGGTCATCAGGGAGTATTTAGGCTTACCAGGTGGTCCTGGCAGATTCGCACGGGATTTCTCGGGCCCCGTGCTACTTGGGATCCTCTCCAAACGGCATCACGCATTACGGTTACGGGACTAACACCCTCTCCGGCCGGGCTTTCAAACCCGTTCACCTATACGCATGCACTCATTTCACCAGTCCGGCAGAACTGGAACGGAAAGTCCCACAACCCCAGTGATGCAACGCCCGCCGGCTATCACACACCACTGGTTTAGCCTGTTCCGCGTTCGCTCGCCACTACTAACGGAATCACTATTGTTTTCTCTTCCTGTGGGTACTGAGATGTTTCACTTCCCCACGTTCCCTCCACGTACCCTATGTGTTCAGATACGGGTCACCCGGTCACTCGCGCGCCGGGCGGGGTTTCCCCATTCGGACATCCTGGGATCAAAGTTCGGTTATCAACTCCCCCAGGCTTATCGCAGATTCCCACGTCCTTCTTCGGCTCCTGATGCCAAGGCATCCACCGTGTGCCCTTAAAAACTTGACCACTAAGATCAAAAACATATCGAGAAAACCAGGCCCGAACACACACGCACCCTCCCCCAAAAGGAAAGACCACGCATCCACTCGAAACCAGATTTATCTTAGAAATTGCTTCTTTTTAAGATGCTCGCGTCCACTATGCAGTTCTCAACCAACAACCCCAACACACCCCCAGCAACCAGCCACCCACACACACCGAAGCGCATACAGACAACCACCACCAAGGCCACGCCCACCAAAGGACACAACACCACGACAGATAAGAGCCCTGTTATCTCAGGACCCAACAGTGTGCCAAACGATCAACCCGATACCACCCACCAACCTGAGCTTTCCACAACCAGAACACCCACGAACCCACCCCGAAGCCGAAACCCCAGAACAAGACCATGAACGAACCAATCCGTACTCACCAGCTAAGCAGGCACCACCAGGCACCTATCCGTTGATATTCCACCCATGAGCACCCACCGCGGAACAAACGCCCGCGCTATGGGCTGACTCCTGCGAACACCACCCCCACCACACAGGACGAGGACGGACATTCGAGGCGCTCCTTAGAAAGGAGGTGATCCAGCCGCACCTTCCGGTACGGCTACCTTGTTACGACTTAGTCCCAATCGCCGGTCCCACCTTCGACGGCTCCCTCCCACAAGGGGTTAGGCCACCGGCTTCGGGTGTTACCAACTTTCGTGACTTGACGGGCGGTGTGTACAAGGCCCGGGAACGTATTCACCGCAGCGTTGCTGATCTGCGATTACTAGCGACTCCAACTTCATGAGGTCGAGTTGCAGACCTCAATCCGAACTGAGACCGGCTTTTTGGGATTAGCTCCACCTCACAGTATCGCAACCCTTTGTACCGGCCATTGTAGCATGCGTGAAGCCCAAGACATAAGGGGCATGATGATTTGACGTCGTCCCCACCTTCCTCCGAGTTGACCCCGGCAGTCTCCCATGAGTCCCCGGCATAACCCGCTGGCAACATGGAACGAGGGTTGCGCTCGTTGCGGGACTTAACCCAACATCTCACGACACGAGCTGACGACAACCATGCACCACCTGTAAACCGGCCACAAGTGGCTGACACATCTCTGCATCATTCCGGTTCATGTCAAGCCTTGGTAAGGTTCTTCGCGTTGCATCGAATTAATCCGCATGCTCCGCCGCTTGTGCGGGCCCCCGTCAATTCCTTTGAGTTTTAGCCTTGCGGCCGTACTCCCCAGGCGGGGCACTTAATGCGTTAGCTACGGCGCGGAAAACGTGGAATGTCCCCCACACCTAGTGCCCAACGTTTACGGCATGGACTACCAGGGTATCTAATCCTGTTCGCTCCCCATGCTTTCGCTCCTCAGCGTCAGTTACAGCCCAGAGACCTGCCTTCGCCATCGGTGTTCCTCCTGATATCTGCGCATTTCACCGCTACACCAGGAATTCCAGTCTCCCCTACTGCACTCTAGTCTGCCCGTACCCACCGCAGATCCGGAGTTAAGCCCCGGACTTTCACGGCAGACGCGACAAACCGCCTACGAGCTCTTTACGCCCAATAATTCCGGATAACGCTTGCGCCCTACGTATTACCGCGGCTGCTGGCACGTAGTTAGCCGGCGCTTCTTCTGCAGGTACCGTCACCAACCCCGAAAGGCCAGCTTCTTCCCTACTGAAAGAGGTTTACAACCCGAAGGCCTTCATCCCTCACGCGGCGTCGCTGCATCAGGCTTGCGCCCATTGTGCAATATTCCCCACTGCTGCCTCCCGTAGGAGTCTGGGCCGTGTCTCAGTCCCAGTGTGGCCGGTCACCCTCTCAGGCCGGCTACCCGTCGTCGCCTTGGTAGGCCATTACCCCACCAACAAGCTGATAGGCCGCGAGTCCATCCAAAACCACAAAAGCTTTCCACCAACATGGCATGCGCCAGAAGGTCGTATCCAGTATTAGACCCGGTTTCCCAGGCTTATCCCAGAGTCAAGGGCAGGTTACTCACGTGTTACTCACCCGTTCGCCACTAATCCCCCCACAAGTGAGGTTCATCGTTCGACTTGCATGTGTTAAGCACGCCGCCAGCGTTCATCCTGAGCCAGGATCAAACTCTCCGTAAATGATTCACAGACACAACACGGAACCCCGGGAAAACGAGGAACCACGCTGCACAAAATTCGAAACCAGCCAAAAAAACCAGCCACCACACACAAAATGCGCGACAACCAGCAAATTCAACCAATCAAAAAACAATCGGTATCAACAAACTTGGCACACTATTGAGTTCTCAAACAACAGGAGCTACCGGCACCAAACACAACCAAACCGCTGCATTATCGCTCCGAAGCAACTTTTCAAGCTTACCCACACCGGTTCCGTTTCTCCAAATCGGCCGATTCCCGTCTTCCCCGCGTCCCTGGTCCATTCCATGCGGAAAGAACGAGATCCTCGGTTCTGTGGTTGTCGGCCGACCAGATGACTTCATCAGCGCGGATATAAACACTAACACCGGATCGTCAGGAAGTACAACAGCGGCGGATCGTCTCCCTCGAGATGATCCGCCGCTACCCTGCCGAACCCCGGTTAGGCGGTGGCCGGCTTCAGGTACAGCACTCCGAGCGGCGGCACGCGGACGTCCCCGTACGCCGGCTGGCCGTTGTGGGCACCCTCGTGCGCGGTGACGGAGCCGTCGTTCCCGACGCCCGATCCGCCGAACTCCTCCGAGTCGGTGTTGAGGACCTCGGTCCACTCCCCCGCCCAGGGCAGCCCCACGCGGAACCCCTCGTGCGGACCCCCGGCGAAGTTCGCTACGCACACCAGCGGATTGCCCTGATGGTCCCAGCGGATGAAGGACAGGGTGTTGTGCTCGCCGTCGTTCTCGTCGATCCACTGGAAACCGGCCGGCTCGTTGTCGCGTGCGTACAGTGCCGGGGTGTCCTTGTAGACCGTGTTGAGCGATCGCACGAGTTCCTGGACACCCTTGTGGGACGGCGTCTCCGTCAGCCACCAGTCGAGGCTGTGGTGCTCGGCCCATTCGGCTTCCTGGGCGAACTCGGAGCCCATGAAGATCAGCTGCTTGCCGGGGTGCGCCCACTGGAAGGCGAGGTAGGCGCGCACATTGGCGAGCTGCTGCCAGCGGTCGCCCGGCATCTTGCGCAGGAGCGAGCCCTTGCCGTGCACCACCTCGTCGTGACTGATGGGCAGCATGAAGTTCTCGGTGTAGGCGTAGACCATCGAGAACGTGGCCTTGCCATGGTGGTGCACCCGATTGATCGGGTCCTCGGAGATGTACTGGAGGGTGTCGTGCATCCAGCCCATGTTCCACTTGATCCCGAAGCCGAGTCCGCCGCTGCTGGTGGGACGGGTGACCCCGTCGAACGCCGTCGACTCCTCGGCGACCATGACGATGCCGGGGGCCCGCTTGTAGGCCGTGGCGTTGACCTCCTGCAGGAAGGAGATGGCCTCGAGGTTCTCGCGGCCCCCGAACTTGTTCGGACGCCACTGCCCTTCCTCGCGGGAGTAGTCCAGGTAGAGCATGGAGGCGACCGCGTCCACGCGCAGACCGTCGATGTGGAACTCCTCGAGCCAGTAGAGGGCGTTGGCGACGAGGAAGTTGCGGACCTCGCGACGACCGAAGTCGAAGATCAGGGTCCCCCAGTCCTGGTGCTCTCCGAGGAACGGATCGCCGTGCTCGTAGAGGGTGCCGCCGTCGAACTTCGCGAGCGCCCACGCATCCTTCGGGAAGTGCGCCGGGACCCAGTCCATGATGACGCCGATACCGGCCTGGTGCAGCGCATCGATCAGGTACTTGAAGTCGTCGGGCGAGCCGAAGCGCGAGGTCGGGGCGAAGTAGGAGGTGACCTGATAGCCCCAGGAACCGCCGAAGGGGTGCTCCGCCACCGGCATGAGCTCCACGTGCGTGAAGCCCTGCCAGGTCACGTACTCCACCAGCTGCTTCGCGAGCTCGCGGTAGCTCAGGCCCTGGCGCCAGGACCCGAGGTGCACCTCGTAGACGCTCATCGGGCCGTTGTGGGGATCGTTCGCCGCACGGGCCGTCATCCACTCGTCGTCGCCGAAGCTGTAGGTCGACTCGACCACCTTGGACCCGGTGAGCGGCGGGATCTCGGTGCCGCGCGCCATGGGGTCCGCCTTCTCGCGCCACTGCCCGTCGCTGCCGAGGATGTGGAACTTGTAGCAGGTACCCGCACCGGCCCCGGGGATGAAGATCTCCCAGATCCCCGAACTCCCGAGGGCGCGCATGGCGTTGACGCTGCCGTCCCAACCGTTGAAATCACCCATCACCTGCACCGATCGGGCATTCGGCGCCCAGACGGCGAACGACACGCCCTCGATGTCGCCCAGCACCGACGAGTAGTGGCGGACATGGGCGCCGAGCGCAGTCCACAGCGTCTCGTGGCGGCCTTCGCCGATGAGGTGCATGTCGATCTCGCCCAGGGTGGGCAGGAAACGGTAGGGGTCGTCGACCATGACCGGCTCGCCCTCGTAGGTGACCTCGAGCCGGTAGTCCGGCACGTGGCCCGGGTTCTCCGCGGGCAGGGCGCCGACCCAGATGCCGTTGTGCTCATGGGTCAGTTCCGTGCGCCCCGTGCCGGTGACGACGACGACGGAGCGGGCGAGACGCCGCAGTGTCCGGATGGTGACGACGCCGTCCTCGCTGAGGTGCGCGCCGAGGACGGCGTGAGGCTGGTGGTGGACACCCTCCGACACCTGCTGGAGGGTGGCGGTATCGACACCCACGGGCTCGACGACCGCCGGTGGAGCGCCGGCGGCAGGCGAGGATGGCGTGGATGGCGTGTTGCCGGACTCCTTCGCCTTCTCGGCGATACCCGCCGTCGCATCTTTGGCCTTGTCCGCGACGGCCTTCGCGGTGCCGGCGACGGCCTCCGCGGCCTTGGCGGCCTTCGCGGCCAGGTTCTTGCCACCGGCGCCCTTCTCGGGGCCTGTCTTCTTCGAGGATTTCATGTCAGCTGCTTTCGTAGCGTCCGCGCCGGGCTGTGCACCCAGGGCGCGTCGGACGTCGCGGACGGGCATCTCGACCCAGTCCGGCCTGTTGCGGATTTCGTAGACCACTTCGTAGAGGGCCTTGTCGAGCCAGAGTGCTCGGAACAGGGGGCCGTCGGTCTCGACGGGCGCACCGCTCTCCAGCGCATACCCCTCGAGGAAGGCGTGCCGTGCGGCGTCGGACCACTGCTCGGTCTCGAGCGCTTCGGGGGACCCGACGGGGGCCGCCCCGCGGGAGGCGGCCGCGTACTCGAGTGAGCGCACCATGCCGACGACGTCGCGGATCGGCACGTCGGGGACGCTCCGCTCGGCGGTCGGCCGCAGGGGCTCACCCTCGAAGTCGATCACGAGCCACGTGCCGTCCGGAGCCTGGAGCACCTGGCCGAGGTGGAGATCGGCGTGGATGCGCTGGAGGGGCGGGATGTCCGAGAGGTTCCGGACGTCGCGGATGACGGCGTCGACCTCGGCAGCCAGCGGTCCGACGGCGTCGCCCGCCTCGTCCCAGGCCCAGCGGATCCGCTGCACGAGGGCGTCCTTGAACTCCTGCTCCTCGGTGGGGGTGGCGGTGCGGCTGCCGAAGGCGCTGTCGAGCTGGCGGTGGATGCGGGCGACGGCCTGGCCCAGGCCGCGCGCCTCCGCCGAGAAGTCGGCGGCCTCGGCCGCCGCGAGCGAGGCGGTCCGCCAGGCGTCGGTGCTGCCCTCCACGAAGTCCCGGAGGACGCTGACGTGACCCGTGACGTGGCGGCCGGGCTCGCCGTGCGCCTCCTGCCACGTCCCCGTGACCCACCCGAAGGTGTCCGGGGTGTCGGTGGATCCGCCGGCGGTGAGCTGTGCGCTGATCTGCACATCCGGGCTCTCGCCGGCGGCCAGGACCCGGAAGAACTTGACGATCATGGAGCCGGCGCCGGAGCCGTAGACCACCGACGTGTTGGACTGCTCACCCTGGAGCACCTTCACCGGCTGGGCGACCCCGGGTTCCTGGTGCTCGGGCGCCTTGACGACGACGCCGTCGAGGCGCCCGTCGGGCGTCGAGCGCGAGGCCAGGATGAAGTCGACCCAGAGCCGGACGAAGCCCGCGTCGTGGGTGGCGTCGTAGGCCCAGCGGGTCCCGAGGGCGGGGTGCTCCACCTGGCCGATGAGCCCGGCGGCGGCATCGTCCAGCGGCGTGGCGCGGTAGCTGATCGGCACGCTGACGACGTCGGTGCGGGGGCCGGACTCGACTGCGAGGAAGTGCACCTCGAACCCGGCGTCGCCGGACGGGTCCTCCAGCACGGTACCGCCGACGACGGTCACCTCGACGGACCGCCCCTTTGCGGGGAACCACCGCTGGGACGGGAGCCACTCGGTCAGGATCTCCGGGATGAAGGGGGTGTGCGTCGTCATGAGCGGATGGCCTCCGGGAGGGGGATGACAGGCATCGCCTGCGTGTGCGGCGAGGAGGTGTTGGAGTGTGCCGACCGGACACGCAGCCAGAAGAAGTCGTGGCTGCCGAGCGTCAGGGTGATCTCCCCGTCCTCGGCGAAGGCCGGGAAGATCGCTCCGCCGAAGAGATCGCGCAGGCCGCGGCCGGCGAACTCGGGCAGGCGCATCCGGGCAGCGACCGGGTGCTGCGACAGGTTGAAGATGCAGAGCACGGCTTCTGCGGGCTCACCCTCCGCGTTCGGCTCCTCGACCTCGCGGAGGAAGGCGAGCACGTTCTCCGACTCAACGGGCACGTTGCGGTACCCGCCGAGGCCGAAGGCGGGGTGGGCCTTCCTGACGGCGAGCATCTGCCGGACCCAATGGAGCAGCGAACTGGATGTGGCCATCTGCGCTTCGACGTTCACGTGGTTGTAGTGGTAGACGAGGGACTGCACCACGGGAAGGTAGAGCTTTCCGGGGTCCACCGGGGAGAAACCGGCGTTGCGGTCCGGGTTCCACTGCATCGGTGTGCGGGAGGCGTCCCGGTCCTCGAGCCAAATGTTGTCCCCCATGCCGATCTCGTCCCCGTAGTACAGGAACGGACTTCCCGGCAGCGAGAGGAGCAGCGAGTGGATGAGCTCGACCTCCGCCCGCGAGTTGTCCAGCAGCGGGGACAGCCGACGACGGATGCCCACATTCGCCCGCATGCGGGGGTCCGGCGCGTACCAGCCGAGCATCGCCTCGCGCTCCTCGTTGGTCACCATCTCGAGCGTCAGCTCGTCGTGGTTCCTGAGGAAGGTACCCCACTGGGCACCCGCCGGGATGTCCGGGGTGTCCCGCATCGTCTCGATGATGGGCGCTGCCTTCTGGTCGCGCAGGGCGTAGAAGAGCCTCGGCATGATCGGGAAGTGGAAGGACATGTGGCACTCGGGGCCGTCCTCGTCACCGAAGTACTCCACGACCTCGTCCGGCATCTGGTTCGCCTCCGCGATGATGACCCGGCCGGGGTAGTTCTCGTCGACCATGGCGCGGAGGCGCTTCAGGAACTCGTGTGTCTTCGGGAGGTTCTCGCAGTTGGTGCCCTCCTCCTCGAAGAGGTAGGGGATGGCATCCGCACGGAAGCCGTCGATGCCCTGGTCCAGCCAGAACTTGACGACGTCGAAGATGGCTTCCTGCACCTTGGGGTTCTCGAAGTTGAGGTCCGGCTGGTGGCTGAAGAAGCGGTGCCAGAAGAACTGGCGGCGCACGGGGTCGAACGTCCAGTTCGACTCCTCGGTGTCCACGAAGATGATGCGGGCGTCCTCGTACTTCTCGTCCGTGTCGCTCCAGACGTAGAAGTCGCCGTACGGGCCCTCGGGGTCGCTGCGCGATTCCTGGAACCAGTGGTGCTGGTCCGAGGTGTGGTTGACGGGCAGGTCGATGATGACGCGGACGCCGCGCGCGTGCGCCTCGGCGACGAGTCGCTTGAAGTCGCTGAGCGAACCGAACTCGTCGAGGACGTCGTAGTAGTCCGAGATGTCGTACCCGCCGTCCCGCAGCGGGGACTTGAAGAACGGGGGCAGCCAGAGGCAGTCGACGCCGAGCCACTGGAGGTAGTCCAGCTTCTCGATCAGGCCGGAGAGGTCACCGGAGCCGTCCCCGTTCGCGTCGGCGAACCCGCGGACCAGGACCTCGTAGAAGACCGCCTTGCGGTACCAGTGGGGGTCATGGGCCAGTCCCGGTGCGTTGAGCTGGAAGGGGTTGGGCACTAGCGCTGCCTCCTGATCGAGAGAATGTGTGCGGGCTCCACGTGCGCATCGAGGCGGACGTAGTTGTGCTCGCCCCAGGCGAAGGTCTGTCCCGTGATGAGGTCGTCCACCAGGAACGTGCCGTTCTCGTCGAGGTCCGCGGCGTCGAGCTCGAGCTTCGCGAGATCGAGCGACACGGTACTCTCCCGCGTGCTGTGGGGGTCCACGTTCACGACGACGACGATCGTGTCCTTGCCCTCCGCCGTGCGCTTGTGCTTGACGAACACGAGGGTGGCCGGGTCGGTGCTGCGGTGGATGCTGAGGTTCTCGAGGTCACCGAGCGCGGGGTGCGAGCGCCGGATGGCGTTCAGGCGCGTGATGAACGGTGCGAGCGAGCGACCCTCCGCCTCGGCGGCAGCGTAGTCACGGGGGCGGAACTGGAACTTCTCGTTGTCGATGTACTCCTCGGCGCCCGGGCGGGCCACGTGCTCGAACAGCTCGTACCCCGAGTACACCCCCCAGAGGGGGCTGGCCATCGATGCGAGCACGGCGCGGATCTTGAATCCGGCCGGTCCGCCGTACTGGAGGTACTCCGTGAGGATGTCCGGGGTGTTGACGAAGAAGTTGGGCCGGAAGTAGGCGGGCGAGACGTGGCTGATCTCGGTGAAGTACTCCTCGAGCTCCTCCTTGGTGTTGCGCCAGGTGAAGTAGGAGTAGGACTGCTGGAAGCCTGCCCGTCCCAGGGCATGCATCATCGCGGGGCGTGTGAAGGCCTCGGCGAGGAAGATGACGTCCGGGTGCTTCCTGTTCACCTTCGCGATCAGCCACTCCCAGAACTGGACGGGCTTGGTGTGGGGGTTGTCCACCCGGAAGATCTTCACGCCGTGCTCGATCCACATGAGCACGATCCGCAGCACCTCCTTCGACAGGCCCTTCGGGTCGTTGTCGAAGTTGATGGGATAGATATCCTGGTACTTCTTCGGGGGGTTCTCGGCGTAGGCGATGGACCCGTCCACCCGCGTGGTGAACCACTCGGGGTGGCTCTGCACCCAGGGGTGGTCGGGTGAGGCCTGCAGGGCCAGGTCGAGGGCGATCTCGAGGTCCAGTTCCCTGGCGCGTGCCACGAAGGCGTCGAAGTCCTCGAAGGTGCCGAGATCCGGGTGGATGGCGTCGTGGCCGCCCTCGGGGGACCCGATGGCCCAGGGCGAACCGGGATCGGCGGGACCGGCGGTGAGGGTGTTGTTCGGCCCCTTGCGGTGTGCGCGGCCGATCGGGTGGATCGGGGGCAGGTAGACGACGTCGAAGTTCATCGCGGCCACCGCGTCGAGGCGCCTGGTCGCGTCGCGGAACGTCCCGGACGTCCACTCGGCGGTCTCGGGGTCGTAGGTGGCGCCCTCCGACCGGGGGAAGAACTCGTACCAGGCGGCGCGGCCGGCGAGTTCCCGCTCCACGTTCAGGGGGTAGGGGGTGGAGGCGGTCACCAGGTCGCGGATGGGCCGGCGGGCGATCGCCTCGTGGATCTGTGGCGAGAGTCCGGCGGCCAGGCGCGCCTCGACTCCCTGCGTGGTGTCGGACAGTGCGTCGGCGGTCCGACGGAACAGTGCGGCATCCTTCGCCGGGCGGTCGGCCGCCGCGCGGGTGAAGAGGGCAGCACCCTCCGCCAGCATGAGTTCGACGTCGACACCGGCCGCGATCTTGATCGTCGCGTCGTGCTCCCAGGTACCGAAGAGGTCGGACCAGCCCTCGATCGTGAAGGTGTGCAGCCCCTTGGTGCGCGGGGTCAGGGTTCCGGCCCAGCGGTCGAGCCCCGCCCCGACGGGCGTCATGCGGACGCGCTGCACCTCCTTGCCACGGGGGTCGTGGAGGACGGCGGACACGCCCAGCTGGTCGTGTCCCTCCCTGAAGACCGTGGCACCCACGGAGACGTCCGACCCGGGGATGGCCTTCGCCGGGAAACGGCCGTCCTCGACGACCGGGCTGACCGCCGTGATGGGGATGCGGCCAAACCGCAGTCCCTCCGGATACTGGGCATTTCGGTTCTGCTCGCTAGTGGTCGTCACGGGTACGACGTTAGCGAGTAATGGCCCGAATTGCTAAGGGAGCTTGGCGTAACACGCGCGCCATCGAGTATGACGCAAGCGTTTACGCCCAACCCTCCCCACCGCTTGGCAAGTGCGCTAGCGTAACCGGGGTGAAGGCAATCCGCAGATTTACCGTCCGTACCGTCCTCCCCGAGAAGATCGCGCCGCTCGGCAAACTCGCCGGAAACCTGCGGTGGTCGTGGCACCTGCCGACCTCGCGGCTCTTCGAGGAGATCGACCCTGCCGCCTGGGCGGAGAGCGGCCACGATCCCGTCTCCTTCCTCGGTTCGGTCACCCGCGAGAAGCTCGAGCAGCTCGCCGGCGACGACGCCCTGGTGCAGCGGATCCAGGCGGTCGGCGCCGACCTCGAGAACTACCTGACCGAGCCGCGCTGGTACCAGTCCCTCGGCGACGACGCGCCCCGCAGCATCGCCTATTTCTCCCCGGAGTACGGGATCAGTGCCGTCCTCCCCCAGTACTCCGGCGGCCTCGGCATCCTCGCCGGTGACCATCTGAAGTCCGCGTCCGATCTCGGCGTCCCCCTGGTCGGGGTGGGGCTGCTCTACCAGGCCGGCTACTTCAAGCAGTCGCTCTCGCGTGACGCATGGCAGCAGGAGACCTACCCCGTGCTCGACCCGGACGGGCTCCCGCTGACCCTGCTCCGAGAGGAGGACGGTTCCGCGGCGACCGTCGTCCTGCCCCTGCCCAACGGACGCCAGCTCTCCGCGCACATCTGGCGCGCCGACGTCGGCCGCGTCCCCCTCCTCCTGCTCGACTCGAACGTCGCCGGGAACGACGAGGCCGCCCGGAACGTCACCGACCGCCTCTACGGCGGCGGCGGGGACCAGCGCCTGCAGCAGGAGCTGCTGCTCGGCATGGGCGGGGTGAAGGCCCTGCGCATCTTCCAGCGCCTGACCGGCATGCCCGCTCCCGAGGTCTTCCACACCAACGAGGGCCATGCCGGCTTTCTCGGCATCGAGCGCATCCGCGAACTGATGGACCCGGCCAACGAGTCCCCGATGAGCTGGGAGGAGGCCCTCACCGCGGGCCGTGCCTCGACCGTGTTCACGACGCACACCCCGGTCCCCGCCGGGATCGACCGCTTCGACCGCTCGCAGATCGAGCACTTCTTCCACGCCGGCCTGGCTCCTGCCGTCCCGACGGACCGGGTGCTCGCGCTCGGTGCCGAGAACTACGCCGACGGCGATCCCGCCAAGTTCAACATGGCCGTCATGGGGCTGCGCCTGGCCCAGCGGGCCAACGGTGTGGCGAAGCTGCACGGGGAGGTCTCGCGCGGCATGTTCTCGGGCCTGTGGCCGGGCTTCGACACCCGCGAGGTGCCCATCACCTCCGTCACCAACGGCGTGCACGTGCCGAGCTGGGTCGACCCCGAGATCGCCGACTTCGCCCGCTCCACCTTCGGTGCCGAGTCGATCCTCGATCCGCAGTGGAACAAGGTGTACGACGTCCCGGACACCGACATCTGGGCGTTGCGCCGCAGTTTGCGCTCCAACCTGGTGGACGACGTCCGCCAGCGCCTGCGGTCCTCCTGGAAGAAGCGCGGGGCCGCCGATGCGGAGCTCACCTGGACCGACTCCGTCCTGGACCCCGACGTGCTGACCATCGGCTTCGCCCGGCGCGTGCCGACCTACAAGCGCCTCACGCTCATGCTGCGGAACCCGGCCCGACTGAAGGCCCTGCTCCTGCACCCCGAGCACCCCATCCAGCTCGTGATCGCCGGCAAGTCGCATCCCGCCGACGAGCAGGGAAAGCGCATGATCCAGGACCTCGTCCGGTTCACCGACGATCCCGAGGTGCGCCACCGCATCGTCTTCCTGCCCAACTACGACATCGCGATGGCCCGGACCCTCTTCCCCGGCTGCGACGTCTGGCTGAACAACCCGCTGCGTCCGCTCGAGGCATGCGGCACCTCCGGCATGAAGGCCGCCATCAACGGTGGGCTGAACCTGTCCGTCCTCGACGGCTGGTGGGACGAGATGTACGACGGCGACAACGGCTGGGCCATCCCGACTGCCAACAACGGCGCCTCCGCCGACGAGCGCGACGACATCGAGGCCGCCGCCCTGTACGACCTCCTCGAGACCCAGGTGGGACCGCGCTTCTACTCGCTCGTGCCGGCCGAGGGAGCAGGAGCGGCAGGCCCGTCCGAGCCCTCCCGCGACGGCGTGCCGCACGCGTGGATCGCCATGATCAAGCACACCATGGCCACTCTCGGGCCGGCAGTGTCCGCGGAACGCATGCTGCAGGACTACGTGGAGAAGCTGTACCGGCCGGCCTGGCGGGCGGGCCAGGAAGCCGCCGCCGACCAGTTCTCGCTCGCCAAGCGGACCGCTGCCTGGCGCTCCCGCGTCCAGGGCAGCTGGCCCGCTGTGCAGGTGGAGCACGTCGATTCGACGGGCGTGTCCGAGGACCCGCAGATCGGCGATTCGCTCACAGTCAACGCGTACGTCTCGCTCGGTGGACTCGACCCCGACGACGTCGCGGTCGAGGTGGCCTACGGCCGCGCTCTGGACAGCGACGAGCTGAGCGATGTCACGGTCGAGGACCTCGACGTCGCCGAGAACCTCGGCAGCGGACGCTACCTGTTCACGGGTGGGATCCGGATCGACCACTCTGGGTCCTTCGGCTACACCGTGCGGGTGCTGCCCAAGCACACGACCCTGGCCACGAAGGCGGAACTGGGGCTCGTCGTCAACGCCTGACCGGCGTCCTGCCGGCGGCCAGGAACGACGAAGCCCGGGACCTCTGGTCCCGGGCTTCGTCGCTTCCGGCAGCGTCGTCAGGTGTCCCGTCGCGTACCGACGCGTCCGGGCCGGTCAGCAGCGGTAGATGCGGACCGAATCGGCGGCGACGACATCGGCCTCGCCCGAGCGGAGCCGGCCGTCGACACCGCCACCGACACCGCCACCGGTGCCACCGCCGGCCCCGGCACCGTGCACCCGCGGGTCATCGCCACCGGCGGAGTCGAAGGTACGGCTGAACCAGCGCGGCTGCTCCCCCTCCACACCCTGGCCCTGCAGGATCCAGGCCGACGGCAGGTGGATGCGCGCCGGCTCGAGCGACCCGTTGATGACCACCAGGCCGTTGATCGTGCCGCCCGTCGATCCGAGGAGGAGCTGCACGGTCCGGGTGGAGGGGTCGTTCCACTCGTGCGGCGTCATCGGCAGTCCGGCGGCGTTGAACCACAGCAGCGTCGACTGGTCGCCCCGGGACGGGAACGTCGGGGGCTGGCAGGCCAGGAAGTCCCGCCGGATGGCGAGCAGGGTCCGGGTGGCGTCCAGCATGCGGCGGGAGGCGGCGTCATCGGGCCAGTGCACCCATGCGAGCTCCGTGTCCTGGCAGTAGGCATTGTTGTTGCCGCCCTGTGTCCGTCCGAACTCGTCGCCGGCGGTGAGCATCGGCACCCCGAGGGAGATGAGCAGCGACGCCATGATGTTGCGGGCGCTGCGCTCACGGGCTGCGAGGATGCCCTCGTCCTCCGTGCGCCCCTCCGCACCGTGGTTGTAGCTGCGGTTGTCGTTGTGGCCGTCCCGGTTGCCCTCGCCGTTGGCTTCGTTGTGCTTGCGCTCGTAGGCCGTCAGGTCGGCGAGCGTGAAGCCGTCGTGCGCGGTCACGAAGTTCACGGAGGCGAGGGGACTCCTGCCGGACGCACCGAAGGTGTCGGCCGATCCGGCGAGGCACCCTGCGAGCCGTCCGGGTGAGGAGGCCGCCCCGCCACCCGTCAGGGATGCGATGTCCCGCAACCAGAAGTCGCGGACCGTGTCGCGGAAGCCGTCGTTCCAGTCCGCCCAGCCGACCGGGAAGCGCCCGGTCTGCCACCCGTCGGGACCGATGTCCCAGGGTTCGGTGATCAGTTTCGTCCCGCGCAGCACCGTCGACGCCCCGGCGGCGACGAGGAAGGGATGTCGCGGGGTGAAGACGTTGCGCTCGTCCCGTGCGAGGGTGACCGCGAGGTCGAACCGGAATCCGTCGATGCGGCACTCCTCCGCCCAGTACCGCAGCGAGTCGAGGGCGAACTCGACGACGCGCGGCTGGGAGAAGTCGAGGGTGTTCCCGCAGCCTGTGGTGTCCAGGTAGCGTCCGGCGTCGTCGTGCCGGTAGTAGTCGCGGTCCCCGAGACCGCGCCAGCACAGGGCGGGCCGGTGCTGCTCACCCTCCGCGGTGTGGTTGTAGACGACGTCGAGGATGACCTCGAGGCCGCCCTCGTGGAGCGCCTTCACCATGCCCTTGAACTCGTCGAGCACGGCAGCGGGGCCGGCGGTCCGGGCCGCCGCCGTCGCGTAGTCGGTGTGCGCGGCGAAGAAACCCAGGGTGTTGTAGCCCCAGTAGTTGCTGAGGCCGAGCGGCTCGAGGTGCGGCTCGTCGATGTGGAAGTGCACCGGCAGGAGTTCGACGGCGGTGACCCCGAGCTCGCGCAGGTAGGTGACCATCGCCGGATGGGCCAGCCCGGCGTAGGTGCCGCGGAGTTCCTCGGGGACGTCGGGGTGCAACTTCGTGAGGCCCTTGACGTGCGCCTCGTAGACGACGGTGTCCCGCCAGGCCGTGTTCGGGCGCTCGCTCGTACCCCAGTCGAACGCGTGCTCGAGGAACACCGAGTAGTAGGCACGCGAGTCGGCTTCCCCGGCCGCGTCGGTGCCGGGCGCCCCGACGGTGTCGATCGTCTCGATGGCCCGCCCGTAGGGATCGAGGAGCAGCTGCGCCTCGCCGATGGCGCCGGGCAGGTCCTCGCCCGTGGGCCAGAACGCGTACAGGGCACCCGGATCCACCGGCCCCACCACGCCGTGGTGCACGCCGCCGTCGAGCCCCACCAGCGTCTCGGACGTCCACGACCCGTCGCCACGGCGCCAGTGCACGTCCATGGACGGGATGCCGGGGGCCCAGACGGCCGCGTTGGCGTGGGCATCACGCTGCTCCCCCCGCCTGATGGCGTGGAGCCCGAGGGGGAACTCGCGGGAGGCGCGCGGAAGCTGCTGTGCCGGCTGGATCATCGTCGGGCGATCAGGACGAACGCTGGCGTGACACCTCGTACAGCGTGATGCCCACCGCCATCGACGCGTTGAGCGACTCCATGGCGGAATCGATGGGGATGGAGACGATCTGGTCGCAGTTCTCGCGCACGAGGCGCGAGAGGCCCTTGCCCTCTGATCCGACGACGATGCAGATCGGGTCGCGGCCGAGGGACAGCTGGGGCAGGGACACGTCGCCGTCGCCGTCGAGACCCAGGACGAAGATGCCCTTGCCCTTCATGCTCTTCAGGGCGGCGTTCAGGTTGCCGACGCGCGCGACCGGCACCCGTACCGCGGCCCCCGCACTCGTCTTCCACGCCGATGCGGTCACGCCGACCGAGCGGCGTTCGGGGACGATAACCCCGTGGCTGCTGAAGGCGGAGGCGGAACGGATGATCGCGCCGAGGTTGCGGGGATCGGTGATGCCGTCGAGGGCCACGAACAGCGGCGCGTTGCCGATGTGTCCGCGGCGGTACTTCTCGATGGTCTCGTCCACCAGGTCGAGGGCGTCGGCGTACTCGTAGGGCGGGATCTGCAGCATGAGGCCCTGGTGCACCGCGCCGTCGGTCATGCGGTCGAGCTCCGGCTTGCCCGTCTCCATCACGGGGATGCCCCGCTCGGCGGCCATCTTCAGCGAGTCCCGGACGCGGTCGTCCATCTCGATCCGGATGGCGACGTGGAGGGCCTTCGCGGGGATGCCGGCACGCAGCGCCTCGACCACCGAGTTGCGGCCGGTGACGGCTTCTTCGGCCGCCTTGCCCTTGGTCCGCCCGGTCCCGGC
The DNA here is from genome assembly GCF_053470025.1 of Arthrobacter sp. CP30. Classification (NCBI taxonomy): domain Bacteria; kingdom Bacillati; phylum Actinomycetota; class Actinomycetes; order Micrococcales; family Micrococcaceae; genus Arthrobacter; species Arthrobacter sp. CP30. Next base: position 79,672 of record NZ_JBQEMM010000012.1, read on the forward strand.
GCCCTTGCCGCCCGCGCGCTTGGCGGCGGACCGCTCGGCGAGCTCCTTGCTCTTGTACGCCTTGTGGTACGGGCGGTCCTCCGCCTTCGGCGTGGGGCCCTTGCCCTCGAGGGACTTGCGCCCGTGTCCGCCGGTGCCGACGGAAGGGCCCTTTTTCGACTTGCGCACCGCGCCTGGACGTCCGTGACTGACCATGGAACAACACCTTTAAATAGAGGAAGAATCGCCTCCAGTTTACCGGGCGGCGGCGCCTTCCCTCTGCGCGCGGCCGGGCGGTGGTCACGACTCCGGCGCGAGGCGCCCCGGGACGGCGGCCCCGGCTCCGCCGACGTCCTCCGGTCAGTCCTCCGGTCAGTCCTCCGCCAGGGACCAGCGCGCCCCGTCCGCCGTGTCCTCCAGGACGATCCCGGCGCCCGAGAGCGCCTCGCGGATGGCGTCCGCGCGCGCCCAGTCCCGCGCCGACCGGGCGTCGAGGCGTTCGGCGATGCGGTCCCCGACGAGCGCATCGAGGGCCTTCGTGAGCGCGGCGTCCGCCCCGCCCGCACGGGCGTCCCCGGCGTCGTCGAGCCCGAGCACCCCGGTCATGGCGACGACGGCGGAGAGGGCCGCTCCCACCGCGGCGTCATCACCCGAGGCCAGCGCGGTGTTGCCGCTGCGCACGGTCGTGTGGAGGACCGCGAGTGCCTGCGGCACGTTGAGGTCGTCATCCATTGCGTCGGCGAAGGCCGCGGGCAGGTCCGCCGCCCGGACCTGCTGCACGGCGGGCGCGCCGACCCGGGCCGAGGCCTTGCCGATGAATCCGTCGATCCTGGCGACCGCCGCGGCAGCCTCCTGCAGCGACGTCTCGCGGTAGTCCAGGACGGAGCGGTAGTGCGCCTGCCCGAGGTAGTAGCGCACCACGCGGGGGCCCGCTGCGTCGATCATCTCCTGCGGACTCACGGTGTTGCCGAGGGACTTGGACATCTTCTCCCCCTCGAAGGTGACCATCCCGTTGTGCATCCAGAACCGGGCGAAGCCGCGCCCCGCGGCCTGCGACTGGGCCATCTCGTTCTCGTGGTGGGGGAAGCGGAGATCCAGTCCGCCGCCGTGGATGTCGAACTCCGTGCCGAGGTACTTCGTGACCATGCTGGAGCACTCGAGGTGCCAGCCGGGCCGCCCCACCCCCCACGGACTGGCCCAGGACGCCGTCACCGGATCCGACTCCTTGGCGCCCTTCCACAGCGCGAAGTCGCGAGGATCCCGCTTGCCGCGCGGATCGGCGTCGGGCGCGGCCTGCATCTCGTCGATGTCCTGGCGCGTGAGGCTGCCGTAGGCCGGCCAGGAGCGGACGTCGAAGTAGACGTCCCCCGATCCGTCCGGCGCCGGGTAGGCATGGCCGCGGTCGATCAGGAGCTGGATCAGCGCATGCATCTCGGGGATGTGGCCCGTGGCGCGCGGCTCGTAGGTCGGCGGCCGGACACCGAGTGCGGCGTAGGCACGCTGGAACTCCTGCTCGAAACGGTAGGCCAGGGCCCACCACGGCTCGTCCTGGACGACGGCCGGATCGGCATCGGCGGCGCCCTCGCGGAAGGAGTCCCGGGACTTGGCGAGGATCTTGTCGTCGATGTCCGTCACGTTCCGGACCACGGTGACGCGCAGGCCGCGGGCCTCGAGCCACCGGGTGAGCTGGTCGAAGGCGATCGCGGACCGCACGTGCCCCACGTGGGGCATGCCCTGCACGGTGGCGCCGCAGTAGTAGAGGCTCGCCCTGCCCGGTTCGAGGGGTTCGAAGGGACGCACCTCGGCGCGGGCGGTGTCATGGAATCGCAGGCTCACCGGTCCAGATTACCCGCCGGACTCCTCAGGCCCCCGCGGTGTCGCCGGGCACCCGGCCACCGGACCGCACGACGACGGCGGTCGCGATCGCGGCGATCCCCTCGCTCCGTCCGGTGAGGCCGAGCCCGTCGGTGGTGGTCGCCGAGATGCTGACCGGCGCCTGCGCGGCGTCGGACATGGCCGCTTCCGCCTCGGCGCGGCGCGGCGCGAACTTCGGCCGGTTGCCGACGAGCTGGACGGCGATGTTGCCGATGTCGAAGCCCGCCGCCCGGACGATCCGCGCGGCCTCGGAGAGCAGCGCGTGCCCGGAAGCGCCGGCGTACTCGGGCCGGTCCGTGCCGAAGTGGCTTCCGAGGTCACCGACGCCGGCAGCCGAGAACAGGGCGTCCGCGGCCGCGTGCGCCACGACGTCCCCGTCGGAGTGGCCGCTCAGCCCCCGTTCGCCCTCCCAGAGGAGGCCGGCGACCCACAGCGGCGCCGGCGCGTCCTCGGGGGCGAACGCGTGGACATCCACGCCGATCCCGGTGCGGGGAAGGTGGAGGTGCTCACTCAGGTACATCGGTACTCCTGCCGGATGGGGAAGGGTCTGCTGCACCGCGGCCGTCACGCCTGAGCGCCAGGACGGCCTCGGCCACAGTGAGGTCCAGGGGGGTGGTCACCTTGAACGCGAGGGGGTCGCCGTCGACCACGCGGACCGGCACGCCGAGTGCCTCCATGAGCATGGCGTCGTCCGTGATGCCCGGATCCGCGGCGGCGGATCCGTTGTGCGCCGAGCGCAGGGAGGCTGCGGCGAAACCCTGCGGTGTCTGCACCGCGCGCAGGCCGGCGCGGTCGGGGGTGGACTCGACGACGTCCGCGCGGACGACCTTGACGGTGTCCGCCACCGGCACCACGGGGATCACGGCGGGGGCGCCCGCGCGGACCGCGGCCGCGACGCGCTGGAAGACTGCAGGAGGAGTGAGGGCGCGGGCGGCGTCGTGCACCAGCACGATCTCCGCCGCCGGCGGGAGTGCAGCCAGTCCCGAGCGGACGGAGGCGACCCGCGACGCGCCACCGGGGACCGAGGTGATCCGGCAGCCCCGTGGTGCGGCGCCGGCCGCTGCCTCCACGACGGCGGCCAGAACGGTGTCCCCGGGCGGCAGGACCACCACCACGGCGGCGGCCACGCCCGAGGCGGACACGGCGTCCAGCGCGTGCTCGAGCAGCGTGCGCCCACCGCACAGCACGCGGGCCTTGGGGATGCCGTGCCCGAGGCGCTGGCCGGTCCCAGCTGCGACGACGATCAGGCCGACGACGGGCGGGGCGGGCTGCTGCAGGTTCGGTGGCACTCCGTCACCCTATGACAGGGCAAAGAAAAAGAGGGACCCGGGGGTCCCTCTTCGACGATCAGTCCCGCTCCTAGGAGGCGAGGACCTCGTCGAGGACGCTGGCGGCCTTCTCTTCATCGGTCTTCTCCGCGAGTGCGAGCTCGGAGATGAGGATCTGCCGCGCTTTCGCGAGCATCCTCTTCTCACCGGCCGACAGTCCGCGGTCGTGGTCGCGACGCCAGAGGTCCCGGACTACTTCGGCGACCTTGATGACGTCGCCGGAGGCGAGCTTCTCGAGGTTCGCCTTGTACCGGCGCGACCAGTTGGTCGGCTCTTCCGTGAATTCGGCCCGCAGGACATCGAACACATGCTCGAGGCCTTCCTTGCCCACCACGTCGCGGACCCCTACGAGGTCGACGTTCTCTGCTGGTACTTCTATGGTCAGATCACCCTGTGCCACCTTGAGCTTGAGATACATCTTCTCTTCGCCCTTGATGACGCGCATCTTGATCTCCTCGATCTTCGCTGCGCCGTGGTGAGGGTAAACAACTGTTTCGCCAACCTCAAAAACCATGTGGACTTTCCCCTTTCCCGCCAGTCAGTTTATCACGGCAACGACACGCCGATGGCGCGTTTTCGCAGGTCAGACGGCTTGAACAGGGCGAATTGACTATCATTCGCCTCTTGACGGAAGGGGCTTTTGGTGCTGCTGCAGCATTCGGGCGGCCGCAACGGACACCACGGTTGATGCTCGTAGCCGATAGTCTGTCCTGTAGGTCCGCATCGGATTCCGTCCCTGTCCCACCTGTTGAGCCCCCAGGAGTTTGTGCCGTGAAGAGTGCACCGAAGAACCGAGTGCAGCGGTCCGTCGCTGCCGGCGCCGTGTTGCTGATGCTGGGGGTCTCCGGCTGCAGCTTCACCGCTGAGCAGTCGACGACGACGCAGTACGCCGCATCGGACGGCATCGTGAAGGATCTCGGGCCCGTGCTCATGCGCAACATCCTGATCGTCGGCCGCGATGACGAGACGGCGGGCCGCCTCGTGGGCACGATCTTCAATTCGGGCGACGACCCCGTGAACCTCTCGATCAGCGCCGGCGGTGCCTCCACGAGCTTCACGATCGAGGGCCAGGGCCAGATCAAGCTCGAGGACGAGACCTCGGACGACGCCTCGCTCGAGGGTGTCGACGACATCCCGGGCTCCCTCGTCGACGTCGACTTCGAGGTGAACGGCGACCAGGCGACGTTCGAGGTGCCCGTGCTCGACGGGACGCTCGAGGAGTACCGCGAGTTCGTCCCCGGCGGCTACACGCCGCGCCCGAGCGAGCCTGCGGCCACCGAGGAAGCGTCCGAAGGCGAGTAGGCGGATCCTGCCGACGACACTGCTGCCCGCCTCCGGACCATCGGAGGCGGGCAGTTCTGCGTCGTGCCCCCTCAGGGCTCGTACTTGTACCCGAGTCCCCTGACGGTGATCAGGTAGCGCGGATTCGAGGGGTCGGGCTCCACCTTCCCGCGCAGGCGCTTCACGTGCACGTCGAGCGTCTTCGTGTCCCCGACGTAGTCGGAACCCCACACGCGATCGATCAGCTGGCCACGGGTGAGCACCCGGCCGGAGTTGCGCAGCAGCATCTCGAGGAGCTCGAACTCCTTGAGCGGCAGCGCCACCTGCTCGCCGTCGACGCTCACCACGTGCCGTTCGATGTCCATCCGGACGGGGCCCGCCTGGATGGTGTTCGAGATCAGTTCCTCGGGCTCACCCTGCCGCCGCAGGACCGCACGGATGCGGGCGACCAGCTCGCGGGACGAGTAGGGCTTGGTGACGTAGTCATCGGCACCGAGCTCCAGGCCCACCACCTTGTCGATCTCGGCGTCCTTGGCGGTCAGCATGATGACCGGGACGCTCGAACGCTGGCGCAGCTGGCGGCAGACCTCCGTCCCGGACAGCCCCGGCAGCTGGAGGTCCAGCAGCACGAGGTCGGCACCGGAGCGGTCGAACTCGGTGATGGCGTCGAGGCCGTTGTCCACGACCGACACCTCGAAGCCCTCCTTGCCCAGGAGGTAGGACAGCGGGTCGCTGAAGGACTCCTCGTCCTCGACGATCAGAATGCGGCTCAAGCCTTGACTCCCTGCTCATGGGCAGCGGCGCTGCCCCTCTTGCCCGACGTCGTGTCGGAAATCTGGACGCCCGGGGCATCGGTGCCCGACGTCGTCTCGTGGCCGGGTGCACCGCCGTCCTCCGGGTTGACCTCCATCTCGGGCAGCCGGACCGTGAACGTGCTGCCCTGACCGGCCTGGGACCACACGGTGACCTCTCCGCCATGATTCGCGACCACGTGCTTCACGATGCTGAGGCCGAGGCCGGTCCCTCCGGTCTGGCGGGACCGCGCGGCGTCGATGCGGTAGAAACGCTCGAAGATGCGCTCCTGCTCCTCGGGCGTGATGCCCGTGCCCTGGTCCGTGACCGAGACCTGCACCAGTCCGTCGCGCGACCGCACGCCCACGCCGACCCGCGTGCCCTCGGGCGAGTAGCGGATGGCGTTGTCGATCAGGTTGCGGAACGCCGTCATCAGCAGGTCGCGGTCGCCGTACACGGGCGCCTGGACGGTCCCGCCGACGACGATGTCGATCTGCTTGCTCTCCGCGGGCAGCTTGTTGCGGTCCACCGCCTCGGCGATCACCGCGTTGACGTCCACGGGCTTACCGCGGCGGACGACGTCGGCGCCCTGCAGACGGGAGAGTTCGATGATGTCCTGGACGAGCGCGGAGAGCCGGCCGGACTCCTTGTGCATGCGCTGCGCGAACCGGCGCACGGCGACCTCGTCCTCGGCGGCGTCGTCGATCGCCTCGGCGAGCAGCGAGATGGCGCCGACGGGAGTCTTGAGTTCGTGGGAGACATTCGCGACGAAGTCGTTGCGGATCTCCTCGCTGCGGGTGATCTCCGTCCGGTCATCGGCGAGGATCAGGATGTACTCCGCGCCGAGGGCCGCGACGCGCACCTGGACCACGATGGTCCCCTGCCCCAGCGGACCCCGCGGGAGCTCGAGCTGCTCCTGCTCGATCACGCCGTCGCGCCGCACCCTGGAGGTGAGGTCCAGCAGCTCCGAGTGCACCACGGTGTGCCCGCGGACCAGGCCGAAGGCGTAGGCTGCGGGGCTGGCCCGGACGACGCCGTCGATCGCGTCCACGATGACATAGGCGCGGCCGATGATGGAGAGGACCTCGGCGGCGCCGTCGGGCAGCGAGGGCTCGTCCTCGTAGAGCAGCCTGAGCCGCTGGGCCTCGCTCGCACGGAAGGCCGCCATGCCGCTCACACCGAGGGCTAGGCCGACCAGCCCGGCCACGAGCGTCAGGAGAAGGGGGTCCACGGACACAGCTTATGCCGTTCACTTTCCGGGCCGGCCTCATCCGGTGGCAATGGCTGAGGGGTTCAACTAACGTTCACACAATGCGGGGAAACAGTTCACCGACGGCTGGAAGGCTCGGCGGCAGAACTGTGGATACGGTTGCAGTGCAAACTTCCAGGGAGGGACCCCTACGTGCGTAAGGTTTTTCAGGCCGAGCTCCACCAGATCGGCGAGGAGCTGATCGAGATCTCGCAACTGGTGTCCGAGGCCATCCGGAAGGCCAACAGCGCTTTCCAGGGAGCGGACACCGAACTGGCCCAGGAGGTCATCGCGGCGGACGCGCGGATCGACTTCCTGCAGAACGATCTCGACGAGCGCGCGATCGACATCCTGGCCCTGCAGGGCCCCGTGGCCTCCGATCTCCGCATGATCGTGGGAGCCCTGCGCATGAGCGCCTCCCTGGAGCGCATGGGTGACCTCGCCCGCCATGTGGCGCAGCTCGCCCGCCTGCGCTTCCCCGCGAACGTGATCCCCGAGAGCATCCGCGCCACCTTCGACGAGCTCGCCGACCTCGACGTGCAGATCGCGGACAAGGTGACCGAGCTGCTCGAGACGCGGAACCTGGAGCTGAGCAACGAGATCAATGCGGCCAATGCGCGCGTCAACGAGCTGCACGCGAGCGTCTTCCGCGCCGTGGCTGCCGAGGATTGGGCCGAGACCGCACCCACCACCGTGGACGTCACCCTCGCCAGCCGCTACTACGAGCGCTTCGCCGACCACGGTGTCTCCGTGGCGCGGAAGGTCACCTACCTGGTCACCGGCGAATGGCAGCCGAGCGCTCCGCTGACCTGATCCGCATCCGGCATGACAGGACGACGGCGGCCCCCGCAGGGACCGCCGTCGTTCTGGTTCTGCGACGACCGGTGGGAGTCGCGCTCCCCGCGGCTAGTGCTTGCCCTGGTTCGCGACGGCCTCGATGGCGGCAGCAGCCGCATCGGCGTCGAGGTAGGTGCCACCGGCCTTGACGGGCGTGAGGTCCTCGTCCAGCTCGTACACCAGCGGGATCCCCGTAGGGATGTTGAGTGCTGCGATGTCCTTGTCACTGATGCCGTCGAGGTGCTTCACGAGGGCGCGCAGCGAGTTGCCGTGCGCCGCGATGAGGACGGTCTTCCCGGCCCGGATGTCGACGGTGATGTCGGACTCCCAGTACGGCAGGAAGCGGTCGAGGACATCCTTCAGGCATTCGGTGCGGGGGACGTCGTCGCCGAGGTCCGCGTAGCGGGGATCGCCGACCTGCGAGTACTCGCTGGAGTCCTCGAGCGCGGGCGGCGGGGTGTCGTAGGACCGGCGCCACTCCATGAACTGCTCCTCACCGAATTCGGCGAGCGTCTGGGCCTTGTCCTTGCCCTGCAGTGCACCGTAGTGGCGCTCGTTCAGGCGCCAGTTGCGCTTGACGTCGATCCAGCTGCGGTCCGCGGCCTCGAGCGCGAGGTTGGCGGTGATGATGGCGCGCTTCTGCCGGGACGTGTAGACGACGTCCGGGAGGATGCCGGCCTCGGTCAGCAGGTGGCCACCGCGGGTGGCCTCCTCGCGTCCCTTCTCCGTGAGGGCGACGTCCACCCACCCGGTGAAGAGGTTCTTCTCGTTCCATTCGCTCTGCCCGTGGCGCAGCAGGATCAGTGTGTAGGTCATGTCTCCTAGTCTGCCGTATCCACGTCAGCCGGGTCATGCCGGGAGCGGCCTGTTCCGCGAGTGTTAAGGCCGTGGCCTAGCCTTGACGGGTGCCACCGAGACGACCGCCGACCAGACCCCTCGGGACCATCACGCGCGGCACCACCAACCCGAACCGCCTGCGCCGGGTGGACCGCTGGCTCGCCGGCCCGCAGTCCTCCCGCCTGCGCCGGGCCGCTGATCCGCTCGTCGTCGACCTCGGCTACGGGGCTGCTCCCGTGACGGCCGTCGAGCTCTTCGCACGCCTGCGGGCGGTGCGCGACGACGTCGAGGTGATGGGCGTCGAGATCGACCCGGCGCGGGTGGCGGCGGCGGAACCGCTCGCGCGGCCGGGACTCAGCTTCCGGCAGGGCGGCTTCGAGCTTCCCCTCGACGGACGCCGACCCGTGGTTGTGCGGGCCTTCAACGTGCTGCGCCAGTACGGGGAGGACGAGTACGCCGCCTACTGGGACGAGGTGCGGGGCCGGCTCGCGCCGGGAGGACTCCTCGTCGACGGGACGTGCGACGAGATCGGCCGGCGCGCCACCTGGGCTGCGGTCGAGGCCGACGGGCCGAGCACGCTGAGCATCTCGCTCAGGTTCGGCGCCTTCACCCTGCCCTCGGACGTCGCCGAGCGCCTCCCGAAGGCACTGATCCACCGGAACGTCGAGGGCGAGCGGGTGCACGCCTACCTGCGGGCGCTCGACAAGGCGTGGCTCGACGCGGCGGCGCTCGCGTCCTTCGGCCAGGCGCAGCGATGGCGGTCCATGTGCGCGTCCCTGAGGAGCGCGGGCTGGCCGCTGGTGGACGGTCCGGCGCGCTGGCGCCTGGGCGAGGTCACCGTGGCGTGGGACGCCGTCAAACCCGGCTGAGACGGACGGTGGACCGGGCCCGCCCTCCGCGCTCGGCCTTTCGGCCGGGAGACGCGATCGATCAGGGGAAGCTGTTCCCTACCAGGGGCCGTAGGGGCCGGAGTTGCCGCCGCGTCCGGAGGTCTGGCTGACAGCGGGCTTCACGTCCGCCAGGTACACGCACGCCGCGATGATCGCGACCAGCTGGAAGAGGTTGAAGCCCCCACGGCCGCCCAGGGCGGAGAGGAGGCCGACCACGACGGCGCCACCGGTGAGCGCGAGCCAGAAGCCCTTGGTGCGCTTGAAGGCGGCCTCGAAGGCCGTGCCGGGACGACGCACGCAGTCGGAGAGGGCCCACACCTCGATGCCCAGGGCGACGAAGCCGAGCGCGAGGTACAGGAAGTACTGGGTCTGGAGTACGAGGTCCACGCCCTCAGCTTAGCGGGCCGCCCCGTCCGTGGCGCACCGGCGACACCGACAGACACCGACAGGCACCGACCGACACCGGCGCGTGCTGCGGACCCGACGACGGGTGGTCCGGTCAGAGGCCGCCGTCACGCCCGCCCGTGGCCCGGCGGAGTGCCTGCTCGAGGTCGGCCCACAGGTCCTCGGGGTTCTCGATGCCGACGGACAGCCGGACGAGGGCCTCGGGCACGGTCGCCGGCTCGGCGGGCTGGCGACGGCGGCGCTCCACGAGGGACTCCACGCCACCGAGGGAGGTCGCCGGGAGCCAGAGCCGCACTGCATCCACCACGGCGTCCGCGGTGGCGACGTCGTCGAGCTCGATGCTGACGATCCCGCCGAAGCCGTTGAACTGGGCGGCGGCGCGCTCGTGTCCGGGATCCGAGGCGAGACCGGGATAGCGCACCCGGCGGACGGCCGGGTGGTCGGCGAGGTGCAGCGCGAGGAAGGCCGCCGTCGACTGGCTCCGCTCCATGCGCAGGGCGAGCGTCCGGAGTCCGCGGAGGGCCAGCCAGACCTCGAACGGCCCGGCGATCGCCCCGTGGAGGGTGCGGTGCGCCAGCAACCTCCCGCGCAGCGCCGCGTCGGACGTGGCGAGCGCCCCGAGGACGACGTCGGAGTGGCCCGCCAGCCACTTGGTCACCGAGTGCAGGACGACGTCGACCCCCGCTTCCAGCGGCCGGTGCACCATGGGCGTGTTGAAGGTGTTGTCCGCGACGACGAGGGCACCGTGGGCATGCGCCGCGTCCGTCAGGACGGCCAGCTCCGCGACCTCGAGCATGGGGTTGGTGGGACTCTCGAGCCAGAGCATCACCTGGCCGGCATCGAAGCGGTGCGCGAGCGCGTCGAGCGTACCGAGCACCGCGTCCGTGTCCGCGATGTCCACGGCCAGCAGCTCGAAGCGGCCCTGTGCCGCGAGGTCGCCGGCGAGGCTGATGGAGCCGGCGTAGGCGTGCCGCGGCATGACCACAGCTCCTCCGGTCGGCACGAGGGAGAGGGCTGCGGCAGCTGCGCCCAGTCCGGAGCCGAAGACGAGGGCCGGCAGGTCGGCTCCCTCGAGCGCCCCCAGGGCCTCCTCGAACGGATCCCAGGTGGGGTTGGAGCCCCGGGCGTAGATGCGGTCGCCGGGTTGCGGCGCCCGGGTCTCGTGGTAGGTCGTGGAGAGGACGATCGGCACGTTGACGGGTGCGTCGTGCTCCCGCGGCGGTCGTCCCGCCGCGACGGTCAGGGTGTCCGGGGCGAGGTCGGGGTGGTCGGTGGCCATGGACCCGAGCCTAGCGCCGCTCCAGTTCACCCCGGCACGCGTGACCCCGCCCGAAGGGTCGCTGCCACTCGGTAGGCTTGGCGCGTGACCTATCCCCTCCCGCACGGCCTGCCCGGCCTCTTCGTCGCGTTCGAGGGCGGCGACGGCGCCGGCAAGTCGACGCAGGCCTCGCTCCTCTGCACGGCGCTCGAGGAGGGCGGCCGGACCGTGGTCCGGACCCGCGAACCCGGCGGCACCCCGATCGGGGAGGAACTGCGGTCGCTGGTGCTCGAGCACGGCCACGGGGACATCGACGCGCGGACCGAGGCACTCATGTTCGCCGCATCCCGCGCCGCCCACGTGCAGCAGGTGATCGTGCCCGCCCTGGGCCGCGGCGACGTCGTCGTCTGCGACCGCTACATCGATTCCTCCGTCGCGTACCAGGGCGTGGGCCGGGGCCTCGGCGCCGTTTCCGTCCTGGACCTGAATCTCTGGGCCACCGACGGCCTCCGCCCCGACCTCACGGTCCTCCTCGACGTGGACCCCGCGGAGGGACGCAGCCGGCGGACCGCCGGCACCGTCGCCGAGGACCGGCTCGAATCGGAGCCCGACGGGTTCCACGCCGCCATCCGCGACGCGTTCCTCGACCTCGCCCGCCAGGATCCCGGACGCTACCTGGTGCTGGCCGCCGCTGCTCCACCGGCGGACCTGCACACGGCAGTCCTCGCTTCCCTCCCCCGGGCGGCGGCATGACCGCCGTGGCACACGCCCTGCCCTCGACCGGCGTCTGGGCGGAGCTGCGCGGCCAGGAACAGGTGGTGGAGCAGCTCCGCCGGGCCGCGCAGTCCGGAGCACCCACCCACGCATGGCTCTTCACGGGGCCCCCCGGTTCCGGCCGGTCGAACGCCGCACGGGCCTTCGCCGCCGCTCTGCTGTGCGAGCGTGACCTGTTGGCCGAGCGCGGGTGCGGGACCTGCAAGGCGTGCCGCACGGTCCTGTCCGGGGCGCACGCCGACCTCACCAACGTCACGACGGAGAAGGTCACCATCAGCATCGACGAGGCCCGCGAACTCGTCCGGAAGGCGCAGGACAAGCCCTCCACCGGCCGGTGGCGGATCATCATCGTCGAGGACGCCGACCGCATGCAGGAGCGCAGCACCAACGTGCTCCTCAAGGCCATCGAAGAGCCGCCGCCGCGCACCATCTGGCTGCTGTGCGCGCCGAGTCCGGGCGACGTGCTCGTCACCATCCGCTCACGCTGCCGTTCCGTGGGTCTCCGGCTGCCACCCGTGCAGGACGTCGCGGAGTTGCTCGTGGCCCGGGACGGGATCGATCCCGTGATCGCCGAAGCAGCCGCGCGGGCCGCGCAGAGCCACATCGGGGTCGCCAAGCGGCTGGCGACGGACGACGGGGCGCGCGAGCGCCGCAACCAGATCGTCCGCCTTCCGCTGACGCTGCGCTCGGTCTCCGGCGCCATGCGGGCGGCCGCGGACCTCGTGCGCCTCGCCGAGGCGGAGGCGCAGAGCTCCTTCGAACAGCGCGACGCCGAGGAGCGGGCCTCGCTCCTCGCGACCCTGGGCGCTCCCGAATCAGGAACGCTGCCACCCTCGATGCGCGCACAGATCCGGCGCCTCGAGGAGGACCAGACGCGGCGGGCGAAGCGGTCGAAGAACGACTACTTCGACCGGGCCCTCACCGACCTCATCTCGTTCTACCGCGACGTCCTGATGCTGCAGGTCTCCAGCGGGCAGATGCTCGTCAACGAGCCCCTGCGCCCGGAACTGGAGGACTTCGCCCGGCGTGAAGGCCCCGAGGACACCCTCCAGCGACTCGAGGCGATCAACGAGGTGCGGACGCGACTGGTCAGCACGAACGTCTCGCCCCTCCTGGCCATCGAGGCCATGACGGTGAGCCTCCTGTCCCGGAAGGACCTCGATCGATGACCCAGGATCCATCCCTGACCCGGCCCGTGACCCCGCCCGTGACCCCGCGCGGAATCGCGCCCGTGAGCCCTCCCGCCCGGCGCCGCCCGCCGTTCGCCCTCCTCGCCGGAGTCGCTGTCGTCCTCGGGCTGGCCGGCTGCACGCTGTCCTCCCCCTCCCAGACGTCCGCGGACGGCTCGGTCAGTGTCGAGACCGCCGATCCCGCCGCCATCGGGGACGTCCCCGAGGACCTGCGCAGCTTCTACGAGCAGGAGGTGCGCTGGGAGGACTGCGAAGAGGAGTTCTCCTGCGCGACCATCGAGGTCCCGCTCGACTACGCGGACCCGGGCCGCGCGAGCATCGACATCTCGGCCATCCGCGCGGACGCGACGGGTGACGCCCAGGGTACGCTCCTCGTCAACCCGGGTGGACCCGGCGGATCAGGCGTGGCCATCGTCCGGGATTCCCTGGACTACGTGGCGAGCGAGCGGCTGCGGGAGGACTACGACATCCTCGGCTTCGATCCCCGCGGCGTGGGCCGCTCGACCCCCGTGCGCTGCTACGACGCCGCCGAGCAGGACGCAGCCCGCCAGGAGTCCTACCCGGCCGACGCCTCGGACGACGAACTGCTCGCACTGCTCACCGCCGAGGCGAAGGAGTTCGCCGACCTCTGCGCCGAGCGGACGGGCGAGGTGCTCGGCCACGTCGACACCGGGTCGGCCGCACGCGACATGGACATCCTGCGCGCCCTCGTCAGCGATCCGACGCTGACCTACCTCGGCTTCTCCTACGGGACCCAGCTCGGTGCCACCTACGCCGAGCTCTTCCCCAGGCGCGCAGGGCGGCTGGTGCTCGACGGGGCCATCGACCCCTCGCTCAGCAACGAGGAGATCACGCTCGGTCAGGCCGACGGCTTCGAGAAGGCGGTCCGCGCCTACGTGGCGGACTGCCAGCAGGGCGCGGAGTGCCCCTACAGCGGGTCGGTGGACGACGGCGTCCGGCAGATCCAGGAGTTGTTCGCCGCCGTGGAGCGGGAGCCCATGACGGCGGACGACGGACGGCTGGTACCGGTCTCGACGTTCGTCCAGGGCTTCATCCTGCCGCTGTACGACAACGGGAACTGGTCGACGCTCACGCAGGCCGTGACCGACGCCCTCGACGGCGACCCCTCCGCCATGCTGTATCTGGCGGATCTGTCCGCGGAGCGACGCCCGGACGGCACCTACGCCTCGAACTCCACCGCGGCGTTCCTCGCCGTGAACTGCCTCGACTACCCCATGACGAGCGACCCCGCGGAGATGAAGGCCGACGAGCAGCGGCTCATCGAGGCGTCCCCGACCTTCGGCCGCTTCCTGGCCTTCGGTGGCGTCACCTGTGCGCCCTGGACGTACCCGCCCGTCGCCGAACCCGCCCCTCTCAGGGCTCCCGGCGCCGATCCGATCCTCGTCATCGGCACCACCGGCGATCCGGCGACGCCCTACGCGTGGTCCACGGCCCTCGCGGACCAGCTCGAATCCGGCGTGCACGTCACCTGGGAGGGTGAGGGCCACACCGCCTACGGCAGGTCGAACGACTGCATCCTCGATCTCGTGGACGACTACTTCATCGACGGGACGGTGCCGGCGGACGGTGCGCGGTGCTGATCGGAGGCTGCCGCACCGCCTGACTGCAGCCACTGCGGCAGCCCGCACATGGAGGGCAGGACGGCGTCGGCGCCCGCCCGGCGTAGCTCCGGCTCGCTGTGCGCGCCCGTGAGGACACCGATGACCGCACCGGCGCCGGCGCGCCTGCCGGCGATCAGGTCCGACGTCGTGTCCCCCGCCACCAGGACCGACCGGACGTCCTCGATGTCGAGGGCGAGCACCGCCGTGAGGATGATGTCGGGATAGGGCCGTCCGCGGCCGGCGTCGGAGGGGCAGAGGCTGAGATCGGCGAGTCCCATCCAGCCCAGCGACGCCAGGATCATATTCTGCGTATGGCGTCCGAAACCGGTGGCAAGGCAGATCTTCAGGCCCGCGTCACGCAGGGCGAGGATCGCCTCCTCGGCGCCCGGGATGGGCTGCACCCCGTGCCGGGCCAGCAGGGTGTCGTACACCTGCTCGAAGGTCCGGTTGACGTCGAGTGCCGTGGGCGTGTCGGCGAAGAGGTGGCGGAAGACGAGTTCCTTCGAGGTGCCCATGGTGCGGCGGGCATACGCCGTCATCGAGGTGAAGGCTTCCGTGCCCTGGGCGACACCGTGGGAGGTCAGGGCCCGGGTGAACGCCTCCTCCTGCAGGGCGCCCTCGTCGACGGTGGTCCCCGCCATGTCGATCACTGCGAGGGTGAATGGGCGGTCCTGCGTCATGCGGCGTCCCCTTTGCCGGCCGAGCCCGTTCCGGTCTCGGTGACGGGTAGGAGCCACGCTTCGCGACAGGGCTGGCCCGCCAGGAAACGGGAAGCGGCGCAGGCGTGAACGGGAGACGAATTCGCGTCAGGTCCGGCCATTTTGACCACGAGCGGGACCTGCCTATAAAGTTGTGGCTTGTGGATCGGCGTCGGGCTCAGCCCCGGACCGGGAAGCATTGCCTCCTTAGCTCAGTCGGTAGAGCGTCTCACTCGTAATGAGAAGGTCGCCAGTTCGACTCTGGCAGGAGGCTCCAGCAGAAGCCCCGGACGGTTCGCCGCCGGGGCTTTTCCGTGTCCCGTGGCCGTTCGGAGCCCGGGGTCCGATGACGACGACGGCGGACACCGAAGCAGCCGCCGTCGTCCTCGTCCCGTAAGGGGTCGGCATCAAGGGCCTCCCCGAGGTCGATCAGCTCATGGCCGGGCCCGACTCGGAGGACGTGGTGAGCTCCCCGAGGAACCGATGGCACGTCGCGGCGCGCTCGGAGTCCTGGGCCATGACCTGCTCGAAGAACTCGGCGATGTCGTCGCGGCCGGCGTTGCGGGCGTCACGGACGTACTGGCCGTAGTCATGCCCCGCCTTCAACGAGTGATACTGCAGCGAGATCAGGTCGAACGAGACGTCGTCGAATCCGGTTTCTCCGGTAGCCATCAGGCACCTCCATGTAGGGGATGAACAGGTGCAGGAAACGCTAGGTCGCGCTCCGTGGGGGCGGCAACGACGATTCGCGGGCCCACGGGTCTCGCCTGCGCGGGAGCGGTCTGCTAGGGGCGCCGCGGCGTCACACCCGCGACCCGGAACGACGAGAGCCGCCCGGCGCTGCCGGGCGGCTCTGAAGATCCTGCCAGGATCCCGAGTGGGGATCAGGCGAAGTCGGACGTCGCGGGGTCGGCTCCGATCCGGCCTTCCGCACCCTTGTCGAGGGCGTTGATGGCCTCGACGTCCTCGTCCTCGAGCGTCACGTCGAGGGACTCCCAGTTCTCGATGATGCGCGACTCGGTCACCGACTTGGGGATGACCACGTTCCCGAGCGCGAGGTGCCAGGCGAGGACCACCTGGGCGGGGGAGGCGTTGCGCTTCTGCGCGATGTCCTGCAGGACGGCGTCGTCGAGCAGTCCCTTACCGGAACCGATGGGCGACCACGACTCGTGGAGGATGCCCTTCTCGGCCTCGAACGCGCGCAGCTCCGCCTGGTTGAGGTAGGGGTGCGTCTCCACCTGGTTGATGACGGGCGCCACGCCGGTGGCGTCGATGATCTCGGTGAGGGCCTCGGCCGTGAAGTTCGAGACACCGATGCTCTTCACACGACCCTGCTTCTGCAGTTCGATGAAGGCCTTCCAGGTGTCGAGGTACTTGCCCTGCTGGGGCTGCAGCCAGTGGATGAGGTAGAGGTCCAGCGTCTCGAGGCCGAGGCGCTCCATGGACGCGTCGAACGCCTTGAGCGTGCTGTCGTAGCCCTGATCCGCGTTCCACAGCTTGGTGGTGATGAACATGTCGGCGTGGCTGAGCCCCGATGCCGCGATCGCACGGCCCACGCCGGCTTCGTTCCCGTAGATCTTCGCCGTGTCGATGTGGCGGTAGCCGGCCTTGAAGGCCTTGCCCACGACGTCCTCGGCGACGTTGTCCTCGACCTGCCATACGCCGTAGCCGAGCTGCGGGATGGTGTGGCCGTCGTTGAACGTAAGGTGTGGTGATGTAGTCATACAGGCGGGAACCACCCGCTGCGCCGGATTATTTCTGTTTCACCTGACAACTATCAGTCTGCGTGGCATGTCGCCGCTCGCGGCCGGGGCGCAGGCGGCCGGACGACGGGGGTGGATCTGCTGGACGAGACGTCCCTGCACGACGCCGCCTACCGCTACGCCTTCCGTCGCTCGCTCTCGGTGCGCCTTGCCTCGGCGGCCGCCCACGAGGCCACCGGTCACCTCCCGCCGCCGTCGCCCGGGTGGCCTGCGCTCCCGGCGCCGCCCGTGCTGCCGGACGTGGACGACGGACGGGACGACCGACGGGGCGACGTGCTGGGCGACGTCCTGGTCGCGGCGAGGTCGGCACTGGAACGCTTTCTTCCGCCTGACCTGCCGCCCCGCGTCCCGGACGATCCGGGCCTGAGGTCCGCCCTGGCGGCGCTCCGGCCGGACGAGCGGGAGTTCCTCCTGCTCCGGCACTGGGACGGCCTCGAACCCGCCGAGGCTGCGCGTGCCACCGGTCAGGCCGTCGACCAGCTGCGGATCGTCGAGGACGCCGTCGCGCGGCGGTTGGCCGGCACGGAGGAGCCCCACCCTGCGGAAGGGCTCCCGGCTGTGGGGAACGACCGTCCGGGACCGCGACGGGGTACGGGTGGGACCGACGGACCGGGCGCTGCGCCGGATACTCCGCCGCACACGGCCCGGCCCTGCCCTGATCCGCTCACCGAGCGGTTGCGGCGGGCTGATCCTGCAACGACCGTCACCGAGGCGCAGCTCGACGCGAGCCGGCCCCTGCCCGCACCACGGACGCCCCCGCCCGGCCCGTCAGCAGGCCGGGGCGTCCCACCTGCCGGACACGACCTCCGCGAGCGGCCGGAGCAGTCCGGCAGCGAACCTCGCCGCCACGACGTCGACGACGAGGACGGGCTGTTCACCGCCCGGGACACCCGCGTCGGTGTCCCGAGGCCCGCAGTGCACGGCGCCCGGGCCGGCCGGGTGCGGACCGCCGTCGGTGCGGCGTGCCTGCTCGCGCTCGTCGCGGTCCTCGCCAGCGTGATCGTTCCGCGCCCTCCCTCCGGTCCGTCGGAAGGCGTCGAGCGCCTGTACGGCCTGGCGGACGTCGTCGCGATCGTCTCCGACGCGGCGGTCGAACCGACCACGGTGGACGGCGACGTGCGGATCCTCCAGGCCTCCGTGGTGGTGCAGATCGTCAAGGGCGAGGCCGACGGCGACGTCCTGACCGTCGACGTGACCGGACGGAGCACCCTCGAGCGCCCCTACAGCAGGAACTTCTTCCCTCCGCACCAGCTCCTCTTCCTGGTGCGCGACGGCGACGGGGTGCTCTCCCCGATCGAGGGGGAGGGCTCGGTGCTGACCCTCGTCGATCGGCGGTCGCCCGAGGCCACGACGGTCTCCGGGGACCCTGCACCGTTGCCGCCGGAACTGCGCGATGCCATCGACACGCTCCCCGCGCCGGAGCTTGCCCTGGCGACGAGCGGCGTGGAGCCGGGTGGGCTCGATCCCGCGGACATCGTCGGCATCCTTCCCGCGGAGGGGCGCTCTGCGCAGAATCTGCCCGCGAACCAGCTGGGGACGTTCCGGATGGCTGCCGACGGCGGCAGGGCCTGCGTGTGGTTCGAGTTCAACGGTCGCTCGGTGGTGCTCCGCTGGCCCGAGGGCTTCTCCGCGTACGAGCGCGAGGAGGTTCTGTCCTACCCCGACGGCGATCCGCGGGTCGGGCGGCGCGTCCTGACCGTCCTCAACGAGCGCGGCTACCCGTACGTGGACGAGAACAGGCCGACCCCGTACATCCGCGGTGTGGCCACCGGTGAACGGGCCACGTGCGGCGGCCAGGAGCTCGATGTGTGGGACATAGCGGCCGGACCGGGCAGCACGCTGCTCTTCTACTGAGCGGCGGGACCATGCGCAGTGCGGGGGGACGGACCGCCTAGCAACCGTCCGGCATCGACCGCTCGGCCTCCTCGACGTCATCGGCCACCAATTGGGCCCGCCGGCGGACGTTGTCGAGGCCGGCGGACGCGACGCCCCACCGTTCGCCGTCGAGCCGTGTCATCGCGGCGGCCTCCGCCGTGGTCGCGAGCGTGTTGCCCGCCCTCGAGAGCGCCCGGTGCACCTGGAGCAGGGCGCCCGGGATGTCCAGGCCCGTGCTCGGGGAGGACGACTGCGCACGGACGCACACGGACCGCACCCGCGGCAGCATGGCGCCGAGCTCGTTGGCGACGGTGACCAGTTCGTTGTAGACGTCGTCGTCCTCGATGCCCTCGAGGATCTGGTGGTAACGGTCGAGGCCACGCCGGAAGCGATCGTGGGCGCGACGCCACACGCCCGTACCGAGTTCGGCGTCGTCCTTCCGTCCCTGCCGCGCCGCCGCGAAGAATGCCACCCAGGCGCTACAGGTACTGGCCGGGGCCGTGGGTGTCCGCGGACGCCTGGGCCGGGCGGGCGGGCGGGGTGCGGCGCGGCTCGCCGTCCTCCCCGACGACGACGCCGGGCGCGATCACCGTGCCGGCGGGGAGCTGTCGCAGCTGGAGGCGGGCGGCGAGCTGCTGGTTCGCCATCTGCTGCGCCGCGAGGGCCGTCTGGATCCCGTGGAACAGGCCCTCCAGCCAGCCCACGAGCTGCGCCTGCGCGACCCGCAGCTCAGCGTCGGTGGGCACCGAATCCTCGTCGAACGGCAGGTTGATGCGGTGGAGTTCCTCGACGAGCTCGGGTGCGAGACCGTCCTCGAGCTCCTTGACCGAACGCTCGTGGATGGACGCCAGCCGCGTGCGGCCGGCGTCGTCGAGGGGCGCGCTGCGGACCTCCTCGAGGAGCTGCTTGAGCATCGTGCCGATGCGCATGACCTTCGCCGGCTCGTCGACGAGCTCGGCGAGGGTCGCGGGACGTCCGTCCTGCGACCCCTGGGCACCCTGTGCAGCATCGAGCTGCTCCGGTGTGCCGATGGTGCCCGTCTGCGGCTCGTCCGGAGTGCCCGAACCGGTCGCGGGGGCGGTCCGGAAAGGGCCTGCGGGCTGCTGTTCCGTCATGACGCTATGCTCCCACAACCGTCGGGAGCCGGGCACGTCAGATCCAGCCTTGCTCCCATGCCCTGGCCGCGGCCGCGTGGCGCGACGGTGCGTCCAGCTTGGCCATCGCGGAGGAGACGTAGTTGCGCACCGTCCCGGGGGCCAGATGCAGCTCTCGGGCGATGGTCTGGAGGCTCGCTCCCTGGTGCCCGTGCCGGAGCACGTCGAGCTCGCGCGCCGTCAGGGGGCAGGACTCCCCCGTGAGCGCGCTCGCGGCGATGTCCGGGTCCACGTAGCGACGTCCGGCGGCGACATCGCGGATGACCTCGGCCAGCTGGTCCGCCGGCGTGGACTTCGGGACGAAGCCTGACACCCTGCTCGTCAGCGCCCGCCGCAGGACACCCGGCCGCGCGTGGCGCGTGACGATGACGACGCGCGTCGCGACACTCCGGAGGATCTCCTCCGCGGCGTAGATCCCGTCCGTGGGCGGCATCTCGAGGTCGAGCACGCAGACGTCCGGGACGTGCAGCTGCGCGAGCCGCACGGCATCCGTCCCGTTGTCGGCGCTCGCCACGACCTCGAGGTCCTCCTCCAGCCCGAGCAACGCCTCCAGCGCCCCGCGGATCAGGTGCTCGTCATCGGCGAGGACGATCCTGATCATGGCCGGCCCCGGTCGCCGGCCGTCGACGAGGGCGCCGGGACCGCCGTGCCGGCGGGTGCTCCGGCCGCCGTCATCGCCGGAGCGGGAGCAGTACCGGCAGGTGCTTCGGCCGTCAGGACGAACGATCCGCCGTCGCCCCCGGCCGTGACGCGCCCGCCGATCGCCTCGAACCGGCGCCGCAACCCGTCGATCCCCGACCCGCCCGCGCGACCACCGCCGGTACCGAGGACGCCGTCGTTCCGCACCACCAGGACGCGCCGGGCGTCGGAGCACTCCAGCCTCAGCTGCACCGCGCCTGCTTCGCTGTGCCGGAGGATGTTCGTCGTCGCCTCCCGGATGACCAGGCCGAAGAGGGTGCGGAGCTCGGCCGGCAACCCCTCGCCGTCGACGTCCACGGAGCAGGAGATCCCCGCCGCGCCGAGCACCTCCGCCGCGTTCGCCGCCTCGGCGGCCAGCGAGACCGCCCGGTAGCCGTGGACGAGGGCCCGGGTGTCCTCGAGCGCCGTCCGCGCGAGCTGCTGGGCCTCGGTGATCTGGACCCGCGCGGCTTCCGGGTCGGTGTCGAGCAGGCGCCCGGCGAGCTCGGTCTTGAGGGCGATCACCTGGAGGTGGTGGCCCTGGATGTCGTGGAGGTCCGCGGCGAAGCGCAACCGCTCCTGCACGACCGCCAGCTCACCGGAGGTCCGGCGGCTGTCGTCGAGACGCACCACGATCTCCCACCACCAGATGCTCCCGACGAACAGCAGGGGGGTCATGAGTGCCCACAGCGCGACCGATGCGAACCCCCCGGTGTCCGCGACCGCGCTCTGCCCGCTGTTCCCGAGGAGCATGCCGAGCATCCCGTGCAGCACCAGGACGGGCACCGTGAGGGCGAGCACCCGGGTGCGCTCACGCCGGGTGACGACGACGGCCACCGCGTTCGAGGCGAACCAGAGCGGCAGGGCGGCCACCCACAGCGTGTGGGACTGCAGCAGCCCGAGCACGTACAGCGCCCCCGCGGGGAGGAGGAGCCACAGCGTGTACCTCCGGGCGGGAAGCCCCCCGCCCAACCCGTTGCGGAAGAACCAGCAGTAGCGCACGAGAGCAGCGAGGGAGGTGACGGCGAGCAGGACCAGCGCGACATCGAGGAACTGCAGGCCGTAGGAACCCCCGCTGAGGAGCAGGAGGGTGTTCACGAGGCCGACGACGACGACGTAGAACACGATCGAGACGATCGTGTACCGCCAGGTGGCGCGAACCCCGCGGCCCGCTTCCAGGGCCGTCACCACCGCGTCGACCGCCTCCGTCCCCTCGTCCGGGGGACGTGATCGATCCGTGAAGAGCGCCATGCCGTCCATCGTAGGACCATGACATCTGTCATGGTCCGGGCGTGCGGACCTGCACGGGCACGCGTGACGCCCGGGCACTGACCCTGCCGCCCCGGGCTCGGAAGGATGGAGGCATGACCACGACTCCCAGCTCACAGTCCACGTCCACCCGGGCCGTCGAACCCGACACCATCGCGGTCGCCGCCTCGGGCCTGCGCTGCTCCTACGGTTCGTACGAGGCCGTCCACGGGATCGACCTCAGTATCCGCAACGGCGAGTTCTTCGCCCTCCTCGGGACCAACGGTGCCGGGAAGACGACGACGATGGAGACCCTCGAGGGGCACCGCCCGGCGAGCTCGGGGACCGTCTCCGTCCTCGGTGGTGACCCGTACCGCGACAAGGCGTCGATCCGGCCACGCATCGGCATCATGCTGCAGGAGGCCGGCTTCGCGGACGACCTCACGGTCGAGGAGACGTGCCGGCTCTGGCTCCGCCTCTCCTCCGCCGATCCGCGGGGCCGCGCCGCCGCCGAGGTGATCACCCACGGCCTCGACGTGCTGGACCTGGCCGGCAAGGCCTCCACCCGGGTGAAGATGCTCTCCGGCGGCCAGCGCCGTCGCCTCGACCTGCTGCTCGCCACGGCCGCCGAACCGGACCTCCTGTTCCTCGACGAGCCCACCACGGGCCTGGACCCCGAGTCCCGCGAGCGCACGTGGGACCTCGTCAGCGCACTCAACGACGACGGGACCACCGTGGTGCTCACCACCCACTACCTCGAGGAGGCGGAGATGTACGCGGACCGCCTGGCGATCATGCACGACGGCGCGATCGCCGTCGAGGGAACGCTCGCCGACGTACTGGCCCGCGAACCCGCGGTCATCGCCTTCGAGGTCGACGCCGCGGTCGACGTCCTGCCGCTGTCGGCCCTCGGCCTGGAGCCGGACTTCACCCCGACACCGTCCACCACCCGGGTGACCCTGCCCACGGGGGACCTGCAGGGCGATCTCTGGAAAGTGCTGTCCTGGGCCGACTCGCACCGGCTGCACCTGGACCGTCTCTCCGCGTCGGAGGCCTCCCTCGCCGCTGTCTTCCGCCGGGTCAGCCTCGGCGCCTCCGCCTGATCCATCCCCTCCGATCCCCGACACCTGGAGACCTTCATGACCACCCTCACCCCTGCCTCGACCCGGGGCCCGTCCGCCGCACAGCGCGTACTCGCGATCGCCCTCATGGAACTGCGGATCATCGTCCGCAACAAGACCGTGCTGACCGGCGCGGTGATCATGCCCGTCGGCATGGCCGCCTACCTGTACTTCATCGGCGCCGACCAGCTCGCCGAGCCGTCCGGCGCGGCCGTCCTGGGAGGTCTGACCCTCATGCTCGTGGCCCTGCTCGGTGTCTACCTGACAGCGACCACCACGCTCGCCACCCGGAGGCAGGAGCTCTTCCTCAAGCGCCTGCGGAGCGGGGAGTCCTCGGACACGGTCATCTGGCTGGGTATGCTCACGCCCATCGTCGTGCTCGTCGCGGCGCAGCTCGCGGTGATCACGGCGGGCTTCGGGATCGCCGGTGTCGATGCGCCGGCCCAGCCGCTCGTCGTCCTCGGCGCTGTCCTCGGCTTCCTGGCCCTGTGCGCCACGGCCGGCATGCTCACGAGCATCTACACGCCGTCGGCGGCGGCCGCGCAGATCACCACCCTGCCGTTCATCGCCGCCGTGGTCGGCTCGTTCTTCTGGACCGCCTTCGACGACGGCTTCGAGTTCGCCTCACGCCTCACCCCGGGCGGGGCCCTGCAGAACCTGCTCATGACCGGCTGGGGCGTCGAGCCCCTCGGTGCGTCCACGGCAGGTGCCGCCGTCGTGCTCCTCGCCTGGACCGTTCTGCCCTACCAGGTGGCCGCCCGGCGCTTCCGCTGGGAGAAGCGCTGAGCCCCGGACACGGTGAAGCCCGGTCCTCGCGGAGGACCGGGCTTCACCGGTGGAACGGGCGTCGCTAGCAGCAGCGCCCTTCGGGGTTGGCATCCTGCCGGTCGGTCCGGTCCCGCCAGAACTCGCGCTCCGTCATCGGGTCGCCGCCCGCGTGGGAGCGCTCATGGTGGTCGAGGTACGTCTGGTACGCGTTCTCGCCCATCACGCCCTTGAACAGCCAGGCCAGTTCACGGGCCGTGTCACGTGCCCGCTGCAGGACATCGGGGACGGTCATCAGTGGCCCGACCGGGCGGGCCGCTTGCCGGGTTCGAGGGCGGACCACTGCGCCTCGAGGTCCTTCTCGGCCGGCGTGGCCACGAGGCCCGCCGGAGCGAAGATGCGCGACGCCGTCGGGGCGTCCTCGGCCCCCGGGCCACCGCCCTGGCGGTAGGCCTTGATCGTCGCGAGGATCGCCGTGGCGATCACGATGATCGAGAGCACCACGAACACGATGGAGAGCGTGCCCTGGATGAAGGTGTTGCGGACCACCGCCTCCATGGCGGCGACGGTCTTCGCGGTCCCGAAGCTCTCCTCGCCCGCGTCGAGGGCGTTCCTGAAGGCCGTGTGCTGCGCCCAGTACCCGATGGCCGGGGTGGGCGAGAAGATCTTCAGGAACGACGCCGTGATGGTCACGACGGCGGCGAAGGCCAGCGGGAGCGCGGGGATCCACAGGAACTTGAAGAGCCCGCGCTTGGCGCAGATGGCCATGCAAACCGCGAGCGCGATCGCCGCGAGGAGCTGGTTCGCGATGCCGAACAGTGGGAAGAGCGTGTTGATGCCGCCGAGCGGATCGGTGACGCCCATGATGAGGATCGCCCCCCAGCCGGCCACCATGATGGCGGTGCAGATCCACGCGCCGGTCCGCCACGAGGTGTCGCGGAAGCGGGGCACGAAGTTGCCGATGCTGTCCTGCAGCATGAAACGGGCCACGCGGGTCCCGGCATCGACCGCCGTGAGGATGAACAGCGCTTCGAACATGATGGCGAAGTGGTACCAGAACGCCATCATGCCCGCGCCGCCGAAGACGCCCTGCATGATCTGGGCGATCCCGACGGCGAGGGTCGGAGCGCCGCCGGTGCGGGACACGATCGACTCCTCGCCGACGTTCGTCGCCATGGTGCTGAGCGCCTCCTGCGTCAGGTTGACGCCGGTGAGTCCGAGCCCGTTGACGAACGCGACGGCACCCTCGATGGTGCCGCCCGTCGCAGCGGCCGAGGAGTTCATCGCGAAGTAGATGCCGCGGTCGATCGACAGGGCTGCGACGAGCGCCATGATGGCCACGAAGGACTCCATGAGCATGCCGCCGTACCCGATGAAGCGTGTCTGGCGCTCCTTCTCGATCATCTTCGGCGTGGTGCCGGAAGCGATCAGCGCGTGGAACCCGGAGAGGGCGCCGCAGGCGATGGTGACGAAGAGGAACGGGAAGAGCGTTCCGGCGACCACGGGGCCCGCGCCGGTGGTGGCGTACTCCGTGACGGCAGGGACGCTGATCTCGGGGCGGGTGATGACGATCGCGACGGCGAGCATGACGATCGTGCCGATCTTCATGAAGGTCGAGAGGTAGTCGCGCGGTGCGAGCAGGAGCCAGACGGGCAGGACCGCGGCGATGAAGCCGTAGATGATGATGCCCCAGGCGATGGTGATGCGGTCCAGCGTAAAGAGCTCGACGCCCCAGGCGGTCTCCGAGATCCAGCCGCCGCCGATGATCGCGAGCAGGAGCAGGACGAAGCCGATCAGGGACACCTCGGTGACCTTGCCGGGCCTCAGGTAGCGCAGGTAGACACCCATGAAGAGGGCGATCGGGATGGTCATCGAGACGGAGAAGACGCCCCAGGGGCTCTCGCCGAGGGCGTTGACGACGACGAGCGCCAGGATCGCGACGATGATGATCATGATGGTGAGGGTGGCGACGAGCGCCGCCGTCCCGCCGATGACGCCCAGTTCCTCCCGGGCCATCTGGCCGAGCGACCGGCCGCCGCGGCGCATGGAGAAGAACATCACGAGGTAGTCCTGGACGGCGCCGGCGAAGATGACGCCGATGATGATCCAGAGCGTGCCGGGCAGGTAGCCCATCTGCGCGGCCAGCACGGGTCCGACCAGGGGCCCGGCACCGGCGATGGCGGCGAAGTGGTGGCCGAACAGGACGCGGCGATCGGTGGCGGCGTAGTCCTTGCCGTCGGCCTTGTACTCCGCCGGTGTCGCCCGGCGGTCGTCCGGCTTCAGCAGGTTGCGCTCGATGAACTTCGAGTAGAACCGATAGGCGATCAGGTAGGTGCAGACCGCCGCGAACACGAACCAGATGGCGTTCACGGTCTCGCCGCGCACGATGGCGAGGATGGTCCAGGAGACACCACCGAGGAGGGCGATGCCCACCCACAGCGCGATCTTCGCCGGTGTCCACCGGCGGTCCTCTGCTTCGGCCTGCTCCGGGTCGACGGCGACCGGCGGCAGGTCCGGATCCGTCACCAGCACGTCGGCGTGCCGGTGGGATCCGCTCTGCTTGTTACTCATGATGCTCCTCGAGTGCGAGAGTGTGGTGCACACGAAGGTAGCAACGTAGTGAGGCGTGCGTCACATGGCAAGCCTGCCGTCGGGCGGCGAGCGCCGAACGCGCGTGGGTGTGCGCCGAACGGCTCGGCGGCGGCCCGGCCGCTCCCGTGCCTCCACCCATGGGCGGGACCACGCGAGCGGCTGCCACTGCTCAGGTCCTACCGGCGCGCGTCGTCCCGCACCGCAGGGGGTTCGTCGTCGTCGTTCGCGTTGAGGCCCTCGCTGATGCTCGAGTGCGTCCTCGTGCGCCCGTCCGCCGGCTCGTCCGCGTCGTCGGTGGGACCGTTGTCGACGCCGTCGGGCACCTGGTCGCCGAGGTTCTCCGCGAAGCTGTCGGCCGCCTGCTCCAGCCCGCCCTCGTGCCCGTCGTGCCCGTCTTCGCTCGTACCCATGGCTGTGCTCCTTCCGTCGGTCGTCGATCCAGCCTCGCACAGCGCCGGCCGAATCGGAAGCATGCTGATGATCGTGCTGCGCCGACCCACTTCGTGCGCTCCACCGGCGCCTGCGCAGCTCCTACCCGAGCGCCAGCAGGACCTTCCCCGTGTGCTCGCCCGAGTCGAAGTAGGCGTGGGCCTGCGCCACCTCGGCGAGCGGGAAGATCCGGTCGACGAACGGCTTGACCGCACCCGAGGAGACCAGCGGCCAGACGTTCTCCTCGACGGCCGCCATGATCATCGCCTTCTCCTCCGCCGGCCGGGCCCGCAGGGTGGTTCCCGCGACACTCGCGCGCTTGCCCATGAGCATGCCGAGGTCCAGCTCGGCCGTCGAGCCACCCTGCAGCCCGATGACCACCAGCCGTCCGCCCGTGGCCAGCGCCTCGAGGTTGCGCGACAGGTACTTCGCCCCGACGACGTCGAGGATCACGTCCACGCCCCGACCGCCCGTCGCGGCGAGGACCTCCGCCACGAAGTCCTGCCTCCGGTAGTCGATGAGGGTCCGCACCCCGAGGCCCCGGGCGACGTCGAGCTTGGCCGGCGACCCGGCGGTCACGTGGGGCACGGCCCCGAGGGCCAGGGCCACCTGGATCGCCATGACGCCGATCCCTCCGGATGCGCCGTGGATGAGGACGTGCTCGCCCCTGCGCAGGCCGGCCTGCAGCACGAGGTTCGACCAGACGGTCGCTGCGGTCTCGGGCAGGCCGGCGGCGTGGGTGAGGTCCACCCCCTTCGGCGCGCGCACCACCTGACCGGCGGGCACCGCCACCCGTTCGGCGTAGCCCCCACCCGAGAGGAGCGCGACGACGGCCTCCCCCCGCGTGAGATCCGAGGTCCCCGGCTCGGCGATCCGCCCGGACACCTCGAGGCCGGGCACGGTGGACGCGCCGGGAGGTGGCGGGTACAGCCCGCGCCGCTGCTGGACGTCGGCCCGGTTGAGCCCGGCGGCGACGACGTCGATCAGGACCTCGCCATCGCCCGCCACGGGGTCCTGGACCTCCTGCACGGACAGCACCTCCGGCCCTCCGGCACCCTCGATCACCACTGCGCGCATGCCCGGCTCTCCCGTCCCTCGATGGTTGGGCGTCCCACGCCCTTTCGTGAAACACTATCGGCGGGAAGGTTGTCCGAGCGGCCGAAGGAGCTGGTCTTGAAAACCAGTGGGCGGTCACCCCGTCTCAAGGGTTCGAATCCCTTACCTTCCGCTCCCGAGGAGGCTCCGCAGTGCGGGGCCTCCTCTTCTCGTGGTCGACGTGCCGGATCCACGTCCGGTGGTCCGCCCGGATCGTGGTGCGGTCCGTCGCCGTCCGGTACTGTCCCGAGGAGCAACAGCCGTGCCGCGGTGGACGCGGCTGACGACGGGGTCTCGATGCGTACTGGGAACATCAGTGGAACGAACGAGCGCCGGAGCGCCGGGTCGGTCAGGCGCCGTGCGGTGGCCGTCTCGCTCCTGGCCCTGATGGCGTCCTCGGGGTGCAGCCTCCTGCCGACCCCGGAGCCGGACCGGGACGCCCAGGGCACGGTCACCGCCGAGGCGGGGACGGACGCGCTCCCGATCGCCGTGGGTGACTGCATCGACGACCCGGGCATGACCGACGTCTCCGACATCACCGTCCTGCCGTGCGCGGAGCCGCACACGTTCGAAGCCTTCGCGACGACCACCATGCCCGACGGCGACTACCCCGGCGAGGCCGCCGCGAACACCGCGGCGGGCGAGTTCTGCGCCGGCGAGTTCACGGGGTTCGTGGGTGTGGAGCACGACGCCTCCGTGCTCGAGCTGCTCGTCTTCTACCCGGTGGAGGAACGCTGGGATACCGAGGCGGACCGCCGGATCCTCTGCTTCGTCGCCGAAGCCGGCGAGACCCCTGTGACCGGTTCGCTAGAGAACGCCGGCCGATAGGCCCCTTTCGTCCACGGATCACCGCCATCGGCACCCGTTCTTCCGGTGCCACTGGCTTTTTGGTAACCCATTGTTAACGATGTTCTGGTTGGCTACTCCCGGGGATAGGAATGTCACCTGCGTCACATATGGTGCACATGCCAACGCGCCCACCCCTCCAGCGGGTCGGCGGGCTTCACTCGCGGCCGTCACGGCCATCGTCAAGGAGAGTACGAACGAATGGGTAATTCGTCATGGAAGGGAGCGCTCGGTGCGGCGCTGTCGGTAGGGCTCATGGCCTCGCCGATGATCGCACTGCCGGCGAGCGCGGTGGAGACACCGCCGGCCACCGCGTCCGTCACAGGAGACGGCGTCATCATCAACGAGGCCTATGTCTCGGGCGGGTCCGCCGGGACGCCGTTCACCAACAAGTTCGTGGAGCTCTACAACCCGACCGACGCGCCGGTGAGCCTCGACGGCTGGTCGCTGCAGTACCGCGGAGCGACGTCCACCGCCGCACCTACGGCCACCGCACTCCGGGGCACCATCCCGGCGAAGGGCTACTTCCTGGTCCAGGGAGGCAGCAACGGCACGGCCGGAGCAGCACTCCCGACTCCCGACCTCACCGCCCCCGGCCTCAACGTCGGAGCGCCCGGTGGCGTGATCGTCCTGTCGAACCAGGCCGCCACCGTCGGCGCCCTGCCGTCCGGCAGCATCGTCGGAACGCCCGGCGTCGTCGACGCGCTCGGCTACGGCAGCGCGAACGCCTTCGAGGGTTCGGTCGCCACCACGCCCGGTTCCGGCAGCACCAGGTCCACCGCCCGCACCGCGTTCTCCGACACGGATGTCAACGGCGCCGACTTCAGCCTCCAGGAGGCCACGCCCACCAGCAGCGCCGCCACCCCGGGCGGCCCGACCCCCACACCGACACCCACGCCGACGCCGACCCCGACGCCGGGCGTCGTCACGCCCATCCGCGACATCCAGGGAACGGGCAGCGCGACGCCGCTCTCCGGCCGGACCGTCACCACACGCGGCAAGGTCACCGCGGCGTACCCCACGGGCGGATTCGCTGGGTTCTACCTCCAGACCGCGGGAAGCTCGGCGACAGCCGACCAGACCGCCTCGGACGCCGTCTTCGTCTACTCCCCCGCGACGGTCGCCTCCGTCGCCGTGGGTGACTACGTGGAGGTCACCGGGACCGCCGGTGAATTCGCGGGCCTGACGCAGATCACCGTCGCGGCCGGCGGCACCACCGAGCTCACCGAAGCGGCCGAGGAGCCCAAGGCCTCCGCCATCGCACTGCCTGCCACCGAGACTGCGCGTGAGGCAGTCGAGGGCATGCTCCTCCAGCCCGCTGACACCTTCACCGTCGCCGACAACTACACGCTCAACCAGTACGGCGAGGTCACCCTCGCCGCCGGTACGGAGCGCCTCCTCCAGCCGACCGATGTCGCCCGCCCCGGTACGCCCGAGAACGCGGCGGTCATCGCCGACAACGCGGCGCGCGGCATCCGGCTCGACGACGGCGCGTCGACGAACTTCTTCGCGCAGGCGAACCGCGGCAAGGTGCTCCCGTACCTCACCACCGCGCAGTCCGTCCGCGTGGGCTCCACCGCGCAGTTCACCTCGCCGGTGGTCCTCGACTACCGCAACAGTGCCTGGAAGTTCCAGCCTCTCGCCGAGCTCGACGGCGCCAACCCCGGTGGCGTCCAGCCCGTGCAGTTCACGGGCGAGCGCCCGGCGGCACCGGCCGAGGTCGGTGGAGACGTGAAGATCGCGTCCTTCAACGTCCTCAACTACTTCCCGACCACCGGTGACGACCTCGCCGGCTGCACCTTCTTCACCGACCGCGCCGGCAACCCGATCACCATCAATGGTGGCTGCGACGCCCGTGGCGCGGCGGACAAGGAGAACTTCGAGCGCCAGGAGGCGAAGATCGTCGCGGCGATCACCGCCCTCGACGCCGACGTCGTGACTTTCATGGAGATCGAGAACTCCGCCAAGTTCGGCAAGGACCGCGACGCCGCGCTGGCCACCCTCGTGGAGGCACTGAACGAGAAGGCGCCGGGCACGTGGGACTACGTCCGCTCCCCTGCGGCCGTCCCGGCCCTCGCGGACGAGGACGTCATCCGCACCGCCCTCATCTACAAGAAGGCCGTCGCGGAGCCGGTCGGCGAATCCGTCATCCTCGACGACGACGTCGCGTTCTCGAATGCGCGGAAGCCGCTCGCCCAGGCCTTCAAGCCTGTCGGCGGCTCCGACGCCGAGACGTTCGTCGCGATCGTCAACCACTTCAAGTCGAAGGGCTCCGGACCCAGTTCTGGTGCGGACGCCGACACCGGCGACGGCCAGGGCGCCTGGAACGCGGCTCGCGTCGCCCAGGCACGCGCCCTCGTGGCCTTCGCGGACTCGGTGAAGGCCGCGGCGAAGACCGACCGCGTGTTCCTCACGGGCGACTTCAACTCGTACACGCAGGAGGACCCCATGCAGGTCCTCTACGAGGCGGGCTACGTCAACCAGGGCGAGAAGGACGGGAACTACTCCTACGTCTTCTCCGGCCTGAGCGGCTCCCTCGACCACATCCTGGCCTCTCCCGCGGTCGATGCCACGGTCTCCGGCGTGGACACCTGGAACATCAACTCGGTGGAGTCCGTCGCGCTGGAGTACAGCCGGTTCAACAACAACGTCACCGACTACTACGTGGCGGATCCGTACCGCGCCAGCGACCACGATCCCGTGATCGTCGGATTCGACCTCGCCGCCGCGGACACGACCACGGATGTCAACCTCCTCAACATCAACGACTTCCACGGCCGCATCGATGCCAACACGGTGCGGTTCGCGGGCACTGTCGAGAAGCTCCGCGCCGAGTTCGGCGAGGACGGCACCGCGTTCCTGTCCGCAGGTGACAACATCGGCGCTTCCCTCTTCGCCTCGTCCCTGCAGGACGACGAGCCCACCCTCGACGTCCTGGACGCCCTGGGCCTGGAGGCCTCGGCCGTGGGCAACCACGAGTTCGACAAGGGCTTCGACGACCTCACCGGTCGCGTCAGCGACTCTGCGGGCTTCCCCTACCTCGGCGCGAACGTCTACACCAAGGGCACCACCGATCCCGCGCTCGATGAATACACGATCATCGACGTCGACGGCATCGATGTCGCCGTGATCGGCGTCGTCACCGAGGAGACGGCGACGCTGGTCAGCCCGGGCGGCATCGAGAACGTCGACTTCGGCGATCCCGTGGCGGCCGTGAACCGCGTCGCTGCGCAGATCGAGGAGCAGGATCTCGCAGACGTCATCGTCGCCGAGTACCACGAGGGCGCCGGTAACGGTGTCGTCGAGGGTGCGACCATCGAGGAGGAGATCGCCGCGGGAGGCACCTTCGCCCGCATCGTGAACGAGACCACGCCCCTCGTGGACGCGATCTTCACCGGCCACACCCACAAGCAGTACGCGTGGGACGCTCCGGTCCCCGGTGCAACCGGCACGACCCGCCCCATCCTGCAGACCGGTTCCTACGGCGAATTCATCGGCCAGATCACCCTGACGGTGGACACCGCCACGGGAGACGTGCAGTCCTACACCGCCCGGAACGTCGCGCGCACCACGGACACCGACGCCACCCTCGTCAGTACCTTCCCGAGGGTCGCCGAGGTCAAGACCATCGTCGACGCGGCGCTCGCGCAGGCGGCGATCATCGGCAACCAGCCGGTCGGCTCGGTCACCCAGGACATCACGACGGCGTTCACGGGCACGACGCGTGACGATCGCGCCTCCGAGTCCACGCTGGGCAACCTGGTGGCCGACTCGCTCCGAGCGAGCCTCTCACCCGCCGAACGCGGCGGAGCGCAGATCGGCGTCGTCAACCCCGGCGGACTCCGCAATGAGCTCTACTTCGCACCGGACGGGGTCGTGACCTTCGCAGAGGCCAATGCGGTCCTGCCCTTCGTCAACGACCTCTGGACCACCACGCTCACGGGCGCGGAGTTCAAGGCCGTCCTCGAGCAGCAGTGGCAGCCGGAAGGTAGTTCACGCTCCTTCCTGGCGCTCGGCCTCTCGGACAACGTGAGCGTGACCTACGATCCGGCTCTTGCACGCGGCTCGCGGATCACCTCGGTCCTCGTCGACGGACAGCCGCTCGACCCGGCGAAGGACTACCGCATCGGTACCTTCAGCTTCCTCGCACAGGGCGGCGACAACTTCACCGCCTTCCGCGAGGGAGCCGACACGCGTGAGTCGGGCCTGGTGGACCGCGATGCCTGGATCGACTACATCCGTGCCAACAGTCCGCTGTCGCCGTCGTTCGATCGCCGCAGCGTCCAGGTCCAGGGAGCTCCGACCACGGTGAAGGCCGGCGCAGCCGTCTCCTTCGCCGTCTCGAAGCTGGACCTCACCTCGCTGGGCAGCCCGATCAACACCACCCTCGCTGCGAGCTACGTTGCAGCGGACGGGACGAGCACCGAGCTCGGCACCTTCCCCGTCACCGGGGGGAGCGCCACGGTCGAGCTGACCATCCCGGCGGCGGCCGGCGGCCAGGGCCGCATCATCCTGACCGCAGCACCGAGCGGAACGACCGTCACCCTGCCGGTGACGGTGGAAGCTGTCGCCGAGCCCGAGGTCCCCGTCAAGCCGGGCAAGCCCGAGAAGCCCGTCAAGCCGGAGAAGCCGGTCAAGCCCGGTAAGCCCGAGAAGCCGGAAAAGCCCGTCAAGCCGGGCAAGCCGATCAAGCCCGAGAAGCCGGGCAAGCCTGCCTGACACGCTCCACCACGACTCCGGTCGTCCTGAAGGACGAGAGGGACCTCCACCGCCACGGTGGGGGTCCCTCTCCTGTGTCACGGGAAGCACTGAACCAGGGTCCGGCCCGTCGCAGCCCCGCTGACCAGGCGCTGGGCTCAGCTCAGGAGGAGGTGGATGCCGCGCTCGAGGTATGGACTGCCGCGCCAGTGGAAGCAGCAGTGGAAGCAGAAGTGGCAGCAGCAGTGATGGCACCGGCGATCGCATCAGCGTCCAGGAGCGTCCTGGCTCCCGCTCCGAGCGGGGCTCCGGCCTCGGCCGCGATGGCCGTGCCCCACTGGACCGATGCCAGCTGCAGCCCGATCACGAACAGGGATTCCTGCTCCCGTCCCGTGTTGTCCACGGCGCGGTACGGCGGTGCGGTGACGTCGAGTCCGGCGGAGGTCACCGGGACGCCGTCCTCCGCCATGAAGGTGCGTGGACGCACCGTCCCTTTCGCCAGCAGGTCCCGCATCAGCGGGGAGAGACTCGTGGACACGCGGTTCGCCGGCATCATCGCCTCGACGAGGTAGCGGGCGGTGAACGCCTCCCCCCTCACCCAGGGCGAGGCCGCACGGAACAGTCCTTCGTCCGGGTCGAAGCCGAAAGCCGGGTTCGGCCCGACGAAGCGGACGATCCCCGCACGCACCAGCGCCGCAAGCTGTGCGATCCGCAGCGGCGGCGGCCCGCTCGCCAGCCCCTCCACGAGGGGCTCGAACCAGCCGCACAACTCCGCGTTCCACGACGCACCGGAGATCCCGCCGTCGGCCACGGCCTCCTTGATCACCGACCGGCCCGCGTTCATCGCGCCGATCGCCATCTTGAGGGGATCGTCCTCGCCCCTGGCCGAGCCCGCAGCATCCTCGTCGAGATACACCAGGACCGCCGCGGAGAATTCCTCGCCGTCGTCGAACCGACGTCCCGCGAAGGGATGCGCGAGGCTCTCGACGTCGATGCGTCGGTCCGCCGGAACGAGCGCGCCGATCGCCGCCGCGGCCGCGGCCTCCCACGCCGGGCCATCGAGATTCAGCGCCGCGTCGAGCTCGCCGAGCAGCACCTCGGGCGTACCCGTCAGGCAGTGCGGTTCCACCCGGCAGAGCGTAGAGTAGTACGCCCAGAGGGTGTCGCGATGCAGCAGGGGCCAGAGGTCGTGGTCGAAGCCAGGCTGGATCCCGGATCGGCGGAAGGCCAGGACGCGTTCCACGGTGCAGAACCTCAGCCTGACGCTCCGAGGGATGTAGGACTCGAGGGACGCCTTGGCCCGGTAGGGCACACCCCGGCGGGACGCGGCCACGAGGCGTGGCTCCTTCCCGGACGGCGTGTACTCGAGCCGGCCGTCCCCGGCGCTCGAGAAGCGGCCGCCCCTCCCCTCCGTCATCTGGATCATGGCGTCGAAGAAGTTGAGCCCCAGGCCCCGGATCAGGACGGTCTTGCCGGCGGGCAGCCGGTTCCACGCCACGTCGGCCGGTACGGCGGGCGGCCAGTACTGGAGACCGTGCCTGGCTGCCGCGTCCTGGAGCTTCTCCTGCTCGGGTGTCAGGGTCGCCGGGAGATGCCCGACGGCGAGCACTACGTCGTCGACCCGGAGGACCTGGCCGTCGTCGAGCCCGATGTCCCACCCCTGCCCGGCTGCACGGTCTGCACGGTCTGCACGGTCGAGACTGACCGCCTCCTTGCGGTGATGGACGATCGAGACCCCGGAAGGGGCGAGGCGCACCACCTCGCCGAACACCCAGGCGAGGTACCGGCCGTAGAGGGCCCGGCTGGGGAAGCCACTGGAGGTGAGCGTCGTGCACTCCGTGCGATCGTCGACGGTCAGGCCACTGATCAGTCCATCCACGGCACGCCTGCGCCACGCATCGAAGGACAGTGCGACGGGTGGCGCCGCCATCCGGTCCGCGGCGTCGCCGACGGGCACCACGGTCGGGTACAGGCAGGGGGTGTTCATGAGGAACAGCCGGGACTGGTCCGTGCGCCAGATGTGGCCGGGCCCCGGATCATGGGGCTCGACGACATGGATGACGAGGTCCGGAGCAGCATCACCGCGATGCCGGTGACCCGCGACGAGCCGCTCCACCACCGACGTGCCGCGGGGCCCGCCGCCGATGACGGCTACCTGCCGCGCCTCCCTGTTGTCCACGCGTCAAGAGTATCCAACGCGTCCGGCCGACCCCGCCGTACCCGCCGCCCGCGACGGCACCCCCTCCGGAGGCCTGCATAGGATGGGCGCATGACGCAGCCCACGGAGTCGTCCGCGACCACAGAGACCACCGATGACCCGTTCCTCTGGCTCGAGGACATCTACGGGGAGAGGCCGCTGGCCTGGGTGCGCGGCGAGAACGCAGTGACCGAGCAGGCCCTCGTGACGCCGGGCTTCGAGGACAGCGAGCAGCGCATCCTCGAGGTCCTCGACTCCACCGACCGGATCCCGATGGCCGGGAAGCACGGCGACTTCTACTACAACTTCTGGCGGGACGCCGAACACCGCCAGGGCGTCTGGCGCCGCACCACCTGGGAGAGCTACACCGCGGCGGACCCGGACTGGGACGTCCTCCTCGACGTCGACGCCCTGAGCGCGGCTGAAGGGACGGAATGGGTGTGGTCGGGCGCCCTGTTCCTCCGTCCCGAGGAGGGCAGGCCACACCGGAGGGTCCTCGTGGTCGTCTCACCCGACGGTGGGGACGCGGCCCGCTACCGTGAATTCGACCTCGGCACCCGCTCCTTCGTCGACGGCGGCTTCGACGTCCCGACGGCGAAGAGCCGCATCAGCTGGGCCGGACCGGATGCCCTCTACGTCGGCACGGACTTCGGCCCCGGCTCCATGACCTCCAGTTCCTACCCGCGCACGGTGCGGATCCTCACCCGCGGGGAGGACCTCGCGAGGGCCGAGCCGTACTTCGAGGTGGACGAGGACCACATGGTGGCCATGGTGCTGCACGATCCGACCCCGGGCTTCGAGCGGGACCTCGCCGTGGACACCCTCGACTTCTACACCCGGCGCAGCTACCTCCGGGAGGACGGGGCCTGGCGGCTGATCGAGGTGCCGGAGGACGCCTCCATCTCGCTGCACCGCGAGTGGCTGGTGGTCCGCCCGCGCTCCGACTGGGCGGTCGAGGGCACCACGTTCGGGGCGGGCGCCCTGCTCGTCATCGGGTTGCGAACCTTCCTCGACGGCGACCGCTCCTTCGAGGTGGTCTTCGAACCGGATTCCGCCACCTCCCTCCAGTCCTGGAGCTGGACCCGCAACCACCTGCTGCTCAACCTCCTGCACGACGTCTCGTCGGAGATCCGCATCCTCGACCCGTCGGACGGCTGGAAGGCGGAGCTGCTCGATGCCTGTCCGCCGCTCCACTCCGTGGACGCCTATGCCGTCGACGACGAGGACGATCTCGCGGGTGACGACTACTGGCTCATCGCGACCGGGTTCCTGACGCCGTCGACCCTGTACCGGGGCACGATCGGAGGAGGGCACTCGGTGGTGAAGGCGTCGCCGTCCTCCTTCGACGAGGACCTCTTCACGGTCGAGCAGCATTTCGCGATCTCGAGCGACGGCACGCGCGTGCCCTACTTCCAGATCGCCGCACATGGCCTCCAGCTCGACGGCGGCAATCCCACGCTGCTGTCCGGGTACGGGGGATTCGAGCACTCCCTGACCCCCGCCTACAGCGGCGTCATCGGGCGGGGCTGGCTCGAGCGGACGACGCCCGAGGGACGACACGGTGTCTACGTGCTGGCGAACATCCGCGGCGGTGGTGAATACGGGCCGCAGTGGCACCACGCCGCCCTCCACGCCGACCGTCATCGGGCCTATGAGGACTTCGCGGCCATCGCGGCCGACCTCGTGGAGCGCGGGGTGACCCGGCCCGCCCTCCTGGGCTGCACCGGCCGGAGCAACGGGGGGCTGCTGGTCGGCAACATGCTCACCACGTATCCCGAGCTGTTCGGTGCCATCTCCTGCGGCGTCCCGCTGCTGGACATGCGGCGCTACTCGAAGCTCTCCGCGGGCTACTCGTGGATCGCCGAGTACGGCGATCCGGACAAGCCCGAGGAGTGGGAGTACGTGCGGACCTTCTCGCCGTACCACCTCCTGCGTGACGACGTCGAGTACCCGAAGACGCTCATCTGGACGGCGACGAGCGATGACCGCGTCGGCCCGGTGCAGGCGCGCAAGATGGCCGCGAGGATGAAGGAGATGGGAATCGGGGACGTCTGGTTCCACGAAGCCCTCGAGGGCGGTCACGCCGGCGCCGCCGACAACCGCCAGGCGGCCCGGATGCACGCCCTGAGCTTCGAGTTCCTGTGGCGAGCGCTGACGGGCTCCCTCTGAGGGGATCGCCAGGACGGGATCGCTTCGAGCGGCCCTCGAGGGCCGCAGCCGACGCCCGACCGGCGGTTTTGCTCTTGCCGACCCCTTCTGGGTAATCTTGGGAGGCTAGAGATAGCCGATGGAGACGTGCCAGAGCGGCCGAATGGGCTTCACTGCTAATGAAGTGTGGGCCTAAAGCCTACCGGGGGTTCAAATCCCCCCGTCTCCGCTGAAAAGCCCCCGTGTGAACGGGGGCTTTTTCGCTGTCCGGCTGTCTACGCCTTCAGGGCGAGGGCGAACGGCAGCACGCCGTCGGCGCCGGCCGCGCGAAGTGCCCGGCCGGCCTCGGTGATGGTCCAGCGGCTGTCGGCGAAGTCATCGACGAGCAGCACCGGGCCGGGATTCGCCGCGAACCACGCCGCACCCTCCTCGGGAACGGCGAAGTGGTCCCATACCTGGGCGAGGCGGAAGGCGCTGTTGCCACCCGGCTGTCCCTGCGGGAAACCGTGGGGCGTGCTCAGCTGCCCGAGGTAGGGGATGCGGCCCACCCCGGCGAGTGCCGTCGCCAGGGAGCCGATGAGCTGGGGACGCCGACGCGACGGGACGCTCACGACGGCGACGGGCCGCTCGGCCCAGCCCCACTGCGCCAGCACCCGCACGACGGCCTCGACGACGGCGGGATCCAGCGGTGCGTCCGGCGTGGAGTCCGCCATGAGTTCCCGCAGCCTGTTGCCCCAGCCGAGATCCGTCAGTCGCGCCAGGGCCCGCCCGGGGAGGCTCGTCTCCCCGGGCTTGAGCTTCCCCTTGAGCGTCACACCGAGCTTGTCCATGCCGCTCGGCCACTGCCCTCTGGGCTCCAGCTCGACGCCCACGCGGCTGAGGGCCTGGTTCGCGGAGTCCGACGCCTCATGGGCCACCTCGTCCGAGTACCAGGGCCCGGCGCAGTTGTCACAGCGACCGCAGGCCGTGGCCGCCGGATCGTCCAGCGACCTCGACAGGAACTCCATGCGGCACCCGCTGGTGTTCTCGTAGTCGAGCATGGCCCGCTGCTCCACGATGCGCGCCTCGCTGATGCGCCGGTACCGGTCGGCATCGTACGTCCACGGCGTGCCGGTGCTCTCCCATCCGCCCGTGACCTTGCGGACGGCGCCGTCGACGTCGAGCACCTTGAGCAGGAGTTCGAGGGGCGAGCGCTTCAGGTTCACGCGGGTCTCGAGCGCCGGCGTGGACAGGACGACGCCGGGCTCCAGCGCGTCGAGCACCCGGACGGCCGCGTCCTCGGACGGCATGGAAGCGGTGGCGAAGTACTCCCAGATGTCGCGGTCCTCGGCACCCGGCAGCAGGAGGACGTCGGCGTTGGGTGTCCCGCGGCCGGCGCGGCCCACCTGCTGGTAGTAGGCGACAGGCGACGATGGCGCGCCGAGGTGCACCACGAAGCCGAGATCCGGCTTGTCGAATCCCATGCCGAGCGCGCTCGTGGCGACGAGAGCCTTGACCTCGTTGTTCTTCAGTGCAGCCTCGGCCGCCTCCCGGTCGGCGGGGTCGGTGCGTCCGGTATAGGCCCGGACCGCGTGGCCGTTCTCCCGCAGGAGCCGGGCGGTGTCCTCGGCGGCGGACACGGTGAGCGCGTAGATGATGCCGCTGCCCGGCAGGTCGGACAGGTGGGTGAGGAGCCACGCGAGGCGCGAGCGCGGGCTCGGCAATCGGAGGACGCCGAGCCGGAGGGACTTCCGTGCGAGCTCGCCGCGCAGGGTGAAGACGTCGGTACCGCCGGCACCGAGCTGCTCCTCGACGTCCTCCACCACCCGGGAGTTGGCCGTGGCGGTGGTCGCGAGGACGGGGACGCCCTGCGGTAGTCCCATGATGAGGTCGCGGAGCCTGCGGTAGTCGGGGCGGAAGTCATGCCCCCAGTCGGAGATGCAGTGGGCCTCGTCGATCACGAGCAGACCCGTCCGCCGCATCAGTTCGGGGAGGTACAGCTCCCGGAACGACGGGTTGTTCAGGCGCTCGGGCGAGACCAGCAGGACATCCACCTCGTCCGCCTGGAGCTTCGCCGTGATGTCCTGCCACTCGGTCTGGTTCGCCGAGTTGATGGCGACGGCACGCACACCGGCGCGTGCTGCAGCGGCCACCTGGTCCCGCATCAGTGCGAGCAGGGGCGAGACGATGAGCGTCGGGCCGGCCCCCCGCGAGCGCAGCAGCAGGCTCGCCACGAAGTACACCGCGGACTTGCCCCATCCGGTCCGTTGCACCACGAGCGCGCGCCTGCCACTCTCGACGAGCGCCTCGATGGCCTCGAACTGTCCGTCGTGGAACCGTGCCTCGGGTGAGCCCACGAGGGTGTGCAGGATGGCGGTGGCTTGCTCGTTCAGGGTGGTGGTGGGCGACATGCCCCCAGTATCCCAGCCACCTCCCCCACTCGCGCCGCGCTCCTCCGCCCTGTGAGCAACGGACGTCATGACACCACCCGATACACTTCCAAGCGTGATCAAACTCCTCGACCTCTCTGCATCCTTCAAGGCCTATGACGTGCGCGGGATCGTCGGCGAGACCATCACCGTCGACTCCGTCCGGGCCGTCGGAGCAGCCTTCGTGGATTCCCTGGACCTCGCGGGCGAGACCATCCTGGTCGGAGGGGACATGCGCCCGTCGTCGCCCGAATTCTCGAAGGCCTTCTCCGAGGGAGCCACCCGCCGCGGCGCGAACGTCCTCTTCCTCGACCTCATCTCCACCGACGAGCTCTACTACGCGAGCGGAACGCTCGACGCCGCCGGCGTGACCTTCACGGCCAGCCACAACCCGGCCGAGTACAACGGCATGAAGATGACGCGCCCCGGCGCGGTCCCGGTGTCTTCCGAGACCGGCCTCGCCGACGTGCAGGAGCGCGCGGAGCGCTACCTCGCCGATGGCAGCATCCCGGCGGTGGAGGTCCAGGGCGGAACCAGCGTCCGTGACGTCCTCGAGGAGTACTCGCGCTTCCTGCGCGGCCAGGTGGACCTCTCGTCGTCGCGCCCGCTCAAGATCGTGGTCGACGCCGGCAACGGCATGGCCGGCCTGACCACTCCCGCGGTGCTCGGCGACCGCCTGCTGCCGGCCCTGCCCTTCGAGATCGTGCCCCTGTACTTCGAGCTCGACGGTTCGTTCCCCAACCACCCCGCCAACCCGCTGGAGCCGGAGAACCTGCGTGACCTTCAGGCCGCCGTCGTGGAGCACGGCGCGGACATCGGGATCGCGTTCGACGGCGACGCCGACCGCTGCTTCATCATCGACGAGCAGGGCCAACCGGTCTCGCCGAGCGCCATCACCGCGATGGTCGCCCGCCGCGAGATCGCCCGCGCGCAGGCGGCCGGCGAGGCCGAGCCGGTGATCATCCACAACCTCATCACCTCCCGTGCGGTCCCGGAACTGATCAGGAACGACGGCGGCCGCCCCGTCCGCACCCGTGTGGGCCACTCGTTCATCAAGGCGGTCATGGCGAAGGAGGGCGCGGTGTTCGGAGGCGAGCACTCGGCGCACTACTACTTCCGCGACTTCTGGAATGCGGACACGGGCATGCTGGCGGCCATGCACGTCCTGGCCGCGCTCGGCGAGCAGGACGGCCCGCTGTCGGAGCTCGGCCGCGAGTACGAGCCCTACTTCTCCTCCGGCGAGGTCAACTCGAAGGTCGCCGACCTCCAGGCGTCCATCGGGCGCGCCCGCACCGAGTTCGAGCAGGACGGCGTGGTGGTGGACGACCTCGACGGCCTCACCTTTACGCCCGACCACGGGGACTGGTGGTTCAACCTCCGGCCCTCGAACACCGAACCGTATCTCCGCCTGAACGCCGAGGCCGTCGACCCGCAGACCCTCGAGGACCTGGTGCAGCGCGTCCTCGCCGTGATCCGCGACTAGCGGAGCCGCCACCGGACGTCCAACCGGCATCACCGGCACCACCGGCACCACCGACGACGAAAGGCCCCCTCCATCGGAAGGGGCCTTTCGTGCGAGCAACCGTCAGGCGTTGCTGAAACGCTGCTTGAGCTCGTCGAGCTGACCCCTGAGCTCGGCGGGTAGGGACTCCCCGAAGCGGTCGTACCACTGCCCGATCCCCTCGAGTTCCTCGGCCCATTCGACGGCGTCCACGTGCACGGCCGCCTCGACCTCGGCAGGCGTCATGTCGAGCCCGCTCACGTCCAGGGCCTCACCCGTGGGGACGTACCCGATGGGCGTCTCGACGGCGTCCGCCGTGCCCTCGAGCCGCTCGACGACCCACTTGAGGACGCGGGAGTTGTCGCCGAAGCCCGGCCAGGCGAAACCGCCGGACGCCGTCCGGCGGAACCAGTTCACGAGGAAGATCTTCGGCAGGCGGGCC
This sequence comes from Arthrobacter sp. CP30, assembly GCF_053470025.1. NCBI lineage: Bacteria > Bacillati > Actinomycetota > Actinomycetes > Micrococcales > Micrococcaceae > Arthrobacter > Arthrobacter sp. CP30. The sequence goes on from NZ_JBQEMM010000012.1 coordinate 121,647, forward strand.
TGGTCCGCGCCGGCGCTGAGGGTGAGCCAGTGGCGCAGGTAGTCGCCGGCGTCGTACCCGATGAAGGGAAGCATCGCCATCGGGTCACGCCGCACGCGCCCGATCTCGCCGGCGGCCGCGGCCGTCGTCTCGGACGAGAGCGTGGAGCCCATGAAGATCCCGTTGGCCCAGCTGCGGGACTGGGTGACGAGGGGGACGGTCGTCTTCCGGCGTCCGCCGAAGAGGATCGCGGAGAGCTCGACGCCGTCGGGCCTGTTGAACTCCTCGGCGAGCATGTCGATCTGGTCGATAGGCGTGCAGAACCGGGCGTTCGGGTGCGCGGCGGGATGGTCCATCCCGGCGGTCCAGTCACGGCCCTGCCAGTCGGTGAGGTGCGCGGGCACCTCCTCCGTCATTCCCTCCCACCAGACACCGCCGTCGTCGGTGAGGGCCACGTTGGTGAACACCGAGTTGCCCTTGGCGATGGCACGCATCGCGTTCGGGTTCGTGTGCCAGCCCGTGCCGGGTGCGACGCCGAAGAGACCGGCCTCGGGATTGACCGCCCGCAGCTCGCCCTCCTTGCCGAAGCGCATCCAGGTGATGTCGTCGCCGAGGGTCTCGACCTTCCAGCCGTCGATCGTGGGATCGAGCAGGGCGAGGTTGGTCTTGCCGCAGGCCGACGGGAAGGCAGCCGAGAGGTAGTAGGTCTTGTCCTGCGGCGAGGTGAGCTTGAGGATCAGCATGTGCTCGGCGAGCCAGCCCTCGTCCCGCGCCATGACGGATGCTATCCGCAGGGCGTAGCACTTCTTGCCGAGCAGGGCGTTGCCGCCGTATCCGGAGCCGTAGGACCAGATGGAGCGTTCCTCGGGGAAGTGCACGATCCACTTCTCCTCGTTGCACGGCCAGGGCACGTCGGCCTGGCCGGGTTCGAGCGGGGCCCCGAGCGAGTGCAGCGCGGGCACGAAGGGCGCGTCCAGCTCCGTCATGCGATCCAGGACGGCGCTCCCGATGGTGGCCATGATGCGCATCGAGGTGACCACATAGGCGCTGTCGGTGATCTCGACCCCGAACTTCGGGTCCTCGGCGTCGAGGTGTCCCATGACGAACGGGATGACGTACATGGTGCGCCCGCGCATCGACCCGGTGAACAGGCCGGTGAGCTTGGCCTTCATCTCACCGGGATCCATCCAGTTGTTCGTGAACCCGGCTTCCCGCTCGTCCGTGGAGCAGATGAAGGTCTGCTCCTCCACGCGCGCAACATCCTTCGGGTCCGAGAACGCGGCGAAGGAGTTGGGAAAGGTCTCGGGGTTCAGCCGGACGAAGGTCCCTGCGTCGACGAGCTCGTCGGTCAGCCGCGTGTTCTCCGCCTCGGAGCCGTCGACCCAGACCACGTCGGCGGGCTGCGTGAGCTCGCGGACCTCCTCGACCCAGGCAAGGAGGCCCGGGTGCGTGGTCGGTGCTGCTCCTGGCGCGGACGCGCGCCGGGCGCCGTCCTCGGTGGTCGTGGTGCCGGGTGCGGACTGCCGTACGGGATCGCCCATGGATCTTCCCTTCGTCGGGTGCTCGATGTGTACCGATGCTAGGGGCGCCGTGTTTCCGTTCCGGGGCGGATGCGCGAAACATCGGGAGTACGCTGGGCTCGATCCGCGCAGCAGCAGTGATGTCGAGCGCTTACGTTCCAGGCTTCTGTGACGAAGGTCACGTAGACCGGTATAGTCGAAGACCAACGAGCGGGCTGATTAGGCGTCACGCACGATCCACGCTAAAGTTGTCTACGGCCAAACGGCCCGCTTGTAGGACGGATTCGCAGTGCGGATCGACGACTTACGGATGCGTGCGTAGCTCAACGGATAGAGCATCTGACTACGGATCAGAAGGTTGGGGGTTCGAATCCCTTCGCGCGCACCACGGTTCTGACGGACCATAGGAAGGCCCCGACTCAGGTCGGGGCCTTCTTCATGTGGTTGCCCACCTGCCGGGTCGGTGGAAGGCTCTGCCTATGAGCGAATCGAAGACCACGGATGTCATCATCATCGGCGCCGGCGCAGTGGGCGAGAACGTCGCGGGGCGGGTGGTGCAGAAGGGCCTGACCGCCGTGCTGGTCGAGTCCGATCTCGTGGGCGGCGAATGCTCCTACTGGGCCTGCATGCCCTCCAAGGCCCTCCTCCGCCCCGGTACGGTCCTGAGCGCGGCGCGCGCCGTCGCCGGTGCGCGCGAGGCCGTCACCGGCACCATCGACCCGCAGCAGGTCCTCGCCCGCCGCACGTCCTTCACCTCCCACTGGGACGACGCGTCGCAGGAGGAGTGGGTCGCCTCCGCCGGGATCACGCTCGAGCGCGGCTGGGCCACCGTCACCGGCGAACGCGAGGTGAGCATCAGCCACAAGGACGGGTCGGAGAGCCGGTACCGCGCCGCGCACGCCGTCGTGCTGGCCACGGGATCGACGCCGACCATCCCTCCCATCGACGGGCTCGCGGATCTCGACTACTGGACCACGCGTGAGGCGACGTCGGCCGAGACGGTCCCGGCGAGCCTCGCGGTCCTCGGCGGCGGTGTCGCGGGGGTCGAACTGGCCCAGGCCTATGCCCGTCTCGGGGCCGAGGTGACCGTGATCGCCCGGAGCGGCATCCTCGGCGCCTATCCCGCAGAGGCGTCCGGGCTCGTGCTCGCAGCCCTCCGCGGCGAGGGCATCACCGTTCATACCGACACTGCGACGAATGCCGTGCGGACGGTGGACGGGATGTTCGTGCTGGACGTCGGCGACGGCGACACCGTCACCGCCGAGCGCCTTCTCGTCTCCACCGGACGCCACCCCCATACCACCGGGCTGGGGCTCGAGGAACTCGGACTCGACCCGAAGAAGATCCGTGGCGACGCCACGGGCCTGGTGCCCGACGCCGGGGGCTGGCTCTACGCCGTCGGCGACGCCGGCGGGAGGGTGCAGCTGACGCACCAGGGCAAGTACGAGGCCCGGATGACCGGGGATGCGATCGCGGCCCGGGCCGCGGGCACGCTCGGCGCGACCGCCGAGGACTGGAGCCCCTACGCCGCGACTGCGGACGACGTCGCCGTCCCCCAGGTGGTCTTCACCGATCCCGAGATCGCGATGGTCGGCCGCACGCTCGAGCAGGCCCGCAAGGACGGGGTCAACGCGTCGGAGACCTCGCTGCCGATCGCCGTCGCCGGCTCCTCGCTGCACGGCGACGACTACACCGGCTGGGCGCAGATCGTGGTCGACGAGGACCGCAAGGTCCTGGTCGGGGTGACCTTCGCCGGCCCGGAGGTCTCGGAGCTGTTGCACTCGGCGACGATCGCCGTCGTGGGTGAAGTGCCCCTGCACCGCCTGTGGCACGCCGTCCCCGCCTACCCGACCGTGAGCGAGGTCTGGCTCCGGCTGCTCGAGAAGTACGGGATGTAGCGGCCGGGGCTACCGGAGGCTGGAGGCCCGCCGGACCACGAAGTCCGTCACGTCGGCGTCGCGCCCGTCGAGCTCGGCCCACTCGCCGTCGTACGTCAGCACGGTGAGGCCCGCCGTCGGGTAGTCCGTGGCCAGGTCCATCACGGCACGCTCGTCCGAGTTCACGGAGGCTAGGCGCATGGCGAGTTCCTGGACGCCCGGGTTGTGGGCGATCACGAGCAGACTGGTGACGGTCGGCGGCACGTGGTTGATGAGCGCGAGCATCTCGGACGGGCGGGCCGCGTACAGCTCGTCCTCGAGCTTCGGTGTCGGAGCCTTGTCCCTCAGCTCCTTGCAGATCCAGGTGCAGGTCTGCCGTGTCCGCAGCGCGGAGGAGACGAGGATGGAGTCCGGGACGGAATCGTGCTCGACCATCCACCGGCCGATCAGTGGCGCATCAGCGTGGCCGCGAGAGCTCAGGGAACGCTCGTGGTCGGACACGCCCTCCTGGAACTCTGCCTTCGCATGGCGCAGGAGCATGAGCTTCTTCAGGTGGTGGGAGGCCATTCCCGCAGTCTATGGCTTCCCGTGGCCCTGCAGCAGGCTAGATCGAGTACTCCGGAGCGGCCCAGACGACCACCTCGGGGTGGTCGTAGAAGCGGTAGCCCTGGCCCCGGACGGTGCGGACCGTGTTGGCGAGCCGGCCGAGCTTCGAGCGGAGGCGGCGGATGTGCACGTCGATGGTGCGTTCGTTGGGCACCTCGTCCGCATTCCGCCACAGGCCGCTGAGGAGCTCCTCGCGCCCCACGGTCCGGGTGGCGTTCTCGACGAGGTAGTTGAGGAGCTCGAACTCCTTGAAGGTGAGGTTCAGCGTCTCGCCGTCGAGGTGGACCTCACGGCGCGAGAGGTCGATGAGCACGCCGGTGGGCCGGGCGGGCTGCGGCTGGGACTGGGGCGCCGTCACCTCGGCCCGCGGTCGCCGGGCGACCGTGGGATCGCCGAGCGCCGCACGCACGACGTCGATGTCCGAGCCCGGAGCATCGGCGGGCGCCAGCGCCACGGCCGCGTGGCTCTCCGCCGTCGGGACCAGGGAGCGGACGTAGGCCCGGACGTCCTGCGCGAGCTTCGAGAACGTGGTCCCGGCCTCCGCCGCAGTGGCCTCGTCGAGCGCGACGTACAGCACGAAGCCGCGAGCGGTCGTGTCGCCCGTGACCGCCTGGGGGCCGGGGACGCCGTTGGGTGCGACGACGGGGATGGGGGCGCTCATCGGCTGCGTGTCGGCGCCGGGCACCGCCTGGAGCCGGTGCTGGCCTACGGCGTGCGGCTGGAAGGCCGGGGCGAACTGCTGCCGGAGCTGCCGACCCTGCGGCGAGCGGAGGGAGATGTGGACGTAGCCTGGGTTCACTGACATGGAAGCAACCTCGTGAAGTGTGCCGTCATCGCGGCTCGAATGCGGGATGTGCCCGGTCGGGATGAAGAATGATGCCCGCCGTTGGGCTTGACGTGCGTGGATCGGGTGTGATCGTTACGCGTGCATTCGATAACAGCGGAGTGCCGCCCGGGACATGGCGTCCGGGGAGGGAACTACGGCTGCTGATGCGTGTGAGGTGGTGGTCACGTGAAGAATTATTGCACGTAACAATCGCCTACGCGCAAGTAACAATGCCCCGGAGTCCAGCATGCGGTCAACCGGCCTTGTGGACGGGCAGCAAGGCCATCTCGTGTACGGGGCTCCGTGGCCCGCTTTCGTCCGCCGGCAGGAGCCGAACCGCTCCCTTTGTCCACACGCGGACGCCTGAGCGGCGTATTCGGGGGTCATCGCAGGACCCCGTCAGGACGGGCAGGACCTCATGGAGGGCACTCCCGTTCCGTCAGGCGGACACCCGCTCCTCGCGCTTCCGCCCTGCCCGCGCCAGCAGGAACAGGACCGAGCCCACGACGACGTAGGCCAGCGCCCCCAGCCACACGACGCCGGTCTGCTGCGCCAGGAGCACGACGCTCGCGATGATGGCGAGCATCGGCATGATGCGCGGGACCGAGAAGTGGGGATGGTCCACCGTGTCCTTCTTGAGGACCAGGACGCTCACATTGGCCGACAGGAACACCAGGAGCAGGAGGAGCACGGTGGTCTCCGCCAGGGTCGAGACGTTGCCGATGAGCGCCAGGACGATCGTCAGCCCGGCGACGACGACGATCGACACCCACGGGGTGCGGCGCTTCGGCAGGCAGCGCCCGAACGCCCGCGGCAGCAGGCCCGCCTCCGCCAGGCCGTAGCCGACCCGGCTCGCCATCACCATGAACAGCAGGGCTCCGTTCGCGATCGCCACCAGCGCGATGATGCCGAAGAGCCACGGCGGGACGGCCACGCCGCTGGCCGTCACGACGTCGAGCAGTGGGGCGGTGGACACCGCCAGCTCGGCCGGGGGCAGCACGATCACCGCGCCGACCGCGATCAGCAGATAGACGACGGCTGCCGTGCCGATCGCTCCGAACAGGGCGCGGGGGTAGGCCCTCGAGGGGTTCTTCACTTCCTCCGCCATGTTCGCAGCCGCCTCGAAGCCCAAGAAGGAGAAGAAGGCGATGACCGACGCCGCGAAGGCGCCCTGCAGCGCCGGTACCTCGGGCGCGAACTCCAGGAGCCTCGACGGTTCTCCGTTGCCGCTTCCGAACACCACGGCGGCGAGGACGATCACGAGGACGAGACCTGTCACCTCGATGACCGAGGCGATGAGATTCGCGGTGAGGGATTCCTTGACGCCACGGAGGTTGATCAGCGTGAGCAGGACGATGAACACCACCCCCGCCGGGGCCGCCGGCACATCGATGAGCGCGGCCAGGTAGTCGCCGGCGAAGGCGTTGGCCAGCGCGGCAGCCGTGGTGATACCGGACGCCATCATGAGGAAGCCGACCAGGAAGGACAGGTAGGGGATGTTGAAGGCACGCTCGGCGTATCGCGCTGCGCCCCCGGCGTGCGGGTACTTGGTGATGAGCTCGGCATACGTTCCGGCTGTCAGCAGGGCCACCACCAGCGCGATGAGCAGGGGAAGCCAGATCACCCCGCCCACGTCGGCTGCCATGCTGCCGACCAGCGTGTAGATCCCTGCGCCGAGGGTGTCACCGACGATGAAGGCGAAGAGCAGCGGCGCACCGATGGCCCGCTTGAGCGCGCCCTCCGTGCTGGGCTCGGACGTGCTGGTCCCGTTCGTCATCGCCCCATTGGACCGGCTCGCGGCGACGGGCGCAACCCTTCGACGTGAACCCTTCCGCGGGAGCAGTGTCCACCGCTGCGCGATGATCTGTGCAGCAGGGCGTCGTGGCAGTTAGCCGACAACGCCGTACAGGCGGTCGCCGGCATCGCCGAGGCCGGGGACGATGTAGGACTTCTCGTTGAGCTTCTCGTCGATGGACGCCAGAACGATGGTGACGTTGCGGCCGTCGAGCTCCTCCTGCAGCGTCGCGAGCCCCTCGGGGGCAGCGAGCAGGCAGATGCACGTGATGTCCGCGGCGCCGCGTGCGAACAGGAACTTGATCGCCTCGCGCAGGGTGCCGCCCGTGGCCAGCATCGGATCGAGGACGAAGACCTGGCGGCCCGTCAGATCGTCGGGAAGGCGTTCGGCGTAGGTGATGGCCTCGAGGGTCTCCTCGTTGCGAGCCATACCCAGGAACCCGACCTCGGCGGTCGGAACGAGGCGCGTCATGCCTTCGAGCATGCCGAGTCCGGCGCGGAGGATGGGGACCACCAGCGGCGTGGGCTTCACCAGGCCGGTTCCCTCGGTCTTCGTGACGGGGGTCTCGATGTGCACCGTCTCGACACGGACGTCACGCGTGGCCTCGTAGGCCAGGAGGGTGACGAGCTCCTCGGTGAGGAGGCGGAACACCGGCGACGACGTCTCCTTGTCCCGGAGGACCGTGAGTTTGTGGGCTACCAGGGGGTGGTCGACTACCAGTACGCGCATGGGTCAAAAGTACCATTGGAGCCATGCCCCACTCCCTCGCGCCCGCGGACGCCCGGCACCGGTCCTGGATGGGATCGGCCCTCGAGGCGGCCGAGCGCACGCGGCGCGGCGGGGACGTCCCGATCGGCGCCGTCGTTGTCGGACCCGACGGCTCCGTGCTCGGCACGGGCTGGAACCAGCGCGAGGAGCTCGGGGACCCGACGGCGCACGCCGAGGTGCAGGCCATCCGCGCCGCCGCTGCTGCGACGGGTGCCTGGCGGCTCGAGGGCTGCACCCTCGTGGTGACGCTGGAGCCGTGCGCCATGTGCGCCGGCGCGTCCGTCCTGGCGCGCATCCCCCGCGTGGTGTTCGGCGCCTGGGACGGGAAGGCCGGAGCATCGGGATCGGTGTTCGACGTGCTCCGCGAGCCCCGGCTCAACCACTGGACCGAGGTGTTCCCGGGCGTCCGCGAGGAGGAGTGCGCGCACTTGCTGAGGGAGTTCTTCGTCACTCGACGGAACGGTCCCGCGAATACTGCGTAGGCTGAGGAAATCCGCAGTATCCCTCTCGAAGGAGCAGACGTGGCAGATCAGCAGGACGGTTTGAAGGAAGTACAGGACATCCTCGGCAAGGCAGACATCGCGATCCTCACCACGGTGAACCTCGACGGCCAGCTCGTGAGCCGGCCGCTGGCTCTCCAGGCGAAGGACTTCGACGGCGACCTCTGGTTCTTCACGGAGGACCCTTCCCCCAAGGCGGACGAGATCCGCGCCAACCCGCAGGTGAACGTCTCGGCAAGCACGGGCAAGGGCTATGTCTCCATCGCCGGCACGGCGACGCTCACCAAGGACCAGGCGAAGATCGATGAACTCTGGGGGCCGTCGGTCTCCGCGTGGTTCGAGGACGGCCGTGACGATCCCTCCGTCGCCCTCATCCACGTCGACGCCCACACCGCCGAGTACTGGTCGATGGACGCACCCCGTGTGGTCTCGGCCGTCAAGATGGTCAAGGGACTCGTGACGGGAAGCAAGCCGAGCCCGGGTAAGAACGACGTCGTCGAACTCCCCTAGCCCCCCACCGATCCCGTTTTGGGACTCGGGCGCTGCACCCGGTAAAGTAGCGGCGTTGGTGACGTGTCCGAGCGGCCGAAGGTGCAACACTCGAAATGTTGTTTGGTGTAAAAGCCAACGTGGGTTCAAATCCCACCGTCACCGCCACCTGAGAAGGCCCCTACTCCCCCGCAATTGCAGGGAAGTAGGGGCCTTCTTGCTGCGCGGAACGGGACGAAGCAGCGCCGGATGCCCAGCGGGCACGCGCTCGCGTCAGTGGACGACGTCGTAAACGGCCTTCACCACGCCATTGGGGTAGGCCTCGGACTCGCGCAGATGCAGGTGCTGCCGGTCCCTGTCCCCCGTACTGAAGAGTCCCTTGCCTGCACCCAGCAGGACGGGGAACACCAGGAGGTTGTACCGGTCGATGAGATCGGCCTCGGCCAGAGCCCGCGCGAGCTCGGCGCTCCCGTGCACGAAGATCGCACCTCCGTCGCCCTGCTTGAGTGCGGCGACGTCCTCGACGGAGCGCAGGATCTCCGTCGGGCCCCACCCATCGACAAGTGCGTGCTCCTCCAGACCGGTCGAGACCACGTAATTGGGGAGGTCCTTGTACGCCGCGTGGTCCTCGGAGCCGACCCAGACCGGGGCGAACGCCTCATAGCTCCGGCGCCCGAACATGAGCGCCGTCGTCTCCTCCAACTCCTCACCCTTGAGGGCGAAGGCCTCGGGCAGGAACTCGGTACTGAGCACCCATCCGCCACCGCGGTGCCCCTCTTCGACACCGCCCGGTGAATCGACGACTCCGTCCAGCGACATGAATCCCGTCCATACCAGTTCCCGTGACATCGGATACCTCCATTGCGTTGTTCGATCGTCTACCCGTCCACGGTAGACGCGGCAGGCAGCAGGACCTCATTGGTTGCTCCTGATCATCGCGAAGGCCCTCCGGGACTACCCATGGCTCACGGAGCCAGGGAAGCACCTGTCCAAGAGCGTGGAGGTCACCCGGAACACGGTCGTCGAATCGCTGGCGGCCCTCTACAACCCGGCGCAGCTCGACGTCCTGGCGCGGGCAAGCGCCCTCGCCGGCGTCGCTCTCGCGGAGGAGCAGGTCACCGCCGGAAAGCAGACGTCCTGACATCGGTGACGGAAGCGCCCGCGAGCGGCACACCCGACACCCGGCCTCCGCCGTCCGGCACGGCCGGACCATCAACCCTCGCCGGGGGACCCGCGGAGCGGACGCCGCGGCTCGTTCGGCGAGTCCGCCCGGAGCGGACCGGACTCACAGCGCGGTGTCCTGGCCCGTCTTCGACAGGGTGAAGATGCCGTAGCGCATCGCACCCGTGCGGTAGGCCAGGATCAGGCGGGGAAGGCTCAGCATGAAGACGCGGTTGCGTCCGCGGGCGGCGAGGTGACGCGTCTCGCGGTCTACGAGCAGGGCCTTGAGGAACCGGCGGACGCAGATCGTCCAGGTGCGTGCGACCCTGCGGCTGACGTCCTCGTAGCCGATCACCGTGAAGCCGGCCGCCTCCGCCAGCGCCTCGTACTCCTCGCGCGTACCCATGGAGGGCAGGCGGCCCTCCCTGCAGATCGGCTCGAGGAGATGCCGCACCTTCCACCCGCCGGCGCCGGTCTCGGCCAGCCAGGCGCAGACGACGAAGCGGCCACCGGGAGCGAGCACGCGGTATGCCTCGCCGAAGAACCCGGCTTTGTCCTGCATGTGCTCGCTCGACTCGATGGCCCACGCGGCGTCGGCGGAGGCTCCGGCCAACCGGTTGGAGAGCCAGTCACCGAGCCGCACGTCGACGCCGTCCATGGGCCGCGATGCGGCATACTCCGCCTGCCCTGCCGAGAGCGTGAAGCCGGTCACCCGGACGCCGCGGGAGGCCGCGAGTTGCCGGGCCGTCGATCCGTAGCCGCAGCCGATGTCGACGCACTCCTCCCCGGGCCGGAGGTGCAGTCGATCGGCGACCGTCTCACTGAGCGCGTCGACGGCCTGGGCCGGTGACTCGCGACCCGTGGTCCAGAGCCCGTGGTGAACGTGCTCACCCCATACCCTGCGGTAGATCGGATCGAGCTCGTCGTAGTGATCCGCGACCGCCGCGGTGGTCTGGGAACTGGCTGGGATGATCACGCCGTCACGCTACCGCCCCGATCCGTACCACCGGAAGGGGCGGGCACGACGACGATCGACGCCCGGCCCGGCGCCCACCGGCTCGCGTCCCCGGCCAGGAGTGCCGGCGTCAGTCCCCGTCGCCGGCCGCGGCAGCCTTGATGGCGTCCTTCTCGGCGCGCAGGGTCTCCGTCTCATGCTGCTCCTCGGCCTTCTCCTGCCGGATGACCACCGCGAACAGCTTCTCCATCTCCTTGGCGACGCCCGCTGCCGACGCCGGGTTCTGGCCGGTCACCAGGCGGTCGTCGACCACGACCTTCTCCTCGAAGACATCCGCCGACACGTGGGTGGCGCCCTGCTCCTCGAGCCGGTCCGCCAGGAAGAAGGGGATGACCGTGTCCTTGCCCGCGGCGACCTCCTCGTCGTTGGTGAAGGCGGCCACCTTCCGGCCCTCGACGAGGCGGAACCCGTTGTCCAGCTCCACGTTCACCAGCCCGGCCGGCCCGTGGCAGACCGCTCCGACCAGGCCGCCTGCGTCGTGGACGCTCGCCACCAGCTTCTGGAGACCTTCGCTGTCCGGGAAGTCCCACATGGTCCCGTGCCCGCCCACGAGGTAGACGGCGTCGTACTGGGCGGGGTCGACGACGTCGACGCGGGCCGTGTTGTAGAGACCGGCACGCGTGGTCTCGTCCTCCGTGAAGGCGACCTGCACGGGATCCGAGGTGTCCACCTCGTCGCGCGGAGGCTGCCCGCCCTGGATCGATGCGAAATCGACGAAGTGCCCGGAGTCCGTGAAGACCTTCCAGGGATGGGCGGCCTCGGCCACGTTGTAGCCGGTCTTCTCCCCGGTGTCGCCGATCTCGGAAACGCTGGTCAGAACCATGAGGATCTTCTTCATGGGGTGCTCCTCTCGTCAGCCTCCCACCCTACGCCCGGCCCCGCCGCACGCCATCCGGCGCCGTCGTCGTCGTCGGCCTATGGCGCACCATCACGGCCGTCCGCGCACCCCGAGTCCTGCCGCCGGGGCGCCCGCGATAGCCTGAACGCATGGCAATACGGGTGCTCGCAGTGGGCCGCAAGCACGAGAGCTGGGTGTCCGAGGGGATCGAGCGGTACGCGAAGCGGCTGAAGAAGCCCTTCGATCTCTCCTGGCAGCTGATCTCCCACTCGGCGCGCGAGAACGACGCCGCCCGCAAGGAGGAGTCCGAGCGGCTGCTCGGCAGGCTCGGCTCGGACTTCGTGATCCTGCTCGACGAACGCGGTACGGCCGTCGACTCGCCCGCACTGTCCCGAACCCTCCTCGCACCGCTCGAGTCCTCCCGCGGTGTCACGATCATCATCGGCGGTGCCTACGGTGTCGACCGGCCGATGCACCAGCGGGCCGACTTCGTCTGGTCCCTCTCCCCGCTCGTCTTCCCGCACCAGCTCGTCCGGTTGATCCTCGCGGAGCAGGTGTACCGCGCGCAGGAAATCGCAGGCGGACGGTCCTACCACCACGAATGAAGGCCGGTCCGGTAACAATCGCACCACGCCCCGCCCGCGCCCTCGGCGGCTGCCGCACCCGGACGTAGGGTGAGGGAATGACTACTCTGCTGGGGAGCAAGCGTTGGATCGCGGCCGTGATGGCCGCCGGGGCACTGGCGGCGGTGACCGGCTGCACCGCCTCCGGATCCGACGGCGGGACGGCGGCGACGTCCGCCGGAACCGCAGGCGCGTCCGCCATCCCCTCGGCCGCCCCGACCCTGCATCTTATACACATATGACGCTGCCGACGAAT
>NZ_JBQEMM010000013.1:0-100951 GCF_053470025.1 Arthrobacter sp. CP30
GACTCCCGGTGGCCGGCACCCTGTGCGCTGCGTCCCTCCCATCGTCCAGCAGGATGACGTGGAATGGTCGAGCCCTCCCAGGTGCGGAGGCCTCGGGCGGGCAGATCCGCACCTGCAGTGCCCGTGGTGTGCCCATGCGCTGTGGGCCGGAGCTCCTGCGTGGGCGCCTGAGTACCTTCCTGCTGCGTGCTCGGCACCCCGGGCACTGCAGGTGCGGATCTGCCCGCCCGAGGCCTCCGCACCTGGGAGGGCTCGACCATTCCACGTCATCCTGCTGGACGATGGGAGGGACGCAGCGCACAGGGTGCCGGCCACCGGGAGTCCGCGACGGCCGATGGACGCCCTCGGTAGGCCCGCGACGGACGATGAACGCCTTCGAGAGGTCCGCGACGGACGATGGACGCCCTCGTCAGGCCCGGACACCGAAGGTCCTCGGAAGGCCCGCTAGGGGCGGTGGACTCCCGCGGGGCCGGATCCGGCGTCGTCGTTCCCCTCGCCGTCGGCCTTGCCGTCGTCGGCAGGGCCCCGCGCATCCCGCTCGCGCGCTTTCGCGTCGAGATCCTTCTGCTCCTGCTCGCGCCGTCGACGTTCCTGCTCGCGCGCCTGCTGCCGCCGCTGTGCCTCGAGGTTCTGGAGGAAGGCGGGATCGTCATCGGGTGCGGTGGGTTTTCGCGGTGCAGGCCGGCGCGGACCGGATGGGCCGTCGTTGCGCGGGCGCCCCAGGAGGAACCACATGCCGGCTCCGATGAGCGGCAGGACGAGGATCGTGATGAACCACGCGGTCTTGGAGATGCTGCGTACCTCGTGTTTGCGACTCATCACGCAATCGATGAGCGCGTAGATGATGACGGCGACCCCGAGGATCGCGGCGAACAGCAGGAGGCGAGGCATGCGCCAATTGTAGGCGAGTAAACTTGGAGTGTGGCCTTCCTCAAATTCAGCGCCCTGCGCCTCCTGCTGATCGTCGTGTTCTATGTGGCCTGCGTGCTGCTGGGCCTCGGACTGTTCTTCTCCGCCGTGGTCGCCGCGATCCTCGCCTGGTGCCTGACCTACCTCTTCGCCCGCGACCTCCGGGACGCCGCGGCAGCGGCGCTCCAGCGTCGGTTCACGCCGGGGGCACCACCTGTGCGCACCGCCGTCGAGCTCGACGACGCGGCCGCGGAGGACGCACTGGACCCCAACATGCCGGTCAACTCCGACCGCAAGCCCCGTGCCTAGCAGGACGCGCGCAGGAAGACCCCGCCAGGACTGCAGGAGCTAGGCGAGGGCCGTGGTGATGACGATTCCGGCGCCGAACAGGATGCTGAAGGCGAGGTTGATCAGGCCCGTCTGCTTCAGGACCGGGATCAGACTCTTGCGCTTCTTCCCCTTGAGCATCAACCAGCTGGGCATGAGGCAGGCCGGGATGAGCAGGAGCACCAGCAGCACCCACGGGTAGTCGTAGCTGAGCAACAAGGGCAGCAGGACGGCGGCCGCCAGCATCATGACATAGCTGATGCGGGCGGCGGTGTCGCCCAGCCGCACCGCCAGGGTCCGTTTGCCCACCATGCTGTCCGTGGGGATGTCGCGGACGTTGTTGGCCATCAGGAGTGCCGTGGCGATCAGCCCGGTGCAGACGGCGCCGATCCATGCCGGTGCGGAGAGCTGGTCGGCCTGGGTGTACGTGGTGCCGAGGGTGGCGACGAGCCCGAAGAACACGAAGACGAAGACGTCACCGAGCCCCAGGTAGCCGTAGGGGTTCCTGCCGCCGGTGTAACCCCACGCCGCCGCGATGCAGCCCACACCGACCAGCAGGAGTATCCAGGCCTGGGACAGGACGATCAGGGCGAGGCCCGCCAGCATCGCGACGCCGAACGCCGTGAAGGCCGCCCGCTTCACCTGCCGGGGCTCTGCTGCGCCGGAGCCGGTGAGACGGAGGGGACCCACGCGCTCGTCGTCGGTCCCGCGGATGCCGTCCGAGTAGTCGTTGGCATAGTTCACGCCGACCTGCAGCAGCACGGAGACGATCGCGGCCAGCACGGCGTTGACGGGCTTGAACTCGCCGAGCCCGAAGGCCGCCGCACTGCCGATGATCACCGGGGCGAACGCCATCGGCAGGGTTCGGGGGCGGGCTCCTTCGAGCCACTGAGCGGCAGTCGCCACGGGGAGGTCCTTCTGGTCGGTGCGGATGTCGGGGGAGCCCTCTGCCCGGAGGGTCAGGCGCGTTCGAGGAGGCTGTGGATGGTGCGGCGGTCCGGCTTACCGCCCGGCAGCAGGGGGAAGGCGTCCAGGGTCACGATGGCCTTCGGCACGGCGTGTGCTCCCAGTTCGACGTGGACCGCCTGTCGGATGACGTCGGCGTCCACGTCGCCCACGATCGCCGCCGCCACGGCCGAGCCCCACTCCTCGCTGCGGACGCCGAGCACCATGGCCTGTTCGACGCCCGGAAGCGCCTCGATCACATCGGTGACCTTCGCGGCGGAGACCTTCAGGGCGCCGGTGATGATGACGTCGTCGAGCCTGCCGTGCACCGTCACCGAGCCGTCGAGGGCCACGTCCCCGGCGTCGTCGGTCGCGAACCACCGCTGGCCTGCGTTGAAGACGAACCGCTCCTCGGTGAGCTCGGGCGCGCCCAGGTACCCTTCGGCGAGGACCGTTCCACCGATGCGCAGGCGTCCGTCGACGGAACGGAGGTCGACGCCGTCGAGCGGGACGCCGTCGTACACGCACCCGCCGCAGGTCTCGCTCATACCGTAGGTCTCGACGATCCGCAGGTCGTGGCTCCGCGCAAGGGAGCGCAGGGCGGAACCGGCGGGTGCACCGCCGAGGAGGATCCGGTCGAAGCGCCGCAGGACCCGCAGGGTCTCCGGGGAGGGATCGGTCAGCAGGCGGTGGAGCTGCGTGGGCACCAGCGAGGTGAAGCGGACCTTGTCCGTCAGTTCGGCCGCCCCCGCGGTGAAGGCTGCCGGGGTGAAGCCCGCCGAGGTGTCCATGACCCACGGCTGCGTCCCGGCGAAGAGCGACCGGACCAGCACCTGGAAGCCGGCCACGTAGTGCACCGGCAGGGTGAGGAGCCACTGTCCCTCGCCCTTCAGGGCGAACGCCGTCCCCATGGCCGAGGCGGCGAGGGCGTCGACGCTCAGCATCGTCTGCTTGGGTGTGCCGGTGGACCCGGAGGTGCTGATCACGGCGGCGATCTCGTCGTTGGGCAGCGTGCCCCGGAACTCCTGGCCGGGGAGCACGTGGGGGGCGACGGCGGGACCCTCACCGGCGAGTGCCGCGGCGAGGGATGGGAGCAGCTCCAGGGGATCGGAACCGTCCGGGGTGTGGACGGGAAGAAGTTCCACGCCGCTCCTAGAAGTAGTAGGGGAACGAGGACCAGTCGGGAGCGCGTTTCTCGAGGAACGCCTCCTTGCCCTCCACGGCCTCGTCGGTCATGTAGGCGAGGCGCGTCGCCTCGCCCGCGAAGACCTGCTGCCCGGCGAGGCCGTCGTCCGCCAGATTGAAGGCGAACTTCAGCATACGGAGGGCCTGCGGGCTCTGCCGGGCGATGTCCGCCGCGTATCCGAGCGCCACCACCTCCAGCTCCGCATGGTCGACGGCCTCGTTGACGGCCCCCATCTCCACCATCTCCGCCGCCGAGTACTCACGCGCGAGGAAGAAGATCTCCCGCGCCTTCTTCTGCCCGATCTGGCGCGCGAGGAGCGCGGACCCGTATCCGGCGTCGAAACTGCCCACGGTCGCGTCGGTCTGCTTGAACTTCCCGTGCTGCGCCGAGGCGATCGTCAGGTCCGCGACGACGTGCAGGCTGTGCCCCCCACCGGCTGCCCAGCCGTTGACGACGGCGATCACGACCTTCGGCATGGTGCGGATCAGGCGCTGAACCTCCAGGATGTGGAGCCGTCCGGCGCGTGCCGGGTCGATCGTCTCCCTCGTCTCGCCCTCCGCATAGCGGTAGCCGTCCCGGCCGCGGATCCGCTGGTCGCCGCCGGAGCAGAAGGCATGGCCCCCGTCGCGAGGGCTCGGCCCGTTGCCGGTCAGCAGGACCGTGGCGACCTCGGGGGTCATGCGGGCGTGGTCGAGCGCGCGGTACAACTCGTCGACGGTGCCCGGGCGGAAGGCGTTACGGACCTCGGGGCGGTCGAACGCGATGCGCACCGTGGGGATGTCGCGCACCACGTCGCCGTCGTGGTCGCGCTCCACCTGGCGGTGGTAGGTCAGGTCCGTGAAGTCCTCGAATCCTGCGACGACGCGCCAACGAGCGGGGTCGAAGGTGTCGGATACCGAGGCGGGGAGCTCTGAAGTCACCCGTCGAGTCTAGCCGCGCGGGAGGCAGGCCCTGCCGAGCTTCCTGCGCGATGCAGGCCGCGGCGTGCCGGGGCGAAGGCCCCGGCTGCCACGGTTCCGGTCACGGCGCAGGCGGGGGACCCGCGGTACCGCCGCCGGAGGCGACGACGGCGGCCGCCACGTCCCGCAGCTTCAGGTTGCGGACGCTGGAGGCGCGCTCGAGGAAGGTCAGCGCCTCCTTCTGCGAGCAGTGGTTCTGGGCCATCAGGATCCCGACGGCGGTGTTGATCGTCGACCGCGAACGCAGGGCGGCGTCGAGATCGTCCCGCTCGGAGGCGAGCACGGCGAGACGGACGGCCAGCCGGAGTGCATTCGAGGTCTCCCGGACGAACTCGTGCGCGACGCCGATCGAAGCGGCAGGGAAGGCATCGGGGGACGAGCTGTAGAAGTTCAGGCCCGCGTCCGCCTCGTCAGCGAGGTGGAACGGCGTGCCGAGGATGGAGCGTACGCCCAGTCCGCCCGCCGTCGGCAGGTAGTCGGGCCACCGGTCATCCTGCAGCGTGTCCGGGACATACACCGTCTCGAGCGAGCGGGCTGCCGTGATGCACGGCCCCTCGGCCACGCGGTTCTGCTCGTCGTCCAGTCGCCGCGCGTCCTCGTTGCTCCAGGCGACGGTCATGGGGCGTCGGCGGCGCAGCAGGGAGACGGCGCACATCACCTGGTGGTCCGGCGTCGTGAGCCGGTGTGCGGCCCGGGCGGCGATCTCCTGCAGGAATTCGTGGACGTCCTCCGTCCGGGTCACGAAGTCCAGGAGATCGCCGTCCACCGATTGCTCGACGGCGCTGCTGTCATCGGTCCCGTTCGGCGTCATCGGACCACCGTACTCAGCGCCGGCCGCCGATGCAGGAGGCTTGTGCGTCGACGATGGGCCGTGCGCCGCCCGCCGGACTGTGCTTGCTAGGCTTCGGCGCATGGACGCCGCACCGGTCTCGAGCCCGCTCCACCCAGTCCCGCCCGTCCGGTCCGGCGCGCCGGTGCCGCCCGTCCGGTCCGGCGCGCCGGTGTCGCCCGCCGCGGACGCGGGACCGTCCGGCTCGCACACGCCGGCAACCGCAGCCGCGGCACGGGCTCCGCTCTGGGACGGAGCGGTGAACGCGCGTGACGTCGGAGCGGTCGTGTCCGCTGTGCAGCCGGGGCGCCTCTACCGGATGGGCCGGCAGGAGTGGGTCACGGAGGCGGGGTGGGAGCAGGCCTGGGATCACGGCGTCCGCACCGTGATCGACCTGCGCAAGCCGTTCGAGCTGGGACGACGTTCCCCCGATCCGCGCGTCCAGCCGGACGTCCTCGCCCGGTTCCTGGTCCTCAACCTGCCGACCGAGGACCAGGCGGACGCCGACTTCATGGCGTTGACCGGCCCGTACCTGAACACCCCCGAGCACTACCGCGAGAACCTGGACCGCTGGCCGGAGAAGTTCGGGGCCATCGCCCGGGCGTTCATCACCGCACCACCCGGGGGAGTCGTCATCCACTGCGCCGCCGGCAGGGACCGGACGGGCATGGTGGTGGCGCTGCTGCTGGCGGCGTCCGGCATCCCGCATCCGGAAATCGGCGCCGACTACGCGAGAGCCGTGACGGCGATCAATGACCGCTACCGGGGCCAGGAGGTGCCGCACGAGACGCCGCGCTCCGACGAGGAACTGACCGAGTGGCTCACCGTCGCGCAGGGGCACCTCCGAACGCTGCTGTCCTCGCTCGACGCCGCCCGCTACCTCCTCGACGCCGGACTCACGGAGGCCGAGCTCGACCTGCTGCGCGCGCGGCTCACCGGTCCGCGAGCACCCGCGCACCGCTAGCGACGCCGACCGGGCGGGCGGCGCCAGGGCCGGGAGCCGGCCCCGCAGGACCACCGGGCATCCGACGACCGCGGAGCCGCTCGTCCCCGACGGGAGATCCCTGCCCGCCAGGACCGGGTGCTGCTGGACCTGCCCAGCGGCAAGGGGTGATCAGCGCTGCAGCTGGGCGAGGTTGACCGAGCTGCGAACGGCGGGGAAGTACCCCGACTTGTACCCCTCCGCCGTCGGGTGCAGATTGTCCACCGCACCGGCGCGGAAGGTGATCCACGGCGACGGGGAGCCGAGGCCGTGACCGTCGAACTTCTGCACGAGGTCCACGAAGGTGTACCCGTGCGCCTCGGCCTGGTTCCGGATGACCGCATTGAGCGCATCCGTCCCGGCGTTGAAGGCCGTCTGCGAGGCGACCGGGATGACCGGGACGCCGAACTCGGGCGAGAACAGGTGGGGGTACCCGGTGACGGCGACCGTCGCGTTCGGCGCGGCCGCATCGAGGGAATCGAAGAGCGTGTCCAGGTTCCGGTCGAGCACCGGCAGCGCTGTCGCGTTCTTGCCGGCGATCACCTGGGCGCAGACGGCCGTCGACTGCGTGGCGCACACACCGGCGATCTCGCCGAATCCGACGTCGTTCCCGCCTGCCGAGAGGGTGACGAGGTCCGTGGCGGGGGAGAGCGCGCCTGCAGCCGCCACCCGGGCCACCTGCTCGGGGAGATCGAGGGCGCCACCCGGCTCCGTGGCGGCCTTGGCTCCTGCGCAGGTGGCGTCGGCGACGAGCTGCACCTGCTTCTTGCCGTCCAGGATGCCGGGCAGGCCCAAGGGTGACTGGCCGCACGCGTTCACGTAGGAGCCGGCACCGAAACCGGAGGCGTAGGAGTCACCGAGCGAGACATAGGAGAGCGGCTGCTTGGGCGCTGCTGCCGCGGGGGCGGCACCACCGGCCAGGAGGGCGGAGGCTGCGGTCGCGAGGACGGCGAACCTGAGGGAGTGCTGACGGAGGACACGCGCGGCGGGAGTCATGGCCTAACGGTACTCGCGGATCAGCGCTTGTCGAGGAGGAGGTTCGTGATCCTCAGGGTGCACAGCCGCCCGCCTGCCGCATCGGTGATCAGGACCTCGTGGGTGGTGAGGGTCCGGCCCAGGTGGATCGGGGTCGCGGTGATGGTGATGACGCCCTCGCGCGCACTCCTGTGATGGGTCGCGGACACGTCGACACCGACGGCCGTCCGGCCGAGGGTGGAGGCATGGATGACCGCGGCCCAGGAGCCGACCGCCTCCCCGACGGCCAGGGAAGCACCGCCGTGCAGCAGTCCGAAGGACTGACGGTTGCCCTCGACAGGCATCGTGGCGACCACGCGTTCCACGGACTGCTCGAGGATCCGCACGCCCATCTTCTCGTCGAGCTCGCCGAGGGTGATGGTCCAGGGTGCGGGGGATTCGTGGGTCACGGCTGCGGTCTCCGGGGCGGTGGAACGGGGTCGGTCGACGGCAACTCTAGCCCTTCCCCGGGGGAGTCCTCGGGTTCCCGATCGCGTCCTTCCGGTAACGATCCCATCACGAAGACCATCATGTCCCGCCCCTGACCTGCGACGATGCTGCGCTCTCGAAGTCTTCCGCACACCGTGGAAGCGCTCCCACTTGACAGTGCCATACGTCACAGTCAGGATGATCTGACAGCGTGAGAGCGCTCCCACCGCTCCTGATCAGCGTGGCGGGAACCGACGTCTCGGGCTGCCGAATCCACTCGCTCCGGCGGCGGGTTCCGGGTGCTCCCGGTTCTCGCCGCCGCCACCCCCGTCCTGGTCCCGGTTCGTCATCCATCGCGGTGAGAGAACCCGTCCGGCCGCCAGGAAAGTCCACCCAAAGAAACCCTTCGACAGCCCTGCGCCCGCAGGTGTCGAAGCTGACAAAGGAGTCACCCGTGCACAGCAGAGCACGCATCACAGCACTTTCCGCCGCGGCGGCATGCCTCGCCCTGGCCCTCACCGCCTGCGGATCCGGCGGAACCGAGAACGCAGGAACCGAAGGCGAGACCGGCACCGAGGACGTCACCCTCTCGGTCGGCACCTTCAACGAGTTCGGCTACGAGGAGCTCTTCACCGAGTACGAGGAGCTCAACCCGAACGTCACGATCGAGCACAAGAAGGCTGCGACCTCCAACGAGGCCCGCGACAACCTCACCACGAGGCTCGCCGCCGGCTCGGGCCTGTCCGACATCGAGGGCATCGAGGTCGACTGGCTGCCCGAACTGCTCGAATACCCCGACCAGTTCGCCGACCTCAGCGATCCCGCTGTCGAGGGCCGCTGGCTGGACTGGAAGACGGCGGCCGCGACCACCGAGGACGGCCAGCTCATCGGCTACGGCACCGACGCCGGCCCCCAGGGCGTGTGCTACCGCGCGGACCTCTTCGAGAAGGCCGGCCTGCCGAGCGACCGCGAGTCCGTCGCGGACATGCTCGACGGCTCCTGGCAGGACTACTTCGACGCCGGGAAGGAATTCGTCGCCGCAAGTGACGGCGTCGCCTGGTTCGACTCCGCCGGAGCCACCTACCAGGGCATGATCAACCAGGTCCAGAACGCCTACGAGGACAACGAGGGCGCGGTCATCGCGACCGACAACTCCGAGGTCAAGGACATCTACGAGCAGGTCCTCCAGGCCTCCGTCACCGACGGACTCTCGGCCCACCTCACGCAGTGGGAGGACGACTGGGTGGCGAGCTTCCAGTCCGACGCCTTCGCCACCAAGCTCTGCCCGGGCTGGATGCTCGGTGTCATCGAGGGCAACGCCGAAGGCGTCGAGGGCTGGGACATCGCTGATGTCTTCCCCGGTGGCGGCGGCAACTGGGGCGGCTCGTACCTGACTATCCCGACGCAGGGTGCCAACCAGGCCGAGGCGAAGAAGCTCGCCGAGTGGCTCACGGCTCCCGAGCAGCAGGTCAAGGCCTTCGAGTCGAAGGGGACGTTCCCCAGCCAGGTCGAGGCGCTCGAGAGTGACGCGCTGCTGGGCCAGACCAACGCCTTCTTCAACGACGCGCCGACCGGCGAGATCCTCGCGAACCGCGCCACCGCCGTCGAGGTCACGCCGTTCAAGGGCCCGAAGTACTTCGCCATCAACGACGCGATGCAGCAGGCCCTGACCCGCGTGGACGTCGACGAGACCGACGATCCCGACTCCTCCTGGGAGAAGTTCGTCACCGCTGTGGGCGCTCTGTAGCCGATGGCCGTCACGGACCGGGTCCACACCCCACCCCCTACGAGACAGCGGGCTCCACGCGACAAGAGCGTGAAGCGGCTGGCCTTCTCCCAGAAGGTATCGAAGTGGGACGTCAAGCTGTCCCCGTATCTCTACATCTCACCGTTCTTCCTGCTCTTCGCCGTCACGGGGCTCTTCCCGCTGCTCTACACGGCATGGGTCTCGCTGCACTCCTGGAACCTCATCGGAGGCCAGGGCGAGTTCACCGGGCTGGAGAACTACGAGTTCGTGCTCGCGCAGCCGTTCTTCTGGAACGCGGTAGGCAATACGTTCAGCATCTTCCTCCTCTCGTCGGTCCCGCAGGTCGTCATCGCCATCGCCATCGCCGCGGTGCTGGATGCGAACCTCAGGGCCCGGACGTTCTGGCGGATGGGCGTCCTGGTTCCCTTCGTGGTGGCCCCTGTGGCCGTGGGGCTGATCTTCAACAACCTCTTCGCCGACCAGGCAGGCCTGGTCAACGAGATGTTGGTGGGGGTGGGCCTGGACCCGGTCCGTTGGCACTCCGACTCGCTGGCGAGCCATGCGGCCATCGCCACCATGGTCAACTTCCGCTGGACGGGCTACAACGCCCTGATCTTCCTCGCGGCCATGCAGGCCATCCCGAGGGACGTCTACGAGGCCGCGACCATCGACGGTGCGGGCCGGCTCCGCCAGTTCTTCTCGGTCACCGTGCCGATGCTTCGCCCCACCATCATCTTCGTGGTCATCACCGCCACCATCGGTGGACTCCAGATCTTCGACGAGGCCCGGGTGTTCGACCAGGCCGGCCTCGGCGGGGCGGACCGCCAGTGGCAGACGCTCACCATGTACATCTGGGAGCTCGGCTGGGGCCAGCGCAACTTCGGGAGGGCATCCGCCGTCGCCTGGCTGCTGTTCCTGATCATCGTCATCATCGCGATGGCGAACTTCCTCATCACCCGCCGCATCGCCAACCAGGGAGGCCGACAGTGAGCTCCGTCCCCATGATCGAGCAGACCGCGGGCAAGGGCGCTGCCCGGGCCGCCCAGCGTGGCCTGGGCGCCCGGCGCCGCGGAGGGGCCGGCGGGACCATGCGACGCCCCGGCTTCCTGACCTACGGCTTCCTCGGCGCGGTGATCCTCGGATCCGTGTTCCCGCTCTGGTGGTCCTTCCTCGTGGGCAGCCACGACAGCTCGGTGATCAGCAAGGGCGTCCCGTTGACTCCGGGCGGCAACTTCCTCGCCAATGCCGCCACCGTGCTGGACAGCATCCCGTTCTGGAAGGCCCTGAGCAACAGCATCATCGTCTCCACCGTCACGGCCGCCTCGGTGGTGCTGTTCTCCACGCTTGCCGGGTTCGCGTTCGCCAAACTCCGTTTCCGCGGCAGCAAGGTCCTCCTCGTGTTCGTCATCGCCACCATGGCGGTGCCGACACAGCTCGGCGTGGTCCCGCTGTTCATCGTGATGGCGAAACTCGGGTGGACCGGCTCCCTCTGGGCCGTGATCGTGCCCGGCGTCGTCACGGCTTTCGGTGTCTTCTGGATGACGCAGTACCTGCGCGACGCGCTGCCCGACGAACTCATCGAGGCCGTGCGGATCGACGGCGCGTCGATGATCCAGGCGTTCTGGTACGTTGGGCTGCCGGCAGCACGGCCCGCGGCCGCGATGCTCGCACTCTTCACCTTCGTCGCGACGTGGACCAACTTCTTCTGGCCGTTCATCGTGCTGGATCCCTCCAACCCCACCCTCCCGGTGGCCCTGCAGCTGCTCCAGGCGGCGCACTTCGTCGACTACTCGATCGTGCTTGCCGGGGCCGTGCTGTCCACCATCCCGCTGCTGCTCCTCTTCGCCGTCGCGGGACGCCAACTCGTTTCAGGAATCATGCAAGGAGCAGTCAAAGGATGAGCAGCACCGACATCACCTTCCCCGAGGGTTTCCTCTGGGGTGCGGCCACCGCGGCCTACCAGATCGAGGGCGCAGCCCGGGAGGGCGGCAGGGGACCGTCCATCTGGGACACCTTCAGCCGGGTGCCGGGGGCGGTGGCGGATGCACACAACGGCGACGTCGCGTGCGACCACTACCACCGGTCCGCCTCGGACGTCACCCTCATGAAGAGCCTCAACCTGCAGGCGTACCGTTTCTCGACGTCGTGGTCGCGCTGCATGCCCGACGGCGTCACCCCGAACGCGGAGGGTATCGCGTTCTACTCGGCACTCGTGGACCAGCTCCTCGAAGCGGGCATCAAGCCGTGGCTCACCCTCTACCACTGGGACCTTCCGCAGGCCCTCGAGGACGAGGGCGGCTGGACCAACCGCGAGACGGCCCACCGGTTCGCCGAGTATGCGGCAGTCATGCACGAGGCGCTCGGGGACCGCGTCCGCGTGTGGACCACGCTCAACGAGCCGTGGTGCGCGGCCTTCCTCGGCTACGCCGCGGGCATCCATGCCCCCGGCCGCCAGGAGCCGACGGCGGCGCTCGCCGCCGCGCACCACCTCCTGCTCGGGCACGGACTCGCCACGCAGGAGCTGCGCCGGCGTGACGCCGAGGCGACCCTCGGCATCACGCTGAACCTCACCGTCCCCGACCCGCTCGATCCCGAGAGCGAGGCGGACCGCGATGCGGCCCGCCGGATCGACGGGCAGTTCAACCGCATCTTCCTCGATCCGGTCCTCCGGGCCGCCTACCCCGAGGACGTGCTCGCGGACGTCGCGCACCTGGGGATGACGGAGCACATCCGGGAGGGCGACCTGGAGATCATCGGCACACCGATCGACGTCCTCGGGGTGAACTATTACCACGGCGAGGCCGTCACCATGACGCCGGCCGGGGGGTCCGTCCCGCAGGAGGGCCATGCGCCGCTCGAACGCCCGATCTCCTCGCCCTACGTCGCGGCACACGGCGTGCGCTCGGTGCCGCGCGGCCTGCCTGTCACCGCGATGGACTGGGAGGTGCAGCCGGAGGGACTCCGCCGGCTGCTCAACCGCCTGCAGGACGAGTACACGGGACCTGCGGGGATCCCCGTGTACATCACCGAGAACGGGGCGGCGTACGACGACGTCCCGGACGAGGGTGGTTTCGTGGACGACCAGGACCGACTCTCCTTCTTCGACCAGCACGTCCGGGCCATGAAGGACGCGATCGACGACGGGGTGGACCTTCGGGGTTACCTGGCCTGGTCCCTCCTGGACAACTTCGAATGGGCGTGGGGCTACCACCAGCGCTTCGGTCTGGTCCGGGTGGACTACGCGACCCAGGAGCGTATCCCGAAGGCCAGCGCCCTCTGGTACGCGCGCCTCGCCGCGACCAACGCGCTGAGCGCCGACGCCTCGGCCGCGGACGCGGGAAAGCCGGGTGTCGTATTGTCGAGGTGATGAACGCCTCCCCGCCCCGGTCACTGCGCCAGGTGCCAGGCCGCCCGAGCCCCACGCTCGAGGACCTGGCCCTGGCCGCCGGGGTGTCGCGCTCCACGGCCTCGCGCGCGATCAACGGAGGGGACCGCGTCAGCCCCGAGGCACAGGCAGCCGTGGACCGCGCCGTGGTGTCCCTCGGCTACATCCCGAACAGGGCTGCCCGCAGCCTGGTGACGCGGCGCACCTCCTCGATCGCGCTGGTCATCCCCGAACCCGACGTCCGGGTCATGATGGACCCCTTCTTCGCCGTCGTCATCACCGGGATCACGGAGGCGCTCCGCGAGACCGACGTCCAGCTCGTGCTGCTGATGTCGAGGACCGACGACGACTCCGCGCGCACCCTGCGCTACCTGCGCGGAGGCCACGTGGACGGCGCGATCGTCGTCTCCCACCACAAGGCCGATTCCTGGGCGAGATCGCTCTCCGAGACCGGCCTGCCCACCATCTTCATCGGCCGCCCGTGGGACACGGCGTTCGACGTCACGTATGTGGACACCGACAACGAGGGCGGCGGGCGCATCGCCGCGCGGCACCTGAGCGGTATCGGTCGCCGCCGGCTCGGGACCGTCGCCGGACCCGCGGACATGACGGCCGCGGTCGACCGCCTCCGCGGCTGGCAGGCGGGCCTCCGCGAGGCGGGCCTGCCCGAGGGTCCGGTGGTCCACGCCGACTTCACGACCGACGGGGCCGCCGCTGCCGCCCGGCGGCTGCTGGCCGAGCACCCGGACATCGACGGCATCTTCGCCGCGTCCGACCTCATGGCGCTCGGCGTCATGGAGGCCATCCAGGCGGCGGGCAGGAGCGTGCCCGGGGACATCGCCCTCATGGGCTACGACAACCACGCCGTGGCGGAGACGGCGGCCACGCCCCTGACGACCATCACGCAGCCCATGGTCGAGATGGCCGTGAAGGCGGGCACCATGCTCCTCGAGGAGATCGAGGCTCCGGGCTCGCACCCGGAGCCCGTCATCTACTCGACCGAGCTCGTGGAACGCGCCAGCACATCCGTGGCACCGACGGCCTCGGCGGCGAAGGCGTAGTCCCACGCGATGTCGCGCCAGCGGGAGTAGCGCCCGCTGGCGCCGCCGTGGCCACCGTCCATCTCGGTCTTCAGGACGATCGGCTCCGCGCCCGTCGTCGTCTCCCTGAGCTGCGCCACCCACTTGGCCGGCTCGACGTACAGGACCCGGGTGTCGTTGTAGCTCGTGACGGCCGCGATCCGCGGGTAGGCCACCTGCCGGACGTTCTCGTAGGGCGTGTACTCCTTCATGTACCGATACACCTCGGGGTCCGTGATCGGGTTGCCCCACTCCTCCCACTCCAGCGCGGAGAGCGGGAGCTCCGGGTCGAGGATGGTGGTCAGGGCGTCGACGAACGGGACCTGCGCCACGATCGCCCGGTACTTCTCGGGCGCCAGATTCGCGACGGCACCCATGAGCAGTCCGCCCGCCGAACCACCGATCGCGGCGATGCGCGCAGGGTCCACCCAGCCCGAGGAGCCGATGTAGGTGGTGGCATCGACGAAGTCCGTGAACGTGTTCTTCTTCGCGAGCTTCTTGCCCTGCTCGTACCAGGTCCGGCCCATCTCGCCGCCCCCACGGATGTGCGCGGTCACGTAGACGATGCCGCGGTCCAGGAGCGAGAGCCGCGCGATCGAGAAGGCGGGGTCCATGCTGACCTCGTAGCTGCCGTAGGCATAGACGACGGCGGGATGCGTGCCGTCCTGCGCGAGGTCGGCGCGGCGGACCACCGACAGCGGGATCAGGGTGCCGTCCGCGGCCGGAGCCCACTGCCGCTCGGCGACGTACTCCGCCGCGTCGTACCCGCCACGGACCTCGGTCTCCTTGCGCAACTCCAGTGAACCGGCCGCGAGGACGTAGTCGTAGACGCGGGGCGGAGTGAGGTAGGACGTGTAGGAGAGCCGGATGACGGGGGATTCGAACTCGGCGTTCGCGAGGTTGCAGGTGAACAGCTCCTCGTCGAAGTCGGGTTCCGTCGGCAGCTCCTGGTCGCTCGATCCGAGACCTGCCAGCGGCAGGACCTGGACGCGCTCGATGGTGTCCTTGCGGACCGAGAGGACGAGGTGGGTCTGCGTGACGGTCAACCCGTTCACGCGGACGGCGTCGTCGTGCGGGAGGACCGTCGTCCACTCCTGGTCCGCGAGCGGACGGGCGAACTCCGTGGCCCGGACGAGGCTGACCATCGAGTTCTTCGCGTCGCGGTCGTGGGTGAGCAGGTAGTGCGCGGTGCCGTCGACGACGACGGGCTCGGCGTCGTACAGGATCCGCTCGTCGCGGGAGATCAGCGTGGTGAGGCCGGTGTCGGGCCGGGCGAGGTCGAGGACGCGGTACTCGCTGTACTCGGAGCAGCCGATGCTGATGAGGAGTTGCGTGCGGTCCGCCGAGACCTCGAAGCCCGTCCACATGGCCACGTCGTCCTCCTGGTAGACGACGTCGTCATCCGTCACCGGGGTGCCGAGGGTGTGCGAGCGCACCTGGTACGGGCGCCACGAGTCATCGACGACGGTGTAGTAGACGCGGGATCCGTCGGGGGAGAAGGCGAGGCCGTAGAAGACGTTCGGCACCTCGTCGGGGAGGAGCTCGCCGGTCGTCAGGTCCTTGATGCGGAGCGTGAAGCGCTCGTCGCCGGCGTTGTCCTCGCAGTACGCGAGCAGCGTCCCGTCCTCGGTCACGGACAGGCCGCCGAGGGAGAAGAAGGGCTTGCCCTCGGCGAGCTCGTTCCCGTCGAGCATGATCTGCTCGCCGGGCACGGGGCGCCCTGGCACCACCTCCGGCGGCGTCCAGTCACGGCCCACATCACCCGTGTCCGCCGCGGCGACGCGGCACTGGATGCCGTACTGCTTGCCCTCCTCGGTGCGCGAGTAGTACCACCAGCCCTTCTTGCGGGCGGGCACCGACAGATCGGTCTCCTGGGTGCGGTCCTTGATCTCCGTGAAGATGGCCTCGCGCAGCGGCTCCTGGTGCCGGGCGACGGCTTCGGTGTAGGCGTTCTCGCGCTCGAGGTACTCGATCAGCTCCGGGCTCTCCTTGTCGCGCATCCACTCGTAGTGGTCGACGAAGGTGTCCCCGTGGCGCGTGCGGTCGGAGGGGACCTTCCTGGCGGGGGGCGGGACGGGGACTTCAAGCGCGGTGGCGTCAGCGGTCATGGCTCCCATCTTGCCACTGCCCGCGCGGCGGGGGTCGACCCGCCGGGCCCGGTCTCCCTGGTCGGGTTGCCGCCGGTTGACCGTGCAGGGCGGGCATGTAAGGGTGGAGCAGGCCTTTACAGAACGAGCGTTCAGTAATTCGTTCCGAGCGACGGGGCCGGACCTGTGACGACGAGGGAGACGACCATGGCCGAGGCATTCCTGGTAGGGGGAGTCCGCACCCCCGTGGGCCGTTACGGCGGGGCACTGTCCAGCGTCCGCCCCGACGATCTCGCGGCGCTCGTCCTCTCCTCGGTGGTCCAGCGTGCCGGCCTCGATCCGGCCGCCGTCGACGAGGTGATCCTCGGCAACGCGAACGGCGCCGGCGAGGAGAACCGCAACGTCGCGCGCCTCGCGTCCCTGCTCGCAGGGTTCCCGGACACCGTCCCCGGCATCACCGTCAACCGCCTGTGCGCATCCGGCCTCTCCGCCATCATCATGGCCTCCCACATGATCAAGGCGGGTGCCGCGGACATCGTGATCGCGGGCGGCGTCGAGTCCATGAGCCGCGCGCCCTGGGTCATGGAGAAGCCGGACAAGGCTTTCGCCAAGCCGGGCGCCGTCGTCGACACCTCCATCGGCTGGCGCTTCACCAATCCGCTGCTCGCCGCACGGGAGAAGACCACCTACTCGATGCCCGAGACGGCCGAGGAGCTCGCCTCGGTGGACGGCATCACGCGCGACGACGCCGACGCCTTCGCGCTCCGGTCCCACGAGCGGGCGCTGGCCGCGATGGAGGCGGGGCGCTTCGACGACGAGATCGTGTCCGTGCAGGTCAACCGGGGCCGCACGTCCTTCGCCGTGGACACCGACGAGGGGCCGCGCGCCGAGACGACCCTGGAGGTCCTCGGGAAGCTCCGCCCCGTCGTCCGGCCGGGCGGGATCGTCACGGCCGGGAATTCCAGTTCGCTGAACGACGGCGCGTCCGCCGTGATCGTCGCCTCGGAGGCGGCCCTGCAGCGCTACGGGTTGACGCCGCGGGCCCGGATCCTCGACGGCGCCTCCGCCGGTGTGCCCCCGGAGATCATGGGGATCGGCCCCGTCCCCGCCACGCAGAAGGTCCTGGACCGGACCGGAGCGGGCATCGCCGATCTCGGCGCCGTCGAACTCAACGAGGCCTTCGCCACGCAATCCCTCGCATGCATCCGCCGCCTCGGCCTCGACGAGGAGATCGTGAACCGGGACGGCGGGGCGATCGCCCTCGGCCACCCGCTCGGCTCCTCGGGCTCCCGCATCGCGATCACCCTGCTGGGGCGCATGGAGCGGGAACTCGGCGGGGAGGCGCGCCGGCTCGGGCTCGCAACCATGTGCGTGGGCGTCGGCCAGGGCACCGCGATGCTGCTCGAGGGCGTCTGATGCCCGCCGCGCTGCAGCTCACCGAAGACGAGGGCTCGAACGCCCTGGTCGTCGAACTCCACCGGCCCGAGGTCCGCAACGCCATCGACCGGCAGATGGTCGATGAGCTGCATGCCGTCTGCGCGGACCTCGAGCGCGCTCCGCGCACGCTGATCCTGATCGGGTCCGGCGGCGTGTTCGCCTCGGGCGCAGACATCGCCGAGCTGAGGGAACGGCGGCGCGACGACGCTCTCGCCGGCATCAACTCGACCCTGTTCGCCCGCATCGCGGCCCTGCCGATGCCCGTCATCGCCGCCCTCGACGGCTATGCGCTCGGCGGCGGTGCGGAACTGGCCTTCGCCGCCGATCTCCGCATCGGCACACCGCGCCTGAAGATCGGGAACCCCGAGACGGGCCTCGGCATCCTGCCCGCAGCCGGAGCCACCTGGCGCCTGAAGGAGCTCGTGGGGGAGCCGCTCGCGAAGGAGATCCTCCTCGCAGGGCGCATCCTCTCCGCGGAGGAGGCCCTCGACGCACGCCTCATCTCCTCGATCCACGAGCCGGACGAACTCCTGCCAGCAGCCCACGGACTCGCGGACCGGATCGCCCGCCAGGATCCCCTCGCCGTCCGGATCACGAAGAGCGTCTTCCACGCCCCCCGGGAGTCGCATCCGGTGATCGATCACTTGGCGCAGGCCATCCTCTTCGAATCCGAGGCCAAGTTCGAGCGCATGCAGCAGTTCCTCGACCGGAAGAAGGGTTCCTGATGACCTCCCTCGACGTCCCCTCGGTCGCCGGTGTCCCCACCTGGGTCGGCGTGCTCGGCGGTGGCCGCATGGGCGCGGGGATCGCGCACGCCTTCTGCCTCGCGGGCGCGCGCGTCGTCGTCGTCGAGCGTGACGACGCCGCAGCCGCGGCCGGGCTCGACCGCGTGACACAGGCCCTCGGGCGCAGCGTCGACCGCGGGACGACCCCGGAGGACCTCGGAACCCTGTCCGCCCGCGTCTCGGTCTCCACGGACTACGCCGCCTTCACGGACTGCGGGCTCGTCGTCGAGGCGGTTCCCGAGGACCTGGACCTCAAGCGGCACGCACTGCGGGCCGTCGAGGACGTGCTCGACGGCGGCGCCTCGCTCGCCACCAACACGTCGTCGCTCTCGGTCGATGCGCTGGCCGGCGCCCTGCGGCGGCCGGAGCGGTTCTGCGGCCTCCACTTCTTCAACCCCGTCCCCGCCTCCGCGCTGATCGAGGTGGTCGTGGGCAGCCAGACCTCCCCGGAGCTCGAAGCCGCCACGCGGACCTGGGTGACCGCGCTCGGCAAGGTGCCCGTCGTCGTGCGGGACACCCCCGGTTTCGCCAGTTCGCGTCTCGGCGTCGCGATCGCCCTGGAGGCCATGCGCATGCTCGAGGAGGGCGTCGCGTCGGCGGAGGACATCGACGCCGCGATGGTCCTCGGGTACCGGCATCCGGTCGGGCCGCTGCGCACCACGGACCTCGTGGGCCTCGACGTCCGCCTCGGCATCGCCGAATACCTCGAGTCCACACTCGGCGCCCGTTTCACCCCGCCGTCCATCCTGCGCGACAAGGTCGCCGCGGGGCATCTCGGACGCAAGAGCGGCCGCGGCTTCTTCGACTGGGAGGATGCGCCGTCGTCCTCCGACTCCCCTCCTCCCTCGGCACAACCAGCGAAAGGTGAGCGGCCATGACCACCGCCCCGGAACGAGTACAGATCGACGTCGTCCCCAGCTTCATCGAGGACGCCTGGTGGACGCCCGACCGCACCGCCGCGGACGACGACGGCACCGTGGTGCGCGACGCCAGCACGGGCGAGGAGCTCGCCGTCGTCAGCACGGCCGGGATCGACACCGCCGCGGCGATCGGGTTCGCGCGGGCCACGGGGCAGGCCGAACTCGGTCGCCTCACCTTCCACGAGCGCGCACTGAAGCTCAAGGAGCTCGCCCAGTACCTCAATGCCCACCGCGAACCGCTGTACGAGCTGTCCGCGAAGACCGGCGCCACGAGGATCGACTCGATGGTGGACATCGACGGCGGCATCGGCGTGCTCTTCACGTTCGGCTCGAAGGGCCGCCGCGAGCTGCCGAACTCGCACGTGATCGTCGACGGCCCGCCCGAGGTGCTCTCGAAGGACGGCTCCTTCCTCGGGACGCACATCCACACGCGGATCCCGGGCGTCGCCGTGCAGATCAACGCCTTCAACTTCCCGGTGTGGGGCATGCTCGAGAAGCTCGCCCCCGCGTTCCTCGCCGGCGTCCCGACCATCGTGAAGCCCGCCACGCCCACCGGGTTCCTGACCGCCGCCGTCGTGAAGCTCATCATCGGCTCGGCGATCCTGCCGACGGGCGCGCTGCAGCTGATCTCCGGTCCCGCCCGCGACATCCTCGACCACCTCGACTACCGCGACCTCGTCTCCTTCACCGGTTCGGCCTCGACGGCCAATCACCTCAAGTCGCACGCATCCATCGCGCGCGGCGGCGTCCGCTTCACGTGCGAGACGGACTCCCTCAATGCGGCCATCCTCGGACCCGACGCCGTCCCCGGCACCCCCGAGTTCGACGCCTTCGTGAAGTCGCTCGTCACGGAGATCACGGTCAAGGCCGGCCAGAAGTGCACGAGCATCCGGCGGTCCATCGTGCCGGACGCGCTGGTCGAGGACGTCGTCCGGGCTGCCGGCGATCGGATCCGGGAGCGTGTGACCCTCGGGGACCCACGCGCCGAGGGCGTCACGATGGGTGCACTCGCCTCCCTCGCCCAGCTCGAGGGGGTGCAGGAATCCGTGCGCGAACTGATCGCGGGCGGCGCGTCCCTGGCGTTCGGGTCGCTGGACGCGCCCGACGTCGTGCTCGCCGACAACACCTCCGGCAAGGCGCCGGGCGGGGCGTTCATGGAACCGGTGCTGCTCACCTGGCAGGACGTCGAAGCCGGGGCCCTCCACTCGGTCGAGGCCTTCGGCCCCGTCGCGTCGGTGATCGGGTACGACGACGTCCAGCACGCCGTCCGCCTCGCGGCCCTCGGATCCGGCTCGCTCGTCGCCACGGTCTGCACCAACGACCCCGCTGTGGCGCAGGAGCTGGTCCTCGGCATCGCGGCGCACCACGGCCGCGTGCTCATCCTGAACCGCGAGGACGCCCGCTCCTCGACCGGGCACGGCTCGCCCGTCCCGCACCTGGTGCACGGTGGACCCGGCCGGGCCGGCGGCGGCGAGGAACTCGGCGGGATGCGCTCGGTGCTGCACCACATGCAGCGCACCGCGGTCCAGGGCTCCCCGAACATGCTCACGAGCATCACGGGCGAGTGGCACACCGGAGCGGACCGCCGCTTCGACGACGTCCACCCGTTCCGCAAGGACCTCGCGACGCTGCGGATCGGCGACAGCGTCCGGTCCGAACTGCGGCAGGTGACGCTGGCGGACATCGCCGCGTTCGCAGAGACGACGGGCGACACGTTCTACGCGCACACCAACGAGGAGGCCGCGGCCGCCAACCCGTTCTTCCCCGGCATCGTGGCGCACGGCTACCTGCTGCTCTCCTGGGGCGCCGGCCTGTTCGTCGATCCCGAGCCCGGGCCCGTCCTCGCCAACTACGGCCTGGAGAACCTGCGCTTCATCACGCCGGTCGCCGCAGGTGATTCCATCCGGGTCACGCTGACGGCCAAGCGCATCACCCCGCGGGAGACCGACGAGTACGGCGAGGTGGCCTGGGACGCCGTCCTGCACAACCAGGACGACGAGATCGTGGCGACCTACGACGTCCTGACCCTCGTGCAGAAGTAGCCGGAGTTGCTGGTCCCGGTTCCGGGGCGCCGTTCCGCCCATTCCGAGCTCGTCGGTCGGCGTTCCTCCCATTGACCGAGGCCGGTCAGTGGGAGGAGGCGCCTCTGCCCACCGACCGGACGCGGTCATCGGGCAGAGTGCACCTCAAGCGTCGCCCTGACGAGCCGGAGGAAGGTGTCCGGATCGTTCTGCAGCAGGGGCCAGGTGACGCGCGGCACGGGCATGCCCCGTGCAGTCAGCAGGTTCCCCCGGCGACGGTCCTCCTCGAAGGCGGGCCGGTCACTGTGGTACTCGTGTCCGTCGGCCTCGATCCCCAGGACTCCATCGACAACGAGGTCGGGACGACCGACGCCGGACACCTGCACCTGCGATGCGACGTGGAACCCGGCCTCGAGCAGGCGATACCTCGCAACCGTCTCGAGGATCGACTCGGCCTGCGGATCGATCAGCGCCACGATCCGGCGCAGGGTGCCGGACCTGTGCCCGACGACGTGCTCCCGCAGGTCATCGAGCGTGACGGAACCCTGGACGACTGCTGATTCGACGATGGACAGGGCATCGAGTTCCGGCAGGCACCGCATCACCTGCAGGCACACGACGAGGTCCGTCACGGGGCGTGCCGCCCGATGGACGCGCAAGCCGGCAGTGTCGATCGGCCGCCCGTGGTCCGTGGCGACATGCATCAGCCCGGGTCGTCGGAGGATCCAGAGCCCGCGGTGCTGCGCCGCACTGACGGAGGCGAGTTCGGTGCCCAGCTGGAGCGCGGCCACGACCACGGGATCATGGTCCGGAAGCGCATAGATGCCGCGGGCAACCCGGAGGACCTGACCCCGCTCGCACGCCTTCGCGATGGCGGCCCTCCCCGTGCCGGCTGCCACGAGCTCCGGCAGCCGGGCCACCCCACCCAGCTCGGAAAGCAGGTGAACGACAGTCATGGGACCACTGTGACGGTCCGTCGGGATCCAGGGTGCCGTGTTGTCCCTCTGTGGACGACGCCATGGCCCCGTTGCGGTGACGCGCCAGCCCATTCACCGGCTTCCGTCGGTGGGAAGGAGTGCCCATTCCCACTGACCGGCAACGGTCGGTAGGAAGAGCTCACGTCGTCGGGCGGTTCGGTACGGGCATCGGCGCCGCGGGGCGCAGTCGGTATAGAGCAGTCGGCATAGATGGGGAGGGACGCTGGTGGGTGGGAGGCCCACCGACGCCGGGGAGCAGCCCGGTCAGCGCCGGTGCAGGCCGTCGAAGACCATGAGGATGATGTCGTCGGCCAGCTTGTCCGCGGTGAGCGGTCCTCCGGGTCGGTACCACTCCACGATCGAGTTGATGGTCCCGAAGATGAGGCGCGTCGTGGTCCGCGGGTCGATGTCGTCGCGGATGGAGCCCTCGTGGCGGGCGGCGTCGACGAGCGCGGCGATCTCACGGTCGAATCTCCGGCGCCGGTCGAGGGCTTCCCGCTCCACCTCCGTGTTGCCGCGGAGCCGCAGCAGGAGCGTGACGAAGGGGAGGCGCTCCGTCAGGACGGCGATGGTGCCACGGAGCACGAATTCCAGGCGGGCGTCCGCGGCGCCGGTGCCCGCGCGGCTGTCCTCGAGCACGGCCTCCAGCCCGCCGAGCGCGTGGTCGAGCGCGAGCCGGAGGAGGTCGCCCTTCGACGGCACGTGGTGGTAGATCGCCGACTTGCTGATGCCGAGTTCCTCGGCGAGCATGCCCATGGAGGTCGCCTCGTAGCCGTGGCGGTTGAAGGCCGTGACGGCGACGGCGAGGACCGACTGCTGGTCGTACCCGGGACGTCCCCGGCGGGCAGTGGGGAGCGGAGCGGCTCCGGCAGCAGTCATAGGGTCATTTTTGCACGACCGTTCGGTCGGGAGAGCGGGCGGGACGGCGGGCCACGGCGTCACAATCGAACACAATCCTTAGTTTGCCTAGAGAGTAGTAGCCTTACTGTCGATACCACCGCACCACCCGTGAAAGGGCGCTCACCGTGCCGACCACCTCCTGGGACCTCCGTCTCCACGCCCTGACCGCCTTCATGGACGCCGAAGGCCGCGAGCCCTCGACCCGATCCGCCATTGCCGGGGAGCACCGGCTGGCCCTGTGGCTCGACGAGCAGCGGAAGTCGGTGCGCGCCGGACGGATGGGGCCCGCCCGCCGGGAGATCCTGCAGCAGGCGGGATTGCTCACGGCGGACGAGATCGGCAGTCCCCGCACCGGCACGGCGTGGCTCAGGGTGGCCAGTGTGGCCGAATTCGTCGAGGAGGAGGGCCGGTTGCCGTCCTTCGTGGCGCCGGCGACGGCGGGCGAGAAGCGCCTTGCGGACTGGATGCACGTGCAGCTCTCCGGCCGAGCGGCCGAAACGGAGCCACTGCGTGCACTGCGCGCCATCCTCGACGCGGTGGCCGTCGACGGGCTCGCGCACACCGTCTGAGCTCGCGCCTCCCTTACTCCGCTTCCTGACGGGTGATAGGTTCGGCGCACGTGCAGCGCTGCAATGGACCCGGACGTCCCCGGGCCGCCAGGGCGGCATTCTGCGAGGAAGCCGATGGACAGTGTGGTGGCGGCGAGCGGCCGAGCGACAGTCTCCCTGATCGCGCCCGGCCTGCAGCGCCTCTCCTGGAGTCCGGGGACGCACATCGATCACGACGACGCGCTCTCGGTGCTCGCCGCGAGCAGGATCATGTCCTCCGGCGGGCCCTACGCCATCCTGGTCGACATGACGACGACGGTCGACGTCCGCTCCGATGCGCGGGCGGCCTTCAACGGGGAGTCGCTCGTGGTCGCGGCCGCCCTGCTGGGCGACGGGCCGATGGACGAGGTGCTGGCTGCAGGAGCATGCAGGGCGGTGCATCCCACCCGGTACTTCACGTCCGTCTCCCTGGCGCTCGCCTGGCTGGAGGAACGTCTCGCTGACCGGCAGATCCCGTCCGGCGACCCGTCGTTCCGTTGACTGCTCAACGCCCTGCTCCCTATACTGAACGAACGGTCGGTAAATACGCCGCATACGTCCAGACGAGCGAGGTAGCACGATGACGACGACAGCGATTGATCCGCGGAGCCGCGAGGACCACGACGCGGCCGGTGAGCGCCGATTCGACGAGCTGATCGCCCAGGACTCACGCATCGAGCCCCGTGACTGGATGCCGGCCGACTACCGCAAGTCGCTGACGCGCCAGATCTCCCAGCATGCGCACTCCGAGATCATCGGCATGCAGCCCGAGGCCAACTGGATCACGCGCGCGCCGTCCCTCAAGCGCAAGGCCGTCCTCATGGCCAAGGTGCAGGATGAAGCCGGCCACGGGCTCTATCTCTATTCCGCGGCCGAGACCCTCGGAACGCCCCGTGACCAGATGACCGAGGACTTGATCGCCGGCAAGGCGCGCTACTCGAGTATCTTCAACTACCCCGTCCTGACCTGGGCCGACATCGGTGCGATCGGCTGGCTCGTCGATGGTGCGGCCATCTGCAACCAGGTGCCCCTGTGCCGTGCGTCCTACGGCCCGTACGGCCGGGCGATGGTGCGCATCTGCAAGGAGGAGTCCTTCCACCAGCGCCAGGGCTTCGAGATCCTGCTCGAACTCGCCAACGGCACCGAGGCGCAGAAGCAGATGGCGCAGGACGCCGTGAACCGCTGGTACGCGCCGTCCCTGATGATGTTCGGTCCGCCGGACGAGGACTCGCCCAACTCGCAGAAGTCCATGGAGTGGAACATCAAGCGCTTCTCGAACGACGAGCTGCGGTCGCGCTTCGTCGGCATGATGGTCGAGCAGATCAAGGTTCTCGGGCTCGACCTGCCCGACCAGGACGTGCGCTTCGACGAGGAGACCGGCCGCTGGCAGCACGGGCCCCTGGACTGGAACGAGTTCAAGGAGGTCCTCGCGGGCCGTGGACCCTGCAACGCCCAGCGCATGGAGCGGCGCCGCGAAGCCCACGAGGACGGCGCCTGGGTGCGCGAGGCCGCTGCGGCCTACGCCGAGAAGCAGGTCCTCAAGACCGCGCAGGCGGCGTAGGTGACGGGCGGGTCGACCACGGGCGACGACGGCGCGAAGGCACCGTCGTCGGGTCCGCGGGAACCGCGTGCGGCCTGGCCGCTCTGGGAAGTGTTCGTGCGGTCGTCGCGCGGGCTCTCCCACGTCCACGCCGGGTCGCTCCACGCGCCCGACGCCGAGATGGCCGTGCGGAACGCGCGTGACCTCTACACGCGGCGCAACGAGGGCGTGAGCCTGTGGGTGGTCCCGGCGACGGCGATCATCACCAGCGATCCCGACGCGAAGGACCAGTTCTTCGAATCCCCCCAGGGCAAGGACTACCGGCACGCGACGTACTACACCAAGAGTGAGGGAGTGAAGCACCTGTGAGCGAGGCCAACGCCAGCGCGACCCGCATCACCCCGGGCAACGCCCTGCGGCCGGAGGACATCGCGCTGCTCGAGGCGAAGCCCTCGGACGCCGTCGGGCAGTACGCGCTGTGGCTGGGCGACGACGCCCTGATCCTCGCGCAGCGGCTCGGCTGGTGGATCTCCCGCGCGCCCGAACTCGAGGAGGACGTGGCGCTCGCCAACATCGCGCTCGATCAGATCGGCCACGCCCGGTCCTTCCTCACCTATGCGGGACGGGCGTGGGACAAGACCGAGGACGATCTCGCCTACTTCCGCCGGGAGCCCGAGTTCCGCTCGGTCCATCTCGTCGAGCAGCCCAACGGGGACTTCGCCCGCACTATCGCGCGGCAGTTCGTCGTCGCCCTCTACCAGTGGGAGCTCTACTCGCGGCTGGTGGATTCCAGCGATCCCACCCTCGCCGCGATCGCCGCGAAGGCGGTCAAGGAGGTGGATTACCACCGCGACCACAGCATCCAGTGGATCCTGCGGCTCGGCCAGGGCACCGAGGAGTCGCGCCGCAGGATGATCGCGGGCCTCAAGCTGACTTGGCCGTACGTCGAGGAACTCTTCACCGATCACCCACTCGTCGACGAGCTCGGAGACGCCGGTGTCCGCCCGAGCACTCTCCGTGCGCCCTTCGACGCGGCGGCGCAGGTGGTCCTCGCCGAGGCCGATCTGGAGGTGCCGCAGGTGCCCGGATCCGTGGGCGGCGGGCGTCTCGGCCGGCACAGCGAACATCTCGGCTACATCCTCGCCGAACTCCAGGTGCTCGCGAGGGAGTACCCCGGAGCGTCGTGGTGACCGTCACCGATCTGCGGCCCTCGTCCGCCGTGGACGCCGCGGCGTGGGACATCGCCGCGACGGTCTGCGACCCCGAGATCCCGGTCCTCACGATCGAGGACCTCGGGATCCTCCGCGACGCCCACGTCGCGGAGACCGGGCAGGTCCTCGTGACCATCACGCCGACGTACTCGGGCTGCCCCGCCATGGACGCCATCCGCGACGACGTCACCGCGGCCCTCAGGGGAGCGGGGTACGACGACGTCGCCGTGCGCCTGGTCCTCTCGCCCGCCTGGACCACGGACTGGATGAGCGACGACGGCAAGGCGAAACTGGCGGACTACGGCATCGCTCCGCCCACGGGGAAGGCCGCCGCCGGTCCGTTCCGGATCGGGCTCAGCGTCAAGTGTCCGCAGTGCTCGTCGCTCAACACCCGCGAGATGACGCGCTTCGGCTCGACCTCCTGCAAGGCCCTGTACGTCTGCAACGACTGCCGGGAACCCTTCGACTACTTCAAGGTGCACTGATGGCCGTCGTCCTCGCCCCCTCCACCCAGCGACGGAGCGCCTTCAACACGCTCACGGTCCGCGAGGTGCGCCGCCTCACCGAGGACGCGGTCGAGGTCACCCTCGACGTTCCCGCCGAGCTCCAGGAGAAGTACGACTACCTCCCCGGCCAGTACGTGGCGCTCCGGGCGACGCTCGACGTCGACGGGGAGCCCAAGGAGGTCCGGCGCAGCTATTCGATCTGTGCCGATCCCCGCCTCGGTGAGCTCCGCGTGGCCGTCAAGCGGGACCTCGGCGGAGTGTTCTCGACGTGGGCCAACGAGTCGCTCGCGGCGGGGGACACCCTCGACGTCATGAGTCCGCTGGGACAGTTCACCCCGCGTACGACGCCGGGCGAGCAGGCTGTCGCTCTCGTCGCCGTCGCGGCGGGATCAGGCATCACGCCGGTGATCTCCATCGCACGGTCGATGCTCGCCGGCAGCCCCAATGCGCGCTTCGACCTCATCTACGCGAACCGGGCGGCGATGGACGTGATGTTCCTCGAGGAACTCGCCGACCTCAAGGACCGCTACCCCGCGCGGTTCGCGCTGCACCATGTCCTGTCCCGGGAGCAGCGCATCTCGCCGCTGCTGTCCGGCCGGATCGACGCCGAGAAGCTGGAGAAGCTCCTCGGGACGGTCCTGGCCGCCGAGCGGGTGGACGAGTGGTTCCTCTGCGGGCCCTTCGAGCTGGTGCAGCTCTGCCGGGATGCGCTCGCGGAGCGAGGCGTCCCCGCTGAGAGGATCCGCTTCGAGCTGTTCACGACGGGTGAGCCCACACGTCCGGAGGGGAGCATCGGGCGCCCGGTCGCGCCCGCGGAGAGCGGCGAGAACTACACGATCTCCTTCAACCTCGACGGCCTCCAGGGATCCGTGCAGAGTCCCACCCATGCGCGGGAGTCCATCCTGAACGCCGCCCTGCGGGTGCGGCCCGACGTTCCCTTCGCATGCGCCGGTGGTGTCTGCGGCACGTGCCGCGCGAAGGTGGTCGAGGGCACCGTGGAGATGACCGAGAACTAC
The DNA here is from genome assembly GCF_053470025.1 of Arthrobacter sp. CP30. Classification (NCBI taxonomy): domain Bacteria; kingdom Bacillati; phylum Actinomycetota; class Actinomycetes; order Micrococcales; family Micrococcaceae; genus Arthrobacter; species Arthrobacter sp. CP30. The sequence goes on from NZ_JBQEMM010000013.1 coordinate 27,779, forward strand.
GCGCTGGAGCCCGACGAGGTGGCGAAGGGCTTCGTGCTGACGTGCCAGGCCCACCCCACCAGCGACACCGTCACCGTCGACTACGACGCCTAGGAGCAGCGATGACCGCACCACAGGACACCACATCGGCGAGCATGGTCCGGCTGACGATCGCCGACGGCATCGCCGACGTGGTGCTGGACGCGCCCTACCGGCTCAACGCCGTCGACGCCCAGGCACTCGAGGACCTGGCCGCCGCGTACGACGACGCCGCAGCCGGTGTGCGGGAAGGCACGGTCCGAGCCCTCGTACTGCGCGGGGAGGGACGCGCCTTCTGTGCGGGCCGCAACCTCGGGGCCATCACCTTCGAGGACGACGACGCGTACGAGTTCCTCGATGCCACCCTGACGCCCCTGCTCCGGAAGATGGCCGACTTCCCGGCTCCGACGTTCGCCGCCGCACAGGGTGCGTGCCTCGGCGTCGGGCTCGGCCTGCTCATCGCGACCGACGTCGTCTACGTCGCCGAGGACGCCAAGATCGGCTCGCCCTTCGCCAATCTCGGGCTGATGCTCGACTCCGGCGGGCACTGGCTGTTCATGGAACGGCTCGGCTCGCACCGGGCCCTCGACCTGATGTACACCGGCGACCTCATGACCGGCGCGGAGGCCGTGGCCGGTGGCCTCTTCAGCCGTGCGGTGCCTGCGGCGGACCTCCTCGACCTCACGAGGGCGAAGGCCGCCCGGGCCGCCGGCGGTCCGCTGCAGTCGCTCGTCGCCTCGAAACAGCTCATCGGACGGATCCGCGACGACCGCCTGGGCCTGTGGGACGCCATCCGCGGCGAGAACGACGCGCAGGCCGTGCTCGGCAGCTCGGAGGACTACCGCGAGGGTCTCGCGGCCTTCCGGGAGAAGCGGGCTCCGCGCTTCGGCAGTTGACCGGTTCCCGGTCGCGGGCGCTACCGCCGGTTCTGTCGCGCACTGATCGCGCACACATCCGGGCTGCCCGGTAGGTACTCGCTGCGACGGCGGCTGTGACCCGACTGGTCGAGCGCATCGAGGTGGGGGCTCCTAGGGAGTCGGCAGGATGTAGAGCCGCGCCATCGCCTCGGAGAAGAAGGCCGGGTCGGCGTCGAGGACGGCCTGCGGACAGGTCATGACGGCGCTGACCACCCCCTCACTCGCCGGCATGGCGCGGGTCGCGATGTAGCGCACCCCGGTGTCGCCCTCGAGGGTGAGGCCCGGGAGCGTGGTCGTCGAGAGGTCCACGGTGGGTCCGCCGGCGAAGTTGATGCTGAGGGGGACGGTGCCGGCCTGGCCCTCGATCGTTCCGCCTTCGAGGTCCGCGAAGAATTCGAGCAGGTAGACCATGTAGCTCGAGGTGGCAGGAGCGTCGCTCAGGAGGTCGTCGTCACCGTCGAGCGGCGGCATGTACGCCTGCTCCAGCAGGAGGTCGCAGCCATTCGGACTGCTGAAGGTGGAGATGCCGTCGGCCGGGAGGTCGTCCATGGTCCACGTCTCCACCGGCTGCGCCCAGGACGGCGGAGCGGTGAAGAGGGCGGAGCTTTCGAGCGGTTGCTGCTCGGGCGCGTCGATCGTTCCGGCGGCGGGGTCAGGGCCGGTGATCTCCGGGACGGGGCCACCCGGGACGTCCGTCGACGGCGGAGCGGCGAACCCCGTCTCGGAGGCCGTCGTGGGGGTGAACGTCGCGGCGAGACCGAGGACTGCGAGGACCACCACCACACCGACCAGGCCGACCACGAGTGTCCCGGCCCCGATGAGGACCCAGCCCCACACCGGCAGGCCCCTCCTGCGCGGAGGTGGTCCGCCGGGCACGGACGCGTACCCGCTGAAGGCGCCCTGCGGAACCTGGCCTGGTCCCGTTAATTGCGGCGGGGAGGGCCGGCTCCCGACGAGCCGCTCGACGTCGCCGGGTCCGGGTGTCGCCCACAGATTCTCCGTGCGGGGGGCGTTCGCCCGCGGCAGATCATCGAAGGACGCACCGTGGCCCGGATCATTGCCGAAGGGGCCCTGAGGAGTCGGGCCGGCCCCGAGCGGACCCGGGGGAGTCGGAGGAACGCCGGACCCGCCTGCGCCGTGGAGGCGCCCTCCGTCGTCCTGCCCCTGACCGCCGGTGCTCCCTGAATCCGTCATTCTCTCCCCCATGTGGAACGCCGCGAACCCGGCCCCGCGGGTCTGCTTCGGTCATTATGCAGGGGCGCGGGAGCGAACACCATGGGTAGCCCCGCCGAGGTAGCGGGGGCGCCGTGACGAGGGTCGTCAGGAGCAGGAGCAGGAGCAGGAGCAGGAGCAGGAGCAGGAGCAGGAGTGGCAAGCTGGCGTCATCCCATCGCCCACAGGAGGAGCCACCGTGACCGGTATCGCCAATCCGCTGGAGGAGTTGTCCCTCGAGGACCTCCGGCGCCGCACGAGCGTGAAGTGGCGGACCTACCCGGAGGACGTCCTTCCCCTGTGGGTCGCCGAGATGGACGTCCGACTGGCCGAACCGATCGCCGCAGCCCTCAGGCAGGCCATCGAGCGCGGCGACACCGGTTACCCCTCCGGTCGGGGACTCGCCGAGGCCTACGCGGGGTTCGCCGGGCGGCGTTGGGGCTGGGCCGGTGTCGATCCGGCGAACACCGCCCTCGCGCCCGACGTCATGCTCGGCATCGTCGAGGTGATCCGGCTCCTGACGTCGCCCGGTGACACCGTCGTCGTCAGCGCACCCGTCTACCCGCCGTTCTACGCGTTCGTGGAGCATGACCAGCGCCTGATCAGGCACGCCCCCTGCACCGACGCGGGCCGGCTCGACCTCGAAGCCCTCGACCGCGTGTTCGGTGAGGTCCGGGCAGCAGGCAGGCCCGCCGTCTACCTCATGAGCAACCCCCACAACCCGACGGGCACGGTCCACTCCCGCGCCGAGCTGGAGCAGCTGGCAGCCCTGACGCGCCGCCACGGCGTCCGCGTGGTCTCGGACGAGATCCACAGCCCGCTCGTCCTGGCGGGTGCCGCCTTCACGCCCTATCTGAGCGTCGCCGGCGCGGAGGACGGCTTCGCCGTGGTGGCCGCGTCGAAGGCGTGGAACCTCGCCGGACTGAATACGGGGCTGATCGTCGCAGGTCCCGAGGCTGCGGCCGACCTCCGGCGCCTGCCCGAGGAAGTGGGACACGGCGCCAGCCACCTGGGCGTCATCGCCCACACCACCGCTTTCGACGAGGGGGAGCCCTGGCTGGACGCACTGCTCGCAGGACTGGCGGACAACAGGACGCTGCTGCGCGAGCTCGTCGGGGAGCGGCTCCCGCAGATCGGCCTGCGTCCGCCCGAAGGGACCTACCTCGCCTGGTTGGACTGCCGCCCGCTGGGCCTTCATGACCCTGCCGCGGACGGTGCCCCGGGCATCGTGACCGACCTGGCCGGTCCGGCACGGTTCTTCCTCGACCACGCCCGGGTCGCCCTGAGTTCGGGCCATGTCTTCGGCGCCGGCGGGGGAGGTCATATCCGGTTCAACTTCGCGACGTCGCGCGCCGTCGTCACCGAAGCGGTGGACCGGATGGCGCGGGCGCTGGACGTTCGCGAGACGTCCCGGCCGAGCGGCTAGAAGCCGGGTGTGCAGCATCGGGTGACCCTGGACGCAGCAGGCCCTACAGTGGGTCCACGCCACCAGCACCCAGGAGCTGCCATGTCCCTCGTCCGCGTGCACAACTTCTCCATCTCCCTCGACGGGTTCGGCACCGGGGAGGGCCAGACGCTCGAGGCCCCCTTCGGGCATGCGGGCTCGCGGCTCGTCGAATGGGCGTTCGAGACCCGCACCTTCCGCGCGATGGGCCTGCACGGGGAGTCGGCGGGTTCCTCCGGCGTCGACGAGGCCTTCGCGAGCGCCTGGGAACCCGGTATCGGCGCGGAGATCATGGGCCGCAACAAGTTCGGACCCCACCGCGGCCCCTGGGAGGACCACGAGTGGAAGGGGTGGTGGGGCGGGGATCCCGTCTTCCACACGCCCGTCGTCGTCCTCACGCACCATCCGCGGCCCGTGCTCGAGATGGAGGGCGGGACGACGTTCCACTTCGTCGATGCGGAGCCTGCGGCGGCGCTCGCGCAGGCACGCGAGCTGGCCGCAGGCCTCGACATTCGGATCGGCGGCGGCGTCACCACGGTCCGCGCGTTCCTCGAGGCCGACCTCATCGACCACCTGCACATCGTCCTCGTGCCGATCGTCCTCGGGCGGGGCGAACGCCTCTGGGATTCTCTCGAAGGGCTCGAGCAGCGCTTCGCCATCGAAGCCACGCCGTCCCCCAGCGGCGTGGTCCATCTGGTCCTCACCCGCAGGGCGCGGTGACCGCCGGTCCTCGCCGGCCGCGGTGACCGCCGTGACCGCCCGTCCTCCGACGGGAACGGCGACACGAGGGCGGAGGCCTCAGCGCGTGTCGAGGTCCTCGAAGACCAGGAACGTCTGGGTGTCGAGCACCCCGGGCATGGACTGCAGCTGGTCGAAGATCACGCGCCGCAGGCCCACGTTGTCCTCGGCCCGCACCAGGAGGATGACGTCGAAGTCCCCGCCCACCAGGGCGATGTGGTGGATTTCCGGGACGTCGCGGAGTTTGTCCCGGAGCTCGCGCCAGGAGTGCTGCCGGACCTTCAGGGTGACGTAGGCGGAGGAGCGGAGGCCTGCTTTCGCGGGATCGATGATGGCCGTGAACCGGGTGAGGACGCCGTCCTCGGTGAGTTTCGCGATCCTCGAATAGGCGTGCGCGCGGGAGATGTGCACCCGTTCGGCGACCGACGTGACGGACTGCCGTCCGTCCCGCGTCAGTTCGGCGAGGATCCTCCGGTCGACGTCGTCGAGTTTTCCGTCCGCCACCTGTCCACGCTCCTTCACGTAATCCAGCTCACACTGGCAATTCGTCCAAACAATACTCCTCCCTGGCTTCGAACATCCAGACTTCTGCTGCTCTCTGGATACAAAAGAGGACCGCTGGCCATACTGGAGCGACACAGCATCCAGCGCCGGGGCTCCCGGCGCGCGGGATCGACGCGCCGCTGCAGCGGCCGGTGACGGAGGCGGACATGAGTACGGCAACGAACGAGGGCAGGGGCATGATGGGCGTGCCCGCGGAGGACGGGACGACGCCGACGGCAGACCGCGCGCTCCTCCCGTCGGCCCGGCCGGTGCAACTGATCGACCCCGACGGGCGGCACACGCACGACGACCGCTACCCCCTCCCCGACGGTGAGCGCCTGCTCGGGGTCTACGGCCGGCTCGTGACGGGCCGCCGGATCAACGACCAGGCGAACGCGCTCGTGCGCCAGGGCCGCATGGCGGTCTATCCGTCCTCGCACGGACAGGAGGCGTGCCAGGTGGCCGCCGCCGTCGTGCTGGACGAGGAGGACTGGCTGTTCCCCACCTACCGTGACACGGTGGCGGTCATCACACGCGGCGTCGACCCGCTCGAGGTCCTGACGCTCCTGCGCGGTGACTGGCACGGCGGCTACGACCCCTACGAGCACCGCGTCGCCACGCAGGCCACCCCGCTCGCAACCCAGCTGCTGCATGCCGTCGGGGTGGCGCACGCCGCGAAGCTGCGCGGTGAGCCGACCGTGGTCCTCGCCATGTGCGGTGACGGTGCGACCAGCGAGGGGGACTTCCACGAAGCCCTGAACTTCGCCGCCGTGTTCCACGTCCCCGTGGTCTTCTTCATCCAGAACAACGAGTTCGCCATCTCGGTGCCGCTCTCGAGCCAGACCGTGGCGCCGTCGCTGGCGCACAAGGCCATCGGCTACGGCATGCCGGGCGAGCGGGTGGACGGGAACGACCTCGCTGCCCTCCTCTCGGTCCTCGGCTCCGCCGTGGACCGCGCGCGTGACGGCGGGGGCCCCTCGCTCATCGAGGCACACACCTACCGCATGCAGGCGCACACGAACGCCGACGACGCCACCCGCTACCGCTCGGCCGACGACGTCGAGCAGTGGGTGCCGCGCGATCCCCTCCTGCGGATGCGCACCTACCTGCGGGGCCTGAACCTGCTGACCGATGACGGCGAGCGCACGCTCTCCGACGAGGCGGAGCGCATCGCGGCCGCCATCCGCCAGGGACTCAACACGGAGGTCGACGTGAATCCGGCAGAGCTCTTCGAATACGTGTACACCGAGAAGACGTCGCAGCTGCGCGAGCAGGCGGAGCAGCTGCGCGAGGAACTGGCGCGCGGCGCCGACCCCGCCGTTGACGGTGCCGGCGACGCACCCGGCGACGGCGACCAGGCGGAGGGGGAGCGGCCATGACGCAGACCACGGAGGCGCCGGCCCGCGCAACCCAGGACCGGCAGGCCGGCGTCGTGCCACCCGCGCCGCGCTCCACCTCGACGTTCGCGAAGGCCCTGAACGCAGCGCTCGCGGACGCCATGGAGGCCGATTCCGCCGTGCTCATGTTCGGCGAGGACGTCGGGAGGCTCGGCGGTGTCTTCCGCATCACCGACGGACTCACCGCACGGTTCGGCGAGGAGCGGTGCTTCGACACCCCCCTCGCCGAGGCCGGCATCATGGGCATGGCCGTGGGCATGGCGATGAACGGCATGAAGCCCGTGGTCGAGATGCAGTTCGACGCCTTCGCCTACCCGGCCTTCGAGCAGGTGGTGAGCCATGTCGCGAAGATGCCGAATCGGACCCGCGGCAAGGTGCGCCTGCCGATCGTCATCCGGATTCCCTACGCCGGCGGGATCGGCGGCGTGGAGCACCACTGCGACTCCTCCGAGGCCTACTACGCGCACACGCCGGGCCTCACCGTGCTGGCTCCCGCCACGGTGCGCGACGCCTACTTCATGCTGCGCGAGGCCATCGCCTCCCCGGACCCCGTCGTCTTCCTCGAGCCGAAGAAGCTGTACTGGTCGAAGGAGGAGGTGGACCTCGCGGAGCTCCGCCGCACGTACGACGACGGTCAGGCGCCCCGGCGGATCGGCCGCGCCGTCGTCGCCCGCGCGGGGACCGACGCCACGCTCATCACCTACGGGCCGTCCGTGCCCACGGCGCTCGCCGCTGCGGCTGCCGCCGCCGAGGAGGGGCGCTCGATCGAGGTCATCGACCTGCGCTCCATCGTGCCCTTCGACGACGAGACCGTCTGCGAGAGCGTCCGGCGCACCGGCCGCGCCGTCGTCGTGGCCGAGGCCCCCGGATTCGCGTCGGTGGCGTCGGAGATCGTGGCCCGCGTGCAGGAGCGCTGCTTCCACTCGCTGGCGGCGCCCGTGCTCCGCGTCACCGGCTTCGACATCCCCTACCCCTCGCCCAAGCTGGAGCATTTCTACCTGCCGAGCGTGGACCGCATCCTGGACGCCGTCGACCAGCTGCAGTGGGAGGACTGACATGAGCACGCCGACCGTTGCCGAGAAGCTCCTCGTCTTCATGCTCCCCGACCTGGGCGAGGGCCTCACGGAGGCCGAGCTGGTGTCCTGGCTCGTCGCGGAGGGGGACACCGTCGTCGTCGACCAGGCGATCGCCGAGGTCGAGACCGCCAAGTCCGTGGTCGAGGTGCCGTCGCCCTTCGCGGGAACGGTCGCCGTCCTCCACGGGCGGCCGGGCGAGGTGCTCGACGTCGGCGCCCCCTTCCTGTCCGTGCGGCCCGAGGGGGCTCCCGTATCAGGATCCGGCGCAGCTACCCCTGATGCCGCGGTCACCTCCGATGCCGCGGCGATCGACGGCGCCGCCGAGGAGCTTCGCGAGGATTCCGGTGTCCCGGCGTCCACGACCCGCCCCGACGAGCGGTCGCCGGTCGTGAGCGAGGGGTCCGGGAACGTCCTCATCGGGTACGGCACCCCGGGTGGTCTGACCGGCGGCCGGACGCGACCGCGGAAAGGTGCAGCGCCGACAGCTACGCGACCGGCGGGGGAGGGTGTCGGCACTTCGGTGGGCAGCCCGGCGAGCGCATCCGCGCAGCTTCCCGGGCAGGCTCCGGCCCAGGGTCCTGCCCGCACTCCGGCCGGGACGCCGGCCCACACGCCGACCGACCCGGGTGCGGCCCCCGAGCGGCGCGCAGCCCTGTGCGTCTCGCCGCTCGTGCGCAAGCTCGCCCGCGACCACGGCATCAGGCTCGATGACGTCCGCGGGTCGGGGGAGAAGGGCCTGATCCTCCGGCGCGATATCGATGCCGCCATCGCCGCGCACGTCAGCCCCTCCGACCTGACCGATGGTCCTGACACGCCGGCGCCCCCCGCGGAGGCATCGGTGTCCCGTGACTCACGGTCCGGCCTCGCCGTCCTCGAGCGGACACCACTGCGCGGGGTGCGTCGGACGATCGCGGACGCCATGTCGCGGAGCCGGCGGGAGATCCCCGAGGCGACCGTGTGGGTGGATGTCGACGTCACGGCCCTCGTGGAACTCCGCGACGGGATCAAACGGCGCACGCCCGACGCCGTCCCCGGCATCCTCGCCTTCGTGGCGCGCTTCGTGGTCGCGGGCCTGGCACGCTATCCCGCGTTGAACAGCAGGATCACCACGGGCGAGGACGGCACGCAGGAGCTCGTGCGCGTGGACGGCGTGAACCTCGGCATCGCGGCACAGACCGACCGAGGTCTCGTGGTGCCGAGCGTCCGACGCGCCGACACCCTGTCGGCGCGTGAACTCGACACCGAGATCCGGCGCTTGGCTGCCCTGGCGCGCACCGGGAAGGCGACACCGTCCGACCTGTCCTCCGGTACCTTCACGCTGAACAACTACGGCGTCTTCGGAGTGGATGGCAGCGCCGCGATCATCAACTACCCGGAATCGGCGATCCTCGGCATGGGGCGCATCATGGACCGCCCCTGGGTGGTGGACGGTGAGCTCGCCGTGCGGAAGGTGACCGAGCTGACGCTCGCGTTCGACCACCGGGTGTGCGACGGCGGGACGGCCGGTGGGTTCCTCCGCTTCGTCGCCGACGCGATGGAGAACCCGGGCGGGATGCTGGCCGACCTCTGACCGGCCGCGGCGAACGCTGTCCGGTCAGCCCTCGCCGGGGTCTCCCAGCAGACCGCGCTGGGCGAGGTCGGCCTCCGAAGCTGCCTGCGGGGGCAGCGGATCCGTGGCATCGGGGACGTCGTCCGGGACATAGTCCTTCAGGCCCAGTGCCACGTCCTCGCGTTCGGTGGCGAGCGCCAGGGCGTCGTCGTCCACGTGGTCGTCGGACTTGCCGTGGGTCCGGGGCGAGGGCCGCGGCAGGGCGTCGTTGTCGGGGTTGAGATCGTCCAGCGTCGGGAACTCTTCGTTGATGTCGGCCATCGCTCCAGCCTAGGAAGGCGTGCAGGCGGTCGCGAGGTGAGGATCGTGCCGGTCGATGCCTTCCGCTCGACGGCGGCGCGACCTATGATCCGCCGCCGACCGTCCCGGGCAGCACCCGGCCCTGTGCACGACGCACCCGGTGAACGGGTGCCCCGGCCGTCCGTCCTGCGCGAGCAGGAACGGCTCGACGCCGTGACGGACGTGGTGCTCGTCGTCCCCGTGTACAGGTGGTCCATGCCGGCGATCCCCACGGGGTGGATCGACCGGGTCTTCATCGGCGGGTGGGCCTTCGACGACGACGGCCCGCATCTCGGCCACCCCGCTCGATGCGCGCGGGGTGCTCCGAGGCCCGGGGAGGTGCGCACGGGGGCGTGGGGGACCGTAGGGTGGGACCGGTGATCGAATCGACCGAAAGCATCCCGTCCGGCACGCCGACCAGCCGACCCGGCTTCGTACGGGTCCTCGGCGCCACCGAGAACAATCTGCGCGGAGTCGACGTCGACTGCCCCCGCGACGCCGTCGTCGCCTTCACGGGTGTCTCGGGCTCGGGCAAGTCCTCCCTCGCGTTCGGGACCATCTACGCCGAGGCCCAGCGCCGCTACCTGGAGTCCGTGGCCCCGTACGCGCGGCGGCTCATCCAGCAGGGCCACACCCCGCACGTCGCCTCGATCACCGGGCTGCCTCCCGCCGTCGCCCTCCAGCAGCGGCGCGGCACCCCGAGCGCCCGCTCGACCGTCGGCACGCTGACCACGCTGTCGAACTCCCTGCGGATGCTCTACTCCCGGGCCGGCACGTACCCGGCGGACGCTGCCGGACGGCTCGAGTCCGACGCCTTCTCGCCGAACACCGCAGCCGGCGCCTGCCCGCGCTGCCATGGGCTCGGCATAGCCCGCGACGTCACGGAGCAGTCCCTCGTGCCCGATCCGACGCTCAGCATCCGCGACGGCGCCATCGCCGCCTGGCCGGGCGCCTGGCAGGGCAAGAACCTGCGCGACGTCGTGAGCGAACTGGGTCACGACATCGACCTCCCCTGGCGTGAGCTGCCCGAGGACGCGAGGACGTGGCTCCTGTTCACCGAGGAGCAGCCCGTCGTCGAGGTGACCCCGCAGCGGGACCGCGTGGCCAAACCCTACAAGGGGCGCTTCTGGAGCGCGAAGAGCTACGTGCTGCACACCCTGCACGATTCCAAGAGCCAGCAGATGCGCGAGCGCGTGCTGCCCTTCATGGAATCCGGGCCGTGCGGGGTCTGCGGCGGCAGCGGATTGCGGCCGGAGGCGCTCGCGGTGACGTTCGCCGGCCTCTCGATCGCCGCGGCCAACGCCCTGCCGCTGGCGGAGCTGGCTGCGCACCTCGAACCGGCAGCGACCCTCGACCACCCGTCCGCCGCCCACCGGTCGTGGACCTCGGGGGAGGGGACGGAGGTGTCGGTGACCATCAGCAGGGACCTCGTGCAGCGGCTCGGCACGCTCGTGGACCTCGGGCTCGGGTACCTCAGCCTCGGCCGCGCCACGCCCACGCTCTCACCCGGGGAGATGCAGCGGCTCCGGATCGCCACCCAGCTCCGCTCGGGCCTGTTCGGCGTGGTCTACGTCCTCGACGAGCCCTCGGCGGGCCTTCATCCGGCCGACGTCGAGCCGCTCCTGGCCGTCCTCGAGGAGCTCAAGGACGCCGGCAACTCGGTGTTCGTCGTCGAGCACAACATGGACGTGGTGCGCCACGCGGACTGGATCGTCGACGTGGGCCCGGGTGCGGGCGAGGGCGGCGGCACCGTCCTCTACAGCGGCCCGGTCGACGGCCTCGCCGCCATCCCGGCATCGGTGACGGCACCGTTCCTCGCCGGAAGCGGCTCCGCGGACGCCGGTCCTCCCGCACCGCGTGCGCCCGCGGGCTGGCTGCGCCTGACCGGAATCCACCGCCACAACCTCGCGGGACTCGACGCCGAGATCCCGGTCGGCGTGCTGACGGCGGTCACCGGGGTTTCCGGTTCCGGGAAGTCGACCCTGGTCAGTACGGTCCTGGCCGAGGCCGTCGGGGCGTACGTGCGCAACGACACCCCGGAGGAGATCGACGACGACGCCGACAGTCAGGCCGGCGCGGCAGAGCCGCCGGTGGCGGGCATCAGCGGCCTCGAGGCCGTCGACCGGCTCGTCAGCGTCAACCAGAAGCCGATCGGGCGGACGCCGCGATCCAACCTCGCCACCTACACGGGGCTCTTCGACGCCGTGCGGAAGGCCTTCGCCGCGACGGACGAGGCCCGGGCCCGGGGCTTCGGAGCGGGTCGCTTCTCCTTCAACGTGCAGGGCGGCCGCTGCGAGACGTGCCAGGGCGAAGGTTTCGTGTCCGTCGAGCTGCTCTTCCTGCCCGGGAGCTACGGGCCGTGCCCCACCTGCCACGGCGCGCGCTACAACGAGGAGACGCTCGCGGTCACGCTGGACGGCTGCAGCATCGCCGACGTGCTCGCCCTGACGGTCGACGACGCCGTCGGTTTCCTCGCGAACGTCCCCGCCGCAGCGCGCTCCCTCGCCACGCTCCGCGAGGTGGGCCTGGGCTACCTCCGCCTCGGCCAGCCGGCCACCGAGTTGTCCGGGGGCGAGGCCCAGCGGATCAAGCTCGCCACGGAACTGCAGCGCGCCCGCCGCGGGCACACCCTGTACCTGCTCGACGAGCCGACCACGGGCCTGCACCCGGCCGACGTCGTCCTGCTCCTCGCCCAGCTGCGCACGCTCGTGGACGCGGGGAACACCGTCGTGGTCGTGGAGCACACCATGTCCGTGGTGGCCGCGGCCGACTGGGTGATCGACCTCGGGCCCGGCGGCGGGTCGGCGGGCGGGTCGATCGTCGCGGCGGGGACGCCTGCTGACGTCGCGCGCCTCGACGCGGGGACGAGCGCCACGGCGCCCTATCTCGCACTCCAGCTGTCTGGTCATCGGTCGGCGCCCGCGCACCAGGTGTGACGCGCCGGGCCCGCGCCGCGGCGACGTCGTGCGGCGGGCCGAGTGCTCCAGCCGGTGCCGGTGCGCGGGCTAGACCAGCGCGGGGGCGAAGTCGTCGCGCGCGGACCTGCTGCCGTCCAGGGAGGCCCACGCCCCGGCGAGGATTCCCACGGCCCGTCGGGTGTCCTCGGCCGGATAGCTGAAGGGGACGCGGAGGAAGCGCTCGAACACGCCGCCCATGCCGAAGCGGGGACCCGCTCCCAGCAGCAGGCCGCGGTCGCGCGCGGCGAGGGCGAGCTCCGAGCTGACCGGGGCGCCGAGATTGACCCAGGTGCACAGGCCGCCCGAGACGCGCGGTACGTCCCAGCCCGGCAGCTGTGCGGCGAGGAGCCGGCCGAGCTCCCGCTGTCCGTCGTCGAGCTGCTGCGCCCGGAACCGGAGCAGCGCGTCGTAGTCCCCGAGCATCTCGAGGGCGATCAGCTGCTCGAGGATCGGCGTCCCGAGGTCCTGCGCGTACCGGGACTGCACGAGCCGCCGGATCACCTCGCGCTCCGCCCTGATCCAGCCGATACGCAGCCCACCCCAGACGGTCTTGCCCATGGAGCCGATCAGCACGGCGGGACCGAACGCCGCGAGGGGCGGCTCGGCGTCGCCCTCGATCCGCAGCTCGGCCATCGTCTCGTCCGCCACGACCACCGTGCCGGCCCGCGCCGCGGCGGACATGAGGCGCTCGCGCTGACCGGGCGGCATCACGGCCCCGGTGGGGTTGTGGAAGTCCGGCATCACGTAGGCGAGGGCGGGCCGTGCCCGGTCGAAGGCCTGCTCCAGGCCGTCGTCGTCCCAGCCGTCCCCCGCGCCGACGGAGACGGGGACGAGCCGCCGGCCGGCCGCGCGGAGCGCCTCGTACGCGTGCGGATAGCTCGGGGCCTCGACCAGGACGGTGTCGCTGCGCGTCAGCCAGGTCCGCGCGAGGAGCGAGATGGCGTGCTGCGCGCCGAGGGTCACCATGAGCTGCCCGGGCTCGGTCGGCACGCCGCGGGCGGTGTACCGGTCCGCGAGGGCCTGCCGCAGCCGGGGGAGGCCGAGCAGGTCGTAGCCGTCACCGTTGAGGTAGGCGGGCAGCTCGGCGGCGGCACGCGCGGCTGCTTCGCCGACCTGCGGGGCGGCGGGCAGTGCCGCCTTGCTGAGGTCGAGCACGACGCCGGAGCCGCCGTCGTCGTGCACCGGGGCGCCGCGTCCCGGCATCGACACCACGGATCCCGAGCCGCGCATGCTCTGCACGTACCCGGCCGAGCGCAGGCGCGCGTAGGCGGCGGCGACGAGCGTGCGGCTGACCGCGAGCTGCACCGCGAGTTCCCGCTCGGCCGGTAGCCGTGACCCGACGGGGATCCGGCCGTCGAGGGTGAGCAGGCGGATGCGGTCGCCCAGTGCCGCGTAGGCGGGCCCGGCGGTCCGCCAGGAGCCGAGTTCCGCGGCGAGGCGCCGCGCTGTGAGGACCATCATGGAGCCACCATCCCATGATTGGCATCTTGTTGTCAGTCCAATGACAGGTTCTACTGAAGGCATGACCTTCCTCGGTGTCCGGCGCGGACTGCAACTGCTGCTCGGACTCTTCCTCTACGGCCTGTCCCTCGCGATGATGATCCGGGCGACCCTCGGCGTCTCGCCGTGGGACGTCCTCGGGCAGGGCGGGTCCCTCCGGACCGGCATCCCCTTCGGTTTCATGACCAACATCATCGGCCTGATCGTCCTGCTCCTCTGGATCCCGCTGCGGCAGCGCCCGGGCATCGGCACCGTCCTCAACGTCGCGCTCGTGGGGCCGAGCGCGGAGATCGGCCTGGCACTGCTCACCGAGCCCACCCAGCTGTGGGCGCGGATCCTGCTGTTCACCGGCGGGCTGGTGCTCCTCGCCGTCGCCAGCGGCCTCTACATCGGTGCCCGCCTGGGGCCAGGACCCCGCGACGGACTGATGACGGGCATCCACGCGCGCAGCGGCCTGCCCATCTGGCTGGTCCGCACCGGCATCGAGGGCACGGTGCTGGTGCTGGGCTGGCTTCTCGGCGGGACCGTGGGGCTGGGCACCGTCGCCTTCGCGCTCCTCATCGGGCCCCTGATCAACCTCGCGCTGCCGGTCTTCCGGGTGCCGGAGCGCCCACGGTCCGCCCCGGACACCGCCCCGGACACCGCCCCGGACACCGCGACTGCCGGGACCTGACGCCGCAGATCCCGGCTCCGACGCCCGGTGGGGTTGCCGGTTGGGCTCCTCGCGCCACGAGGTCCCGGCCTGCTCCCCGGCGGGCGGACCCGGCAGACCTAGACTGGGAGTCCTGCCGCGACCGAGAGGACCCCATGACCGCCGACGTCCCCAGCGCCGAGACCCGCAGCCCCTGGCGCGAGCTCGCGCCGGGCATCTACCAGCTCCCGACTCCCGGCTTTCGGATGAACGTGGGCCTCGTCGTCGGGCGCGAGCGCGCCCTGGTGGTCGACGCCGGTGCGGGTCCCGTCGGGGCCGCCGAGGTGTACGGGCAGGTCCGGGGCATTACCGATCTGCCCCTGATCGTGGTCAACACGCACGCGCACGCGGATCACTTCTTCGGCAACGCCTATTTCGCCGCACAGGGTGTGGAGGACTTCTGGGCCACCGCGAGGTGCAGCACCGCGCAGGGTGAGACCGGCGAGGACCAGCGGACGCTGGTCGCCGCCGTCGAACCGGCCATGGGCGCGGGCGACGGCGACCACACGCAGATCCTCCCGGCCAACCGGCTCGTGGAGGGCACGCCCGTGGACCTCGACCTGGGGGAGGTGTCGGTGACCCTCTTCCACCTCGGCCGCGGCCACACGGACCACGACCTGCTCGTCGGCGCCGGCAACGTCCTCTTCACGGGTGACCTCGTGGAGGAGGGTGCGGATCCGGCGTTCGAGGACTCCTTCCCCGTGGACTGGGTGCGGACGCTCGGGAAGATGGTGGCGCTGGAGGACCTCTACGACGTGTTCGTCCCCGGTCACGGAGCCCCCGTCGGCGTCGCGGAGGTCACCACGCAGATGAACAAGATGCGCAGTGCCATCCGCGTGACCCGGCTCGCCATGGACGAGGCCTCCGTGGACATGACGAAAGCCATCCCGATCCTCCCGTACGGCCCCGAGCAGTCGCGCGCCCTGCTGATCCGCCTGCGCACGCTGGCCCACTGGACGTGGCTGACACGCAAGCACTGACCCGGACGGGTGGCCCGAGGACCTAGGCGGTCGCGCCGAAGACGGTCCGGTCCAGGAAGGCGTTGCGGAATTTGCCCTCGGGATCCATGCGTACGGCCAGGGCGCGGAAGTCGTCGAAGCGCGGATAGAGCGGGGCCAGCCGGGCGGCATCAGCAGTGAACAGCTTGCCCCAGTGCGGACGCATGGCGAACGGCGCCAAGGCGGCCTCGATCTCCGGCAGCAGCGCCTCGACCTCGGGCTGGGCGGGCTTCCAGGTGAAGTGGAGGCCGATGCCGGCCCGCTGGTAGTTGTTGCTGAGCCAGAGCCCGTCCGCGGCCATCGAGCGGATCTCCGAGACCTGCAGCAGCGGCGTGATGCGTGGCGCGAGGGCGCGTACGGCCTCGATGGCCGCGACGGCGTGTTCGCGGCCCACGAGATACTCGGTCTGCAGTTCCTCGCCGTTGCTGGGGGTGAAGGCGAGGCGGAAGTGGGCCAGGCGGTCCGACCACGGTCCTGCGACGCCGAGCTGCTGCGTGCAGTGGTCCGCGGCCACACCCGGCACCGGGTGCAGGGCGGCCTCTGCCGGCCTGCCGCCGAAGAAGTCCGTGGGGACGGCGGTCCCGCTGTCGACGCGGCTCTTCAGCCAGGCCTGACCGATGGTGCCACCGGTCCAGTCCGTGAAGAGGCTGACGCTGTAGGCGGCGGAGGTGGCGGCGTCGTAGTCGGCGAGCACGGCGTCCCACGGGACGTCCGTGAAGACGTCCTGACGGACCTCGAAGGTCGGCTCGATGCGCAGCGTCACGCGGTGCACCACCCCGAGGGCGCCGAGGCCCACCACCATGCCGTCGAAATCGTCGTCGCCCTGCGTGACGGTGAGGACGTCACCGGAGGCCGTGACGATCTCCAGGCCCACGACGGCGGTTGCGAGGTTACCGTTGCGGTCCCCCGATCCGTGGGTGGCTGTCGCGATGGCGCCACCGATGGAGATGTGGGGGAGGGAGGCGAGGTTGTGCAGCGCGTAGCCGCCGCGCTGCAGGTGCTCGGCGAGGACGCCGTACCGCACGCCCGCGCCGACCGTGACCGTGAGGGCCTCCGGATCGACCGAGACGGCAGGGTCCATGACGTCCAGCGACACGAGGGTGCCCGGGCTGTCCGCGATGTCGTTGAAGGAGTGGCGGGAGCCGAGGGCGCTGACGCGGGTGCCTCCCTCGACGGCCCGTTGCAGCTCCGTGAGCGTGGTGGGGTGCTCGATCGCCTCGGCGGCATACGTATGGTTGCCCGCCCAGTTGAGCCGGTCCCGTGCCTGTTCCTCGATCATGGTGTCCTTGTCTGGCAGGGTCGCGCCGGCGGGAAAGGAGCCGCGGGACACAAGCGGTAGGGTGCCCGGCAATCCTACAACGTTGTAGACTCGCGGGACGCGTGACGTACAGGGCATCACCGGCGGATCGAGGGAGCGCTATGGCGGCCACACTGAAGGACGTCGCCCTGGCGGCCGGCGTCTCGATCAAGACCGTCTCGAACGTCATCAACGACTACCAGCACATCCGGGCCGACACCAAGCAGCGGGTCATGGAGGCCATCGACGAGCTCGGGTACAGTCCCAACCTCTCGGCACGCAGCCTCCGGTCGGGCAGGACCGGCGTGATCGGCCTCGCCGTCCCCGAACTGTCCCTCAGCTACTTCGCCGAACTGGCCGATGCCGTCATCACGGCAGCCGAGCGGCGGGGGCTCAAGGTCCTCATCGAGCAGACCGGCGGCGGTGACCGGGCACGCGAGCTGGAGATCCTGCGGAGCCCACGGCTGCAGATGACCGACGGCCTGCTCTTCAGTCCGCTCGGCATGTCGAACGAGGACGCCCACTACCTCGACGTCAACTTCCCGCTCGTCCTGCTCGGTGAACGGATCTTCGGCGGCCCCACCGACCACGTGACCATGAGCAACGTGGAATCGGCGCGGGCCGCGACAGCACACCTCATCTCGAAGGGGCGGCGGCGCATCGCCGTCGTCGGCGGTCACCGGGGGGAGGTGATCGGCTCGGCCGGTCTCCGCCTGCGCGGCTACCAGCAGGCACTCGAGGAGGCGGGGATCCCCTTCGATCCCGCCCTCGTCGGCCACACCACCTTCTGGCACCGTGCCAATGGGGCGACGTCCATGCGCGAGCTCCTCGAATCGGGGGTGGAGTTCGACGCGATGTTCGGCATGAACGACACCCTGGCGCTCGGTGCCATGCGGGTTCTGCAGGAGGCGGGGCGGCGGATACCCGACGATGTCGCCGTGATCGGGTTCGACGACCTCGACGAGGGGCGGTACTCCCTGCCGACCCTTTCCACCATTGACCCGGGCAGGGTCGAGATCGCGGACACCGCGGTCCGGGTGCTGC
Organism: Arthrobacter sp. CP30; assembly: GCF_053470025.1. NCBI lineage: Bacteria > Bacillati > Actinomycetota > Actinomycetes > Micrococcales > Micrococcaceae > Arthrobacter > Arthrobacter sp. CP30. The sequence continues at coordinate 45,499 of NZ_JBQEMM010000013.1, forward strand.
AGGAGCGGATCTCCCGGCGCGACGGTGATGCGCCTCCCCGCGAATTCGAAGCCCGCTACCAGGTGATCGAGCGCGAGTCCTCCGCGCTGCCCGGCTGAGCTGCCCGCGTCGCGGGCCGCGGGCCGCGGGCCGCGGTTCCGACGCCGGGGGAGATTCCCTGCAGCACCTGCTTGACAGTGACCCGCCTCACTCTGCATGCTTCTTCTACATCGTTTACCTACAACGATGTAAACGACGGAACCGAGACCTGCTCCACACCTCTCCACCGGAGGTCGGCGCGCAGGAGGACGGGAACCGGATCAAGGAAGATTCGAGCGGGCACGCCATCCGGGTGCCCCGGTGATCCTCCTCCCTGCAGCACCTGGACCGGCCGCCCACGGGCTGGCCACGGTGGAACGCCACCGCGAGAGGAAGCACACGATATGAAAGCCACGTTCCTGGCATCGGTCGGCATCGCCGCCGCCACCGCCGTAGCACTGACCGGCTGCTCCGGAGGGGAATCCGGCGGCGGAGTAGGGGGCTCCGAAGCGGCCTCCTGCACCAACACCGTCGTCAACGCCGAGGCTCCCCAGGTGACCGTCTGGGCCTGGTACCCCGGTTTCGACCAGGTGGTCGACACCTTCAACAACGCCAATGACGACGTCCAGATCTGCTGGACGAACGCAGGTCAGGGCAATGACGAGTACACGAAGTTCTCGACGTCGATCGAGTCCGGATCCGGTGCCCCGGACGTCATCCAGCTCGAGTCCGAGGTCCTCTCCAGCTTCACCATCCGCGACGCCCTCGTGGACCTGACCGAGTTCGGCGCGAACGACGTCGAGGGGGACTACGCCGAGGGTGCCTGGGAGGACGCATCGAGCGGCGACGCCGTGTACGCGATCCCGGTCGACGGCGGACCCATGGGCATGCTCTACCGCCAGGACATCTTCGACGCCGCGGGCATCGAGGTGCCGACCACCTGGGAGGAGTTCGAGGCGGCCGCGCAGACCCTGAAGGACTCGGGCGACGGCGCGGTCATGGCCGACTTCCCGACCAACGGCCGCGCGTTCAACCAGGCGCTCTTCGCCCAGGCAGGGTCCGTCCCGTTCGAGTACGACTCCGCGAACCCGCAGGAGATCGGCATCACCGTGAACGACGACGGCGCCAAGAAGGTGCTCGAGTACTGGGAGGGACTCGTCAAGGACGGTCTCGTGGCCACCGATGACGCCTTCACCGCCGACTACAACACCAAGCTGGTCGACGGTTCCTACGCCGTGTATCTCGCGGCGGCCTGGGGGCCCGGGTACCTGCAGGGTCTCTCGGACGCCGACCCGACCGCGGTCTGGCGTGCAGCGCCGCTTCCGCAGTGGGACGCTGCGAACCCGGTGCAGGTCAACTGGGGCGGCTCGACCTTCGCGGTGACCGAGCAGGCCTCCGACAAGGAGCTCGCCGCGAAGGTGGCCATGGGCATCTTCGGGAACGAGGAAGGCATGAACCTCGGCGTCGACGCGGGCGCCCTGTTCCCCTCCTACGCGCCGGTCCTGGAATCCGACGAGTTCGCCACCAAGGAGTACGAGTTCTTCGGCGGGCAGCAGATCAACAAGGACGTGTTCCTCGACGCCGCTGCCGGCTACGAGGGCGCCACGTTCAGCCCCTTCCAGAACTACGCCTACGACCAGCTGACGGTGCAGATCTACGCGATGGTCCAGGGCGAGAAGGACGCGAGCCAGGCACTCGACGACCTGCAGGCCTCGCTCGAGCAGTACGCCACCGAGCAGGGCTTCACGCTCACGTAGCCTGCCGGCAGGGTGCCCGCTCCAGGACGGGCACCCTGCGTCCCGGTCCCCGCGGAGACCTCCACCCCACATCCGTTCCGATCCCCGAGGAAAGACCACCATGGCCACGACCACCGCGCCGACGTCGTCACACCGCGCCGAGGCACACCAGCAGGTCAAGCACCGACCGGACAGGAACTACCGGCGCCGCCAACGCTGGGGATGGCTGTTCGTCGCACCCTTCGCCCTGATCTTCCTGACCTTCCTGGTCCTCCCGCTCGTCTTCGCCTTCCGGATGAGCCTGTTCACGAGCACGCTCGCCACCGGCGACAGATTCGTGGGATTCGCGAACTACGCCAAGGCCTTCACCGATCCGCTCTTCCTCGACGGACTGCTCACGGTCGCGAAGTTCGGGCTCATCATGATCCCGGCGCAGATGATCGTGGCGCTGATCGCCGCGCTCGTCCTCGACAACCTGGCCACCTGGGCGTCGAAGTTCTCCCGGCTGATGATCTTCATCCCCTATGCCGTGCCAGTGGTCATCGGCGCGCTCATGTGGGGCTTCCTCTACAGCCCGCGCTTCGGTCCCGCGAGTACGGTCTTCGCCCTGTTCGGGGCCGAGGCGCCGAACTTCCTCGCGCAGGACAGCATCTTCGGCAGCCTCGTGAACATCGTCACCTGGCAGTGGGCCGGCTACTACATGATCATCATCTACGCGGCACTGCGGGGCATCGACCCCGGCATCTACGAGGCGGCCGTGCTCGACGGCGCCTCGGACCGGCAGATCGCCACGCGCATCAAGGTGCCGATGATCTCCTCGTCGCTCGTGATGGTGGTGATCTTCGCGCTGATCGGGACCCTCCAGTTCTTCACCGAACCACAGGTGCTGCGGGGGGTGGCGCAGGGTGCCATCCCCACGGACTACACACCGAACATGTACGCGTTCTCGCTGGCCTTCTCCTACAGCCAGTTCAACTACGCCTCGGCCATCTCCTTCGCCCTCGGCATCGTGGTCTTCGTGTTCTCCTTCTTCTTCCTCTTCCTGACCCGCAAGCAGAGCGGACTGAAATAAGCCATGGCACTCGTCACCGACACGCTCGATCCGAAGCAGCAGGGCGGCAGGGGCCGGAGCGCGGCGTCGCGCACCAGGGCCCGCAGCGGCGGACCTCGCATCGGCTCGCACATCTTCCTGCTCATCCTCGTCATCTACTTCATCACCCCCATCTGGTGGCTGACCGTCGCGAGCACCAAGGACACCGCCGGCCTCTTCAGCGGCTCGGGCGGACCACTGTGGTTCGACGACGAGTTCCACTTCGTCGACAACGTGCAGGGCCTGTTCGACCGCCAGAACGGCATCTACTGGCGGTGGCTCGGCAACTCGTTCCTGTATGCGATCTCCGGTGGTGTGGGAGCGACGGTCCTCGCGGTCCTCGCCGGCTACGGCTTCGCCAAGTACAGGTTCCGCGGCCGGGGCGCCTTCTTCGGCGTCCTCCTGGGCGCGGTCATGGTCCCGCTGACGGCGCTCGTCATCCCGACGTTCGTCCTGCTCAGCGAAGTGGGCCTCGTCAACACCATCTGGGCCGTCATCCTCCCGTCGCTCCTCAGCCCCTTCGGCGTCTACCTCATGCGGGTCTTCGCCCAGGAGGCGGTGCCGGACGAACTGCTCGATGCCGCACGGATCGACGGGGCGGGGGAACTCCGGACGTTCTTCACCATCGCGCTGCCGCTGCTCCGCCCGGCCATCGTCACGGTGCTCCTGCTCTCCGTCGTCGGCACCTGGAACAACTTCTTCCTGCCGCTCGCGGTCCTCAGCGACCCGCTGCTGCTCCCCGTCACGGTGGGACTCAACGGCTGGACCGCCCTCTCAAACGCCGGCAGCGGCGGCGAGGCGCTGTGGAACCTCATCACCACGGGTGCCTTCATCTCGATCATCCCGCTGATCATCGCCTTCCTGTCCCTCCAGAAGTACTGGCAGGGCGGACTGTCCCTGGGCTCACTCAAGTAGCCCGGGCACCCGCCCCCACCGACCCATGACACCGCGCAGAAAGTAGTTCGATGCAGAACGCACGCCTCACCCTCGACCCCCACTTCACGGTCGGGCCGATCAACCGCAACATCTTCGGCGGCTTCGTCGAACACCTCGGCCGCCACGTGTACGACGGCATCTACGAGCCCGGCCACGCCACGGCCGACGACGAGGGCTTCCGCCAGGACGTCGTCGAACTGGTCAGGGAGATGGGTGTCTCGACCATCCGCTACCCGGGCGGCAACTTCGTCTCCGGTTTCCGCTGGGAGGACAGCGTGGGCCCGCGCGAGGAGCGCCCCACGCGCCTCGATCTCGCGTGGCACTCCACGGAGACGAACCAGGTCGGCATGCACGAGTTCGCCTCCTGGCTGCGGAAGGTGGGCAGCGACCTCATGCTCGCGGTGAACCTCGGGACGCGCGGCACGCTCGAGGCCCTCGAACTGCTCGAATACGCGAACCTGCCCAAGGGCACGGCACTCGCCGACCAGCGCATGGCCGACGGGCGGCCCGACCCGTTCGACGTGAAGATCTGGTGCCTCGGCAACGAGATGGACGGTCCCTGGCAGCTCGGGCACCGCTCCGCGGAGGACTACGGCAAGCTCGCCTCCCGCACCGCCAAGGCCATGCGCCAGCTCGATCCGTCGATCCAGCTCGTGGCCTGCGGATCCTCCAGCGCCCACATGCCGACCTTCGGCGAGTGGGAGCGCGTGGTCCTCTCGCACACGTACGACGACGTCGACTACATCTCCTGCCACGCCTACTACGAGGAGAAGAACGGCGACCTCGCCTCGTTCCTCGCCTCCGCCGTGGACATGGACCACTTCATCGAATCGGTGGTCGCCACCGCCGACCACGTGAAGGCCGTCCGCGGCAGCTCGAAGACCATCAACATCTCCTTCGACGAGTGGAACGTCTGGTACATCAGCCGCTTCGAGAACGTCGACAAGATCCAGGGCCTCGACAACTGGCCGGTCGCCCCGCGCCTGCTGGAGGACTGCTACTCGGTGGCGGACGCCGTCGTGTTCGGCAACCTGATGATCTCGCTGCTCAAGCACGCGGACCGCGTGACGTCGGCGTCGCTGGCGCAGCTCGTGAACGTGATCGCGCCGATCATGACGGAGCCGGACGGCCCGGCGTGGCGCCAGACGACCTTCTACCCGTTCGCCATCACCTCACGCCTGGCGCAGGGCTCCGTCCTCGAACTGAAGCTGGACGCCGGCACGTACGAGAGCGCCGAGTACGGCGTCGTCCCGCTCGTGGACGCCGTGGCGACGCACGACGACGCCGCAGGTACCGCCGCCGTCTTCCTGGTCAACCGCTCACAGACCGAGGAGATCATCGTGACGATCGACATCGCGGCCCTCGAGGGCTTCACCGGCGTCAGCGCCGAGTCGCTGTACGATACGGACGTGTATGCCAAGAACACTCTCGAGGAGCCCGAGCGCGTGACCATGAAGCCCAACACCACGGCGACGCTCGACGGCGGCGCCGTCACCGTCACGCTGCCACCCGTGTCATGGACGGCCGTAGCCCTCGCATGAACCACCCCGAATACAGGATCGAGGGCGACGGCTATGCGGCCGTCGTCCTCGGTCTCGGTGCCGCCGTCCGTGAACTGACGTTCGAGGGCCGCCCCCTCGTGGTCGGCTTCGGCCCCGACGAGGACATGCCCAACTTCCGCGGCGCCTTCGTGGCTCCCTGGCCCAACCGGATCGCCGACGGGCGCTACACGTTCGACGGCGTCGATCACGAACTGCCGATCAACGAACCCGAGCGGGGCACGGCCCTCCACGGACTCGTCTTCGACATCCCCTGGACGCTCGTGGAGCACACGGCCTCCAGCGTGACGCTCGGCTGCACCATCGAGCCGAGCGAGGCGTACCCCTTCACCGTCGCGCTGCACGCGCGCTTCGGCATCGGCCCGGACGGCTTCCGGACCGAGGTCACCGCGCTGAACACGGGATCCGGCCGGGCCCCTTACGGGGTCTGCCCCCACCCGTACCTTGTCGCGGGCACCTCCGCGCTCGATGACTGGGTGCTCGAACTCCCCGCCGCGACGGTGCTGACCGTGACTCCCGACCGCCTCCTGCCCGTCGGCAGGGAGGACGTGGACGGGACGCCCTTCGACTTCCGCTCGGCGCACGCCCTCGGGGACGTGCAGATCGACCACGCGTTCACCGGGATCCAGCGTGACGCCGCGGGGCTCGCGACCGTGCGCCTCATGGACCCTGCCGATGGGACGGGGGCGGCGATGACGTGGGACGGGAGCTGCCCCTGGGTCCAGATCCACACCGCGGACCTCCCGAAGAAGCCCGAGAGCACGCGCCTCGGTCTCGCCGTCGAACCCATGACCTGCCCGCCGGAGGCCTTTAACTCCGGCGAGGACCTCGTGGTGCTCGAGCCCGGGCAGACGCACCGGACGGGCTGGACAATCAGCGCGCTCTAGCCGGCGGCGCCGGGCGGATCCCTACGGAGTGCGTGAGACCGCGAGCCGGCGGTCGCTCCCGGATGCGGCGCTTCCGCCGTCGACGAGCGCGAGCAGGTCGTCGAGCACATCGGGCAGGGACCGCGATGCGTCGACGGCCGTGAACGAGGCGAACTCGGGCAGGGCACGGTACCCGGCCTCCAGTGCCGCCAGGTCCGCCGGGTCCTCCTCGTCGGTGGCGCGGAGCCTCACGCGGTCGACGGCCACGCCGACCGGGACGTCGACGAAGGCGACGACGTCCGCGGCGGGGAGCAGGCCGAGGAGCCAGGGCACCATCACGCCGCGCGGCAGGCCCCGGGCCGCGCGGAGCGCCAGTTGGCATTCGAGGCCCCGGTCCAGTACGGCGACGCCGTCGTAGGTCCGCATCCGCATCTCGTTGCGCAGGACGTTGACCACCCGGGCGACCGTCTCGAGTGCGTCGAGGACACGCGGACCCGGTACGTGTCCGAGCCGGGCCCACCAGCCGGCCATTGTCCGGCGGCCGGCCGGGTTCCTGAAGACGGCGGCGTCCTGCCCCCGGCGCACGAGGGCCCGCTCCAGCTCGTGCGCTGCCGTGCTCTTGCCGGAGCCGTCGATACCGATGAGGAGGATGCGCAGCGACGTGCCTTTCACGAGAGGGGACACACCGTCCAACGGGAGGTTCCCGCGCGGTGTTCCCCGTCCTGCGGTCCGACCGGCGGATGCACAGCAACTTCACAGCGCCGGGATGGCTCGACGGCAGGGCCGACATCCGTGGCCGTCGTGTCGCCGGGGGAGGCCTTCGCCGGCAGGACACGGCCTGGCCCTGCTCCGTCCGCCCGGTGAGCCGGGTCGAGGGCTACCGGCCGAGGACGCGCGGGCGCTCCTCGAGCGAGCGCAGCAGGTCGAGTTCCTCCCGGCGCGTCAGACCTGATCGCCGGTGGCGCGTCAGTTTCCGCGCGCGCTCGTCGTCGAGCGTGTCCTCGAGGGTCCGCCGAAGGTCCCGCAGGGTTCCTCCCGCAGCCCTGAAGGCGGCGTTGCTGCGCCGGCTGAAGCCGGAGAAGTCCTCGGGCAGCCAGAGCGGGAGCGATCGCGGGCCCGCCCAGTGGGTCACGCCCTGTTCCAGCAGCCAGTCCGACGGCGCCTCGACGACGGCACCGGTATGTCCCGCGACCGAGCGCGCCTGGCCCAGCATGTCGCCGAAGGAGGTCTCCTCGCCCACCGCGTTGATCGATCCCGTGGTCCCCGCACGGCCGGCATCGACGGTCCACGCCGCGAGGTCCCGGACATCGACGACCTGGACGAAGCGGCCGGCGAGGGTGGGTGCCAGCACGGCGCCGTCGCCCGCCAGGGCGAAGCGCGATACCCAGTAGCCGAAACGGTCGCTGCCGTCGCCGGGACCGGCGATCAGCCCCGCGCGGACGGTGAACAGCCGTTCTCCGAGGACCCTGCGCGATTCCTGCTCGCACATGACCTTCGCCGTGGCGTAGTCCGTGGGATCAGCCCCGACCCCGACGTCGACGAGGGCGGCGGCTTCGTCCGCCCCGGGCTGCGTGTTCGAGGCGTACACCGAGCACGAGGACACCAGCGTCCAGTGGGCGGCGCGCTCGGCCAGGGCGGCCAGGGCGCCGGAGACGTGCTGCACGTCCCACGAGATCTCGACGACCTCGTCCCAGTCCTCGGAGGCGACGGCCTGGTAGGCGGCGGGATCCGCGCGGTCGGCTGCAATGAGGACGGCTCCTGCCGGTGGCGGCCCCGCCGTGCCGCGCGCCAGGCAGGTCACCTCGTCGCCCTCGTCGAGGAACCGCGCCGCGAGCTCCCTGCCGAGCCAGGCCGTGCCACCGAGGATCAGCACGCGTCTCATGACGCCCCGACCCACCGCACCGTGCGCCTCACGGCATTGCGCTCGAGGGCACCGTCACGGGGTCGACCGGCCGGACAGCGGCACCGCAGCGTCCGCGAGGACCCGTGCCCTGCCGGCGATCGGCGCGTCCGGAGCAGCTGCCCTCCACCCCGCGTCCGGGCCGTGGTCCTCGCTCGCCGCCCGCGCCAGGCGCGCGGCGAGCGTCCTGGCCTCGCACAGCCGCTCCGGCGGGCACGCGGGGACCGTTGGCAGGGCGAACTGCGGACCGGGCGCAGGGTCGGCGCGCATCGCGGCGGGGACGCCGGTGGAGAAACAGGAGCGCGCCAGGACCATCCCGCCCGCGGCGAGAAGGAGGAACGGGTAGCCCCGGATGCCCGCGAAGAGCGCGAGGATCCCGAGGGAGGTGCTGAGCAGGCCGAGTGGTACGAGGAGTCTAGAAGCCATCACGCGTCCGTCGTCGTTGACTGAGGGTGGTGGCACCGATGGTACCCGCTGTTCCGCCTGGCGGCGCTGCCGGCGCCGCGTGTCCCGGAGGACCGGCCCGAGGGGGCGGGCCGATCAGGCCGCTTCCGCCGTGCCGATCGCGCAGGCCCTCGGCGCGCTGTGACGGGCCGTTACCGGCGTCCGGAGCCGGGCCCGATCAGGGGAGGATGCGCTGGTACAGGAGGTGGTCCTGCCATCGGCCCGCGATCCGGAGGTAGGACGGCGCCGATCCGATCAGGGTGAAGCCGGCCCGGTCGAGGAGTGCCCGGGACGCGGTGTTGTGCGGCAGCACCGATGCCTGCACGCGGTGCAGTCCGAGGTCGTCGCGGGCCACGGTGAGGACCTCCCGGAGTGCCGCCGACGCGATGCCCCGTCCCTGCAGCGCGGCGTCCACCCAGTAGCCCACATGGGCGCTGAGGAAGGAGCCGCGGACGATCCCGGAGAGGGTGACCGTTCCGACGATCCGGCCCTCCGCCTCGAGGACCCAGGGCGCGTCCGTCCCTGACGCGAGGCCGGCGAGGCGGGCGGCCACCGCACCGGCCTGACCGTCGGCGGTGAAGAAGCCCTCCTCCCGCAGCGGTTCCCACGGCGCCAGATGCGCGCGGTTCCGGCGATACGCGGCGGCGAGCTCAGCTGCGTCCGTGGACACGAGAAGGCGCAGGGTCGTCCCCGAGGGCAGGGTGGTGCTGGACACCCGCGCCATCGTAGCCGAGCGACGGCCGGACCCGCCCGTCCCGCCGTCGGGACGGTCGCCGCCGGAGAGGGGGGGGAGAGAACAGTGCGGAGCGCCTGGGCCATCGACGACGACATCGCACCCTGCCCCCATGCCGGTGGGAGATCGGCCGCACCGTCATCGCCGACAACCGGTCGGGTGGTTGGCGCAGCATCACGAAGCGTGCAAGCCTAGGCGAATGAGCACTCTCCAGGACATCGACACCCCTTCCGGGACCGTCTCCGCCTACGTCGTCCGGCCGGAGGGACCGGTCCGGGGCGGGCTCGTGCTCGTGCACGAGGTGTGGGGGCTCGTCGGCCACACGCGTGATGTCGCCGACCGCTTCGCGCGTGAGGGCTATGTCGTGGTCGCGCCCGATCTCCTCGCCGACCAGGGCATCACCGAGGAGAAGACCCTGGGCCTGGGGGAGGCGCTGGCCGGGCCCGACGACGAGGCGCGGAACGAGGTGCAGCCGACGCTGCGTGCGCTCCTCGCGCCCCTGGGCAGTCCCGAGTTCGGCGCCCTCACGACCGAGCGCGTGCGGGCCTGCTTCTCCCACCTGTTCGACGACGCCGACGTGGCCGGGCGCGTGGGCGTCATCGGCTTCTGCTTCGGGGGGACGTACAGCTTCTCCCTCGCCGTGCACGAGCCACGCCTCCTCGCGAGCGTGCCGTTCTACGGCCACGCCACGTTCACCGCGGAAGAGCTCGGGCGCATCGAGGCGCCCGTCCTCGCGTTCTACGGGCAGGACGACGACGGACTCCTCCAGGAGCTGCCGGCCCTCGAGGCGGCGATGCAGCACGCCGGGGTCGATTTCACCGCCGTCGTCTACCCGGCGGCCGGCCACGCCTTCTTCAACGACTCCAACCGCTTCGCCTACCGGGCTGCTCCGGCCGAGGACGCCTGGCAGCGCACGCTGGAGTTCCTCGCGCGGCACGTTGCCTGATCGCGGCGACGCACCGGGCGCTGCCCGGCCTCCCGCCGGGCGGCGCCCGGTCCACCTCCGTCTGCGGTACCTGGGGCTGGTCTTCGTGGGCGGCACGGCCGGCACGCTCGCCCGGTTCGGCCTGGCCGAGGTGCTCCCGGCTCCGGGTGGCCTGCCGCTCGGTATCCTCCTGATCAACGTCACCGGCGCGTTCGCCCTCGGAGTGCTGCTCGAGGCGCTCGCGCGCCGAGGCCCCGACGTGGGACGGCGCCGGGCGCTGAGGCTCGTGCTCGGCACCGGGTTCCTGGGTGGGTTCACGACCTACAGCGCGCTCGCCGTCGACACGGCACTCCTGGTGTCCGACGGGCGCCTCCTCGCAGGACTCGGCTACCTGGCGGTGTCGGTCCTCGTGGGACTGGTGGCGACGGCGGCCGGCATCGCCGTCGGGCACAGCGGGCGCACGACCGGTGAACAGCACCATCTCGGGTCCGGGCGATGAGCGCGGCCGTCGTGCTGGCCGTCGGTCTCGCGGGCGGACTGGGGTCCGTGGCCCGCTACGTGCTCGACGGGACGATCCGCTCGCGCGTGCACGGGGCGGCCCCGGTCGGCACCATGACCGTCAACATCTCCGGCTCCCTGCTCCTTGGCCTGCTCGTCGGGATCGCCCTGGCGGCGGCCCTCCCGCCGGAGTGGACGCTCATCGCCGGGACCGGATTCCTCGGCGGCTACACCACCTTCAGTACGGCGAGCAATGAGACCGTCCGGCTGGTGCAGGCCGGTCGGATCCGCGCTGCCGTCCTCTCCGGACTCGGCACGGCGGTGATGGCGCTGGCCGCAGCCGGCCTCGGGCTGTGGGCGGGATTCCTCCTGGCCGGCTAGACCCCGGTATCCCTGCCCTCCAGCCATGTCCGCGCCCGCTGACATGCCGCGTCCTCCGGATTGCTCCCGGCAGGGCGGGCGCACCCTCCTTCGTCGAGGAGCCGGGACCCCTTGACTCCTCCGCTGGACGCGGGACCATCGAGACAGCGCACCCTGAGAGTGGTGCCTGACGAGGAGGTAAGCGTGGACCAGGACTTGCAGCCCGATCTTCCTGCGGCGCCGGCCGTGGAGGCCGACGATCTCGCCACCCGTGTGCCGTGGCCTGCTGCGGCCGGCACGGCCATCGCCTGCGCCCCGCTCCCCGCCCTGGTCCTGGAGGAGGGCCCTCCCGACTACACGGATGCCTCGGTGCTGCGGGCGGGTGACTCCCTGCACGCCTTCGTGACGTCCAGCCACGGTGATCCGCAGGGTGGCCTGCCCGCGTCCTTCGGGGCCTCGGATTCGTTCGGGGCGGGCGCCGACGCGGGTGACGCCGGCGGCGAGTAGGCGGGGAAGCTGTGAGCCGCGGGTCCACTCCGTCCAGGGCCGCGGTCCCCTCGTCCTCACGCCCCCGTGCCGCCTCGTCGTCGCGCTCCGTCGCCATGATCTCGTGGTGGTCTGCCGTCGCGAGGACATCGACCGCGCCCGATGCCGGCCCTCGGACTAGGGTGGAACGGTGCCCAGGGAAACTTTCGACCTCCGATCGATCGCCGTCGGGGCGTACGGGCCGTCGCTGCTCTACGGGGTCGCGACAGGGGCCATCCTGCCCGTCATCGCCCTGACGGCGCGGGACCTCGGAGCAGACGTGGCGACAGCGGCCCTCGTCATCACGTTGTCCGGGATCGGGTCCCTCGTCACGAATGTCCCGGCCACCCTGATCGCCACCCGTTTCGGGGAGCGGAAGGCGCTCGTGGGGGCGGCGCTGTGGTGCGCGGCCGCGATGTTCCTGGCGCTCGCTGCACCGACCCTCCCGGTCTTCGCTGCCGCCGTGTTCATGGTCGGCATGGCCGGTGCCGTGTTCGGCCTCGCCCGGCAGAGCTACCTCACGGAGGCCGTCCCCGCCCATTTCCGAGCACGCGCGCTCTCCACCCTGGGCGGCGTGACGCGCATCGGCGTGTTCATCGGCCCCTTCGCCGCGGCCCTCGCCATGAGCGTGTACGGCCTGGACGGCGCCTACTGGGTCGGCGGGGGCGCGAGCATCGCGGCCGCGGTCCTCAGCTGGCGCGTCCCCGAGCTCGGAGCTCCCGGCCGCGTGGCCCTCACCGCGCAGTCACCCGTCGAGGCGGCGCTGGCGCCCCCGCCCGCGCCGACCGTGCGGTCCGTCATGCGCAGCCACTCCCGGATCTTCGTCACGGTCGGTATCGGTGTCCTCCTGATCGCCGCCGTGCGGGCGACCCGTCAGGCCGTCCTCCCCCTCTGGGCGGAGAGCATCGGGCTGGACGCCTCGTCCACGGCGCTCATCTACGGTCTCTCGGGCGCCATCGACATGCTGATCTTCTACCCGTCCGGCAAGATCATGGACGTCAAGGGCCGCCGCTGGATCGCCGTGCCGTGCATGCTCATCATGGGCACGTCCCTGACGCTGCTGCCGTTCACCGCGGACGCCGTCGGCCTGCTGCTGGTGGCGCTGCTCATCGGGTTCGGCAACGGGATCGGTTCGGGCATCGTGATGACGCTCGGTGCCGACTTCTCGCCGTCGCCCGGCCGCCCGCAGTTCCTCGGCATCTGGCGGCTGTTCACGGATGTGGGGAACATGTCCGGACCCGCACTCCTGTCCCTGGTCACGGCGCTGGTGACCCTGTCCGCGGGCATCTGGGCGACGGCCGCCCTCGGCTTCCTCGGTGCTGCCGTGCTCTGGTACTGGATCCCGCGCGCTGCGCCGGGCTCCGCGGAACCCGCGGTGCCGCGGCGCTGAGGCGTGTCCCGTTGGGTCGATCACGCTCCTGCCGTCGGCCGCCGTCGAGCCCCGGCCTCGTCAGCGCAGGGCGCGACGCCGGATCGCCCACGCCGCCAGCACGGCTCCTGCCGCCGTCAGGACCCACGGACCGCCCACGATGACGGGGTCGAGCCACTGGTGGTTGACGTCGGCGCGCCTCTTCCCGACGCGCGACGCGATGCCGTGCAACCGTCCTTCCGCCAGGACCCCTGTCTCGGTCACCGGGTTGTCCGGACGGAGGGACACCAGGGATCGGAGGTGCGCCCCCCAGGCATCCACGCGGTCGGCCCCGATCAGGATGAGCCAGTGCGCCGCGCGCCCCTCGCTGTAGCGGTAGGCGTACCGGCGGATCCGGCCGGAGACGCCGTGCAGCGGTGCGCTGGTGCCGAAGACCGGCGTCAGCTGCCTGTGCTCGATCGAACGCTCCCGGCCCTCCCGGCCCGATTGCTGCTCCTCGGGGTAGTCCCAGTGCGCGCCGGTGCCCGCGGGGTCGTACACCTCGCGGGGGTAGGAGGGCCGGTCCTTCGGGTCGAGGTCCGCACCCCAGCCCGGGATGCGCGCCCGGAGAGCCTCCGGGGAGGGGATGTCCTTCGGCTTGTTCGCGACGTAGGGGGTGGACGGCGTCGTCGACATGGTGTGCCTCCTAGCTGGGGTCCGCGATGACGAGGGTCTTGATGCAGTTGTCGAGCTTGGCCGAGAACAGGTGGTACCCCTCGGCGATGTCCTCCAGCGGGATCCGGTGGGTGACGATGTCGTTCGGCTTGAGGAAGCCGTTCCGGATATGGCTGAAGAGGCGCGGCCACTGCCGTTTCACCGGTGTCTGGTTCATGCGCAGCGTCAGGCCCTTGTTGAGGGCGTCCCCGAACTTCACGGCGCTGAAGACGGGCCCGTAGGCACCGACGACGGACACCGTGCCGCCCTTGCGGGCAGCGTCGATCGCCCAGTTGAGCGCGATCGGCGAACCGCCCTGCAGTTTGAGCTTGGTCCCGGTGACCTGCTGGAGGACGTTCCCGTCCGCCTCGGCCCCGACGGCGTCGATGACGACGTCGGCCCCGAGCCAATCCGTGGTCCTCTTCATCTCGACCACGATGTCGTCGTACTCCGCGAAGTTGAAGGTCTCGGCGTGGGCGAAGGTGCGCGCCTTCTCGAGCCGGTACTCGAGGTGGTCGACGACGATCACGCGCCCCGCGCCCATCAGCCAGGCGGACTTCGCGGCGTAGAGGCCCACCGGTCCGGCACCGAGGACCACCACGGTGTCACCCTCGACGATGTCGCCGAGCTGCGCCCCGAAATAGCCCGTCGCGAGGGCGTCCGTGAGCAGCACGGCGTCCTCGCTGTCCATCCAGTCCGGGATGATGGCCGGTCCCACATCGGCGAAGGGGACGCGCACGAACTCGGCCTGCCCGCCGTCGTACCCGCCCGTGGTGTGCGAGTAGCCGTAGATGCCACCAACTGCCGTCGCATTCGGGTTGACATTGTGGCAGTTGGAGTAGAGGCCGCGTGCGCAGAAGTAGCAGGATCCGCAGTAGACGTTGAAGGGCACCATCACGCGGTCGCCGCGCTTCAGGTTCTGCACCGAGGGGCCCACCTCCTCGACCACGCCGATGAACTCGTGGCCGAACGTGTGGCCGATCCGGGTGTCCGGCATCATCCCGTGGTATAGGTGCAGGTCGGAGCCGCAGATGGCCGCCGTCGTCACCCGGATGATGGCGTCGTTCGGGTGTTCGATCGTCGGCATGGGCTTCTCTTCGACGCGGATCGTGTAGGGACCGCGGTAGACCATGGCTCTCATCCGTCGCCTCTTTCGTCGCTCGTCCGGTCAGCGTGGCACCGGACGGAGCAGCGCTTCAATAAGGAGCAGGGGACGGAAAGCGCGTGCGGAGGACCGCGGAGGGTGTTATCGCCGGCGGTCGGTGGCCGGCGTGCGGCGCGCCTGGGCGGCGAACAGCCAGCCCGCGGCCCCTGAGAGGGTGAAGCCCACGCCGACGATCCACGTCAGCCCCCACCAGAAGAAGAGGGGGACGGTCGCTGTCCCCGGCACGGCGGCCGGGCCGGCTGCCTGGACGGACACGTACAGGACGGCGGACACGAGCATGCCGCCCGGGCCCAGGATCCAGCAGAGCACCAGCCAGCCGCGCGACGAGCCCCACCCGCTGCCGAATCCCTCCCACCGGTTCCAGTGATCGCCCGTGCGCATGATGATGAGGCCGCCGATGAGCGTCCAGGTGCCGACGACGAGAAGAGCCGCGACCACGTCCGCCGGACGATGCCACAGGTTGATGAACGTGGCCACCCCGGCGAGGACGGAGTAGGCACCACCCGCAGCGGCGGCGAAGGGACGCCAGCGGGGGGTCATGATGATGAAGACGGCCGCTGCCGCCGATGCCGCCAGAGTTGTATGCCCGGAGGGTAATGAATTGAACGCGAGCGTGGCGACGCCCCGGTCCGGGCGGTCGAAGACGAGATTCTTCAGCACCTGAGTGGTCAGGTTCGAGGTGAGGACGACGGCGACGGCGACCACCGCCGCCCCGTACCGCTGCCGCCGCAGCACCACGAAGAGGATGGCCGCCGCGGCGAGGACCACGGAGATGGCGGGAAGCGTGTCGAGGAACCGCAGGAAGGGCAGTTGCGTGTCCGGCGCCGCCACCCCTGCCTCCTGCCAGGCCGACTCGTCCGCGAACTGCCCCGTCGTGGTCCGGACGAAGGCCCAGTAGGTCCAGCCGAGAGCCGCCGCGCAGGCGGCTGCGGCCAGCACGAAGACGAACGGCGAGCGCGCCGCCCGGGCCGTCGTCCTGGTCCGCTGCGTGGTCATCGGTCAATCGTTCCACATCGACCTCGGAGTTCCGTCACCGTCCTGTGACCTCGTCCTGAGGCGTGTCCGCCTGCCGTTCCGGGGCCGCGGGGGGGGCTGCCGTAGCCTGAGGGCGTGACGCCACCGACCGCACCCCTGCCCCTGCCGTCGCTCGGGGACCTGCTGTCCTCGGCCCGCGTGGTGTCCATCCCCATGCGGGTGAAGTTCCGCGGCGTCCTGCATCGCGAGGCACTCCTGCTCCGGGGCCCCGCCGGCTGGGGGGAGTTCTGCCCCTTCCTCGAGTACGACGACGCCGAGTCCGCGCCGTGGCTGGCCTCCGCCGTCGAGGCGGCCTGGGCAGGGTTCCCTCCATCCGTCCGCGACTCCGTGCCGGTGAACGCGACCGTCCCCGCCGTCGGGCCGGAGGCGGTGGAGGGCGTCCTCGCCCGCTTCGGGCCGGTGGGCGCGGTCAAGGTCAAGGTGGCGGAGCGGGGACAGGACCTGCGCGACGACGTCGCCCGCGTGGCGGAGGTACGCCGGCTTCTGCCCGACGCCGGCATCAAGGTGGACGCGAACGGCGGCTGGGAGGTCGCGGAGGCGCTCATGGCACTCGATGCCCTGGCGCCGTCCGGGCTGCAGTACGTGGAGCAGCCGGTCGCCGACATCCCCGGCCTCCGGGCCGTCCGGCTGGAACTCCGGCGCCGCGGGTCCGGGATCCTCGTCGCGGCGGACGAGAGCGTCCGGCGGCAGGAGGATCCGCTGCTGGTCGCTCGCGAGGATGCGGCCGACGTCCTCGTGGTCAAGGCCGCACCGCTCGGGGGAGTGCGGCGGGCGCTCGACATCATCCGCCGGGCCGGGCTGCCGGCCGTGGTCAGTTCCGCCCTGGACACCTCGGTGGGGATCGGTTCCGGCGTCGCGCTCGCGGCAGCGCTGCCCGACCTGCCGTTCGCCTGCGGCCTGGCCACGGTCTCGCTCATGGAGGGCGACGTCACGGACGCCTCGCTGGTGCCCGAGGGCGGTCACCTGCCCGTGCGTGACGTCGACGTGCGTGAAGAACGACTGCTGCGGTTCGCAGCCGACGGAGACCGTCGGTCCTGGTGGCTGGAGCGGCTCGCCCGGACCCATGCGGTCCTCGCAGCGCGGGACCGGAGGTCCGCCGCGGGCGACGCGGAGTGACCACACGCAGGGAGGACGCGGTCGATGCGAGCGGTCCGGGGTGGACCGTCCAGCGTCGTCGTGGGAGGAACACCCCGTGACGGCTTCGGCAGCCGAGGCCCGGCCCCGGACCGCGGTGCTCGACGCGGCGCTGCAGGATGCGGTGCTCCCCGCAGGCTGACGGGCAGGCCCTGTTCCGGCGTCGTTAACCCGGCGTTCACCGGCACGCACCACGGCTGTTCAGGTGGTCTCGGCAGGGTGAGGGGCGAACGCCGTTCATCTTCTTGAGAGGTACCACCCCCATGACTGACACCACGCGCCGCCTGCTGCCCATGCTCGGCCACACCAAGGGCAAGCGCAGTGCCGTGACCTGCGCCCTGAAGTGTGACAATGCGTGCTCCGACGCGGTCTGCAACACGTCGAGGAACACCTACTTCCGTGACATCGCCGGCAGCGAGTTCTCGCGCCGCAGCGCGCTCGGCGTGGGCGCTGCCGGAGCACTGACGCTCCTGGTCGGCACCCAGACCGGCGCCGGGTCCGCCGTCGCCGCCCCGGGGAGGCCCGGGAAACCGGCGGGCAAGCTGGCCTTCACCCCCATCGCCCCCGTGGACGCCCTGGTGGATGACATGACCGTTCCCGAGGGCTACGGCTGGAAGCCGGTGATCCGCTGGGGAGATCCCCTGTTCGCCGGCTCGCCGAGGTTCGACGCTGCCAACCAGACCGCAGCAGCGCAGGCGCTGCAGTTCGGCTACAACTGCGACTACACCGACATCATCGAGATCGAGGGCAGCAAGGGCCGCCGTGCCGTGCTCTTCGCGAACCACGAGTACACGAACGAGAACATCATGGTCCCGCCGACCCTCGCCGCAGCCGAGGTGCGCGGGATCGGTAAGGCCGCACACGGCCTGTCCGTCGTCGAGCTCGAGCGCAAGAACGCCAACAAGCCCTGGTCCTACGTGCAGGGTGCGGCCCTCAACCGCCGCTACCTGACCACCACGCCGTACGAGGTGACAGGCCCGGCTGCAGGCTCGGACCTCCTCAGGACCAAGGACGATCCCGAGGGCCGAACGATCCTCGGCACTCTGGGCAACTGCGCCGGCGGCACCACGCCGTGGGGCACCATCCTCTCCGGCGAGGAGAACTTCAACGGCTACTTCGTCGCGCCCGGCACGAGCGCCGGCGACCGCCGCTACGGCATCAGCAACCGTCCGACCGTCCGCGGCTGGGAGATCGACGAGCCGCGATTCGACACCCGGAATGCCGGCTACGAGAACGAGACGAACCGCTTCGGCTACATCGTGGAGGTTGATCCCTTCGATCCCACGTCCACCCCGAAGAAGCACACGGCACTCGGCCGCTTCAAGCACGAGGGTGCGAACGTCACGGTGGCCTCCGACGGCCGGGTGGTCGCCTACATGGGCGACGACGAGCGCTTCGACTACCTCTACAAGTTCGTCTCCCGGAACCGGGTCACCCCGGGCACCAACCCTGCCGCGCGTCGCGCCAACATGACGCTGCTCAGCGAGGGCTCGCTGTACGTGGCGCGCTTCCAGGGCAACTCGGTCGCCGAGATCGACGGCACGGGCACGCTCCCCTCCGACGGCGCCTTCGACGGCGTCGGCGAGTGGTTGCCGCTCCTCATCGACAACACGTCCGTGGTGCCGGGCATGACGGCGGCCGACGTGGCCGTCTACACCCGACTGGCCGCGGACAAGGTCGGCCCCACGAAGATGGACCGCTGCGAGGACGTGGAGCCGAATCCCGTCTCCGGCAAGATCTACATCGCCTGCACCAACAACACCAACCGCGGCGTCGGCTCCACCGCGATCGCCGACGAGGCCAATCCCCGCACCCAGAACCGCGACGGCCACGTCGTGGAGATCACCGAGGCCGGCAACAACGCGACAGGCACGCGCTTCACGTGGAACCTCCTGCTCGTCTGCGGTGATCCTGCGCGCAACCCGTCCACCTACTTCGCGGGCTACCCGAAGGACAAGGTCTCGCCGATCTCCTGCCCCGACAACGTCGCCTTCGACTCCGAGGGCAACCTCTGGATCTCCACGGACGGCCAGCCCGGGACGGTGGGATTCAACGACGGCCTGTTCAAGGTCGGCCTGGTCGGCGCGGAGCGCGGCCGTGTGCAGCAGTTCCTCGCGGTCCCGCGCGACGCCGAGACCTGCGGGCCCGTCATCCGGGACCAGGAGGGCAGTGTGTTCGTGGCCGTGCAGCACCCGGGGGAGGACGGGACGTGGGCCGAGCAGGCATCGCTCTTCCCGGACTACGTGCCGCTCGGGGCCCTGCCCCGCAAGGGTGAGGCAGCCGTTCCCCGCCCCTCGGTGGTGCAGGTGTTCCGCGGCGCGGAGGCTCCGGCCGAGGACCACAGGGGACGCGGCCGCCGCTCGCCCGGCAAGGCCCGGCCGAAGTCCGGCATCAGCGAATCGCGCGGGACCAGCGACGGCAAGTAGCGCCGTCCCCGACCCGCACGGCCCACGCACCCCCTCCCCGTCGGGAGGGGGTGCGTTCGCGTCCGGGATGTGAGGATGGAGAGGTGACCGACTCAGAGATGTCCCCTCCAGCCCCCCTCGGTTCCGCCGTGACGGCGGCCCGGGCCGTGCGGGCCCTGGTGGCGGGCGGTGTGACCGACGTCGTCGTCGCCCCCGGATCCCGCAGCGCCCCGCTCGCCTACGCGCTCGCCGAGGCGGAGACCGAGGGGCTCGTCCGGCTGCACGTGCGCATCGACGAGCGGTCCGGAGGTTTCGCGGCGCTCGGCCTGGCGCTCGGCGGACAGCGGCCGGCGGCCGTCGTGACGACGTCGGGCACGGCGGTGGGCGAGCTGCTTCCCGCCGTGATGGAGGCGAACCATGCCGCGGTGCCCCTCGTGGTCGTCTCCGCGGACCGGCCCGGCGAGCTCCGCGGGACCGGCGCGAACCAGACGACGGTGCAGCCCGGACTGTTCGGCGTCCACGTGCGCGCGGGCGTCGATGTGGGCGCGGGGGAGGATCCCACGAGCCTCATCGGCGACGTGCTGCGCGCCGCGCTCGGGCGGCCGGACGACGGTGCGGCGACCAGCCCGGCCGGTCCGGTGCACCTCAACCTCGCCTTCCGCGACCCCCTGGTGCCGGACGCGGACGACCTGGACGTCCTCCGATCTGCCCGGCCCGTGCAGGCGGAAGGGCGGACGGCCGCCGCGAACGGGTGGGATGGTGGGGGTGGGTCCGTCGTCGGATCGGCGTCACCGGCCGGCTCGGGAACGCCCGAGTCCGCCGCGCAGGTGTCGACGCGCCCGGTGGGCGCGTCCCGCTCCGACCTCCCCACGGACGGTCAGGGAACGACGGTCGTCGTCGCCGGACACGGTGCCGGCGAGGTGGCCGCGGTGTTCGCCGCCCACCTGGACCTGCCGCTACTGGCCGAGCCGTCGTCGAACGCGCGTTTCGGCAGCAGTGGCATCCCGGCCTACCGCCTGCTGCTCGAGCATCTCGGCCCGTCGATCACCCGCGTGGTCACGTTCGGGCGGCCCACGCTGTCCCGTCCGGTGACCGCGCTCCTCGCCCGGGCCGACGTCGAGCACGCGCTGTACCTGCCCGAGCCCGTGGCCTGGTTCGAGGAGGGGCGCCGGACCGAACGCATCATCGACGACCTGCCCGGCCTGATCGCCTTCGCGGGTCGCGGGGCGGAGGGCTGGCTCGGGCGCTGGCGCGAGGCAGGGGCAGCGGCCGATGCTGCCATCCGCTCGCTCCTGGTCGACGAGGAGCGGATGACGGGACTCGACGTGGCCGATGCCGTCTGGGAGCACACCGACGGCAACCTGGTGCTGGGGTCCTCCAACCCCATCCGGGACATGGATCTGATCGCCTCGACCGGCTGGCATCCGCTCGAGGTCTTCGCCAACCGCGGGCTGGCCGGGATCGACGGCACCCTCTCGACCGCGAGCGGCGTGGCGCTCGCGGCGGGCATCCCGACCCGCGTCCTCCTCGGTGACCTCACGTTCCTGCACGACGTCGGTGGCCTGCTCCTCGGCAGCGGCGAACCGCAGCCGGACCTGCACATCGTGGTCCTCAACGACGGCGGCGGCGGGATCTTCGGCCTGCTCGAGCACGGTGCCGAGGCGACGACGGCGCGGTACGGCGCCGCCGTCGAACGCCTGTTCGGAACCCCGCACACCGTGGACGTGGCCGCGCTCGCGGCCGCCTACGGACTCCGGTACGAGCGCGCCACGACGCTGGACGAGCTGGATACGGCGATGGAGCGGCCCATCTCGGGCCGCTCCATCCTCGAGGTGCGCACCGACCGCAGCACCCTCCGGGACCTCCACGCACGGATCCGCCGGGCGGTGGCGGACGTGACGGTCTCCTAGCTAGAGCACCTTCGACAGGAAGAGCTTCGTCCGCTCGTGCTGCGGGTCCCCGAGGACGTCCTCGGGCCTGCCCTGCTCCACCACGACGCCGCCGTCCATGAACACCACGCGGTCCCCGACCTCACGGGCGAAGCCCATCTCGTGCGTCACGACCATCATCGTCATGCCCTCGCGGGCGAGCTGCTTCATGACCTCCAGCACGTCGCCGACGAGTTCGGGGTCCAGGGCGCTGGTCGGCTCGTCGAAGAGCATCATGTCCGGGTCCATCGACAGGGCCCGGGCGATGGCGACGCGCTGCTGCTGGCCGCCCGAGAGCTGGGCAGGGAAGGCATCCGCCTTCTCGGAGAGGCCCACCTTGGCGAGGTTGCGCCGGGCCACCTCGACGGCCTCGGCCCTGCCCCGCTTCTTGGCCCGCTGCTGCGCGAGGGTGAGGTTCTTCAGCACGCTGAGGTGCGGGAAGAGGTTGAACTGCTGGAACACCATGCCGATGCGCGTGCGGACGTCGTCGAGGTCCGTCTCGCGGTCCGTGATGTCGATGCCCTCCACCATGACGGTGCCGGAGGTGGGCTCCTCCAGCCGGTTGACGCAGCGCAGGAGGGTGGACTTCCCGGAGCCCGAGGGGCCGATCACGCAGACCACCTCGCCCTGGTCCACGTGGAAGTCGATCCCCTTGAGCACCTCGTTCTCGCCGAAGTTCTTGCACAGTGCGCGGATCTCGATCGCTGGCACCGCCGTGGTGCCCGGAGCTGCATGCGTCACGGGGATCACCGGCCTCTCTTGTTGTGTCGTTCGAGCTTCGCGACCAGCTGCGTGAGCGGGAGCGTGATGACCAGGTAGAGCAGTGCTGCCACCACCAGGGGCGTCGCGTTCGCCGAGTTCGTCAGGGAGTCGCGGGCGAAGGTCGTGAGTTCACGGTCGCCGATCGCCATACCCGCGATGAAGAGCAGCGAGGTGTCCTTGATGAGGATCACGAGCTCGTTCGTCAGGGGAGGGGTGATGATGCGGAACGCCTGCGGGAGCACGACGGTGACCAGCGTCCACGTGGAACCCATGCCGAGGGACCGCGCGGCTTCGACCTGACCCTTGGGCACGGCCTCGATGCCTGCCCTGATGGTCTCGGCGATGTACGCCGCCGAGACCACGATCAGGCCGATCAGGCCGGCACCCACGCTGCCGCCCGGTGCCTGCCACTGGAACGCGATCGGCACCGCGAAGGCGAAACCGAAGATCACGAGCAGGGCGGGCAGCCCGCGGAAGAGTTCGATGTAGCCGGTCGCGAGCCAGCGGTACGGCAGGACGGGGGAGAGCTTCATCAGCGCCAGGAGGAGCCCGAACAGCATGCCGCCCACGAAGGCGATCGCCGTGTAGACGATGGTGTTCTTCGCCGCGATGGTGAGGATCTCGGGGAAGGCCGACCGCGCCACGTCGATGTTGAAGAAGTAGGGCTGGATCCTCCCCCAGTCCGCGGACAGGAGGACGAAGAGGATGACTGCTGCGAAGATCGCGTAGAGGACGCCCTGCGTGAGGCGTCTGCGTGTAGAGCGTTTCACGCGGAGGAACTACCTTCCTTCGAAGGAGATGGGGCCCGTGCGGCGCCGTCGTCGACGCCGCACGGGCTGCGGTGGTTCTACTCCGAGAAGTAGGTGTCGTAGATGTCCTGGTACGTGCCGTTGTCGCGCAGCGCGGTCAGCTGCTCGTTGACGGCGGTCACGAGCTCCTCACTGCCTTCCTTGGCCATGATGAAACCGTACTGCTCGTCCGTGGGCAGTTCCTCGGCGATGGTGAAGGCGCCGTCCTCGGTGTGGCCGAGGTTGACCGGGAGGTCCTGGAGGAGCGCGTCGACGTTGCCGGCCTGGATCGCGGCGTACATCTCGGCATCGGAGGGGTACTGGACGAGCTCGGCCTCGGGGGCGTTCTGCTCCGCGTAGAGGGCGCCGGTGGTGCCCTGCTGGACGCCGACCTTCTTGCCGGCGAGGTCGTCGATGGAGGCGATGTCCGAGTCCTCGGGCACGAGGACGGACTGCAGGGAGTCGTAGTAGGGATCGGAGAAGGCGAGGTTCGCCTGGCGCTCCTCCGTGATGGTCACGGCGCTCGCGCCGATGTCGCACTGGCCGGCGCCGAGGACGGCCCCACTCTGGAGCCCGTCGAAGCCGACGTCCTGGACGGCGAGCTCGAGGCCCATCCCGGTGGCGATCTCCCGCATCAGGTCCATGTCGAACCCTGTGTACTCGCCGTTCTCCTCGTACTCGAAGGGCGGGTAGGGGATGTCCGAGCAGACCGTCAGCGAGCCCTCGGAGACGAGGCTCAGACCGCCGGCCTCCCCGGAGGCGGTGCCGGAGCCGGCGTCGTCGGAGCCTCCACCGCAGGCGCTGAGCGCGAGGGTGCCGGCGGCCAGGGCGGCCAGCAGTGCGTAGTTCTTGGAAAGCATGGGTGCCTCACTTGTGCGGACGTGATGGATCGGAAAAAGGTCCTGCTGATTCTAGCGACGAAAGAGAGATGTGCGTCACAGGCTACAGGCATTGCCTATAGGTAACCAAGGGTCAGGACGGGGCGGTCAGGCCCAGCGCCTCGATCATCGGCCTGAACTTGCTCCAGGTCTCCGCCAGCTCTGCAGCGGGCTGTGACCCCTCGACGATCCCGCACCCGGCATAGAGGCGCACGCGCGTCGGGGTCTCGACCACCGCACCGCGCAGCGCGATCCCCCATTCGCCGTTGCCGCCGGCGTCGATCCAGCCGACGGGCCCCGCGTACGGACCCCGCTGCAGGTGCTCCAGCTCCCGGATGAGCGCTCCCGCGACCGTCGTCGGCGTGCCGCACACCGCAGCGGTCGGGTGGAGGGCCTGGACGAGGGCGAGCGACGTCGGGACCTGGCCGCCGTCGTCGACGGCGAGCTGCGCGGTGACGTCCGACGCGAGGTGCCAGACGTTGGGCAGCTGGAGCACGAAGGGCTCGCTGTGGGACGTCATGGAGCTCGTGAAGGGCTGCAGGGTCTCGGTGAGCGAGTCGATGGCGATCTGGTGTTCGTGGAGCTGCTTGTCCGAGCCGGCGAGCACCCTCGTGGGGTAGCCGGGGTCATCGAGGGGCGCACCGGCGCGGTCCAGTGTCCCCGCGAGCACGCGTGCCTGCGCGGTGTTGTTCTCCACCTTGATGAGCATCTCGGGCGTGGATCCGATCAGGCCGTCGACGGCATAGGTCCAGCAGTCCTCGTAGCGCACCGCCAGTTCCCGCAGGACCTGGGCCGTGGCGACGGGCGATGCGAGGTGGGCGACGACGTCGCGGGCCAGCACCACCTTGCTGAGCTCGCCGCCCTGCACGTGCTTGACGCCCTCCTCGACGGCGAGCTCGTACTGTTCCTCGCTGAGCACCCCGGGGCCGAGGTGGTCCGCGGGATCGGGGGAGCGGTCGGCGTCCGGTTCGACGAGATAGGCGGCCAGCGCCGCCTCGGCCGCCTCCGCGCTGAGCTCGGCGCCGGCGTCGTCCGTGATGTAGGTCAGCCAGGTCCGCCCCTCGCTGCAGCCGATGACCACCTCGGGGACGATCAGGCGGGACTCGTGGGACGACGTCTTGGAGAAGGCGAAGGACCCGAAGGCGATCAGGCCGGTTCCGGGTACGCCGAGATCATCCTGCACCTCGGCGCCGGCCAGCTCCCGGCGCCACCAATCCTGCGCCTGCGTGAAACGGTCCGGGCCGGTGGTGGTGAAGCGGGCCGTCTCGCCGTAGGCCACGAGGCCGCCGCCGCGCCGGATCCAGGTGTGCGCGTCGTTGCGTACCACGTAATCGAGAAGGCCGGACTGCGGATCCATGTCGCTGCGTGCCACCGTGATGCTGCGGAGCCCGCGGGACTGTCCGGGCGCAGGCGTCAGCGCGGTGAGGGACGGAGTGCTCATGATGGTCCAAGCGTACTCCGGGGGCTCCGGCCCGTTTCCTGGCGGAAGGACGCCCAGCACCGTGAGGTTCGGCACGTCACGGCGCGTGCGCCCGCGTCCCGGCGGGCGCGGGCCCGCGGAGCGTACCGTGCCGGTCGGGCACCGCGGCAATGTTTGAGACACTGGAGGAGTGAATCGTGCATCGCTGGAGAAGCGCCCTGACGAAGTAGCAGCCATGTTCGACGACGTGGCGCCCAAGTACGACGTCGTCAACGACGTCCTGTCGATGGGACAGACGCGCCGATGGCGGCGGATCGTCGTCGACGCGGTCGGCGCCGAACCGGGCCAACGGGTCCTGGACCTCGCGGCCGGCACGGGCACCTCAAGCGAGCCCTACGCGGATGCGGGTGTCGACGTCGTCGCCTGTGACTTCTCGCTCGGCATGCTGAAGGTGGGCAAGCGCCGCCGCCCCGACATCGACTTCGTCGCCGGGGACGCCACGAACCTCCCCTTCGCGGACAACTCCTTCGACGCCTCCACCATCTCCTTCGGGCTCCGCAACGTCAACGAGCCGAAGAAGGCGCTGGCGGAGATGCTGCGCGTCACGCGGCCCGGCGGACGCCTCGTCATCGCCGAGTTCTCCCAGCCGACCGTGGCCCTCTGGCGCACCACCTACACCGAGTACCTCATGCGGGCCCTCCCGGCGATCGCCCGGAAGGTCAGTTCCAATCCGGACGCGTACGTGTACCTGGCCGAGTCCATCCGGGCATGGCCTGACCAGGACGCCCTGGCCGCCTGGATCGGCGACAGCGGCTGGAAGGACGTGGAGTACCGGAACCTCAACGGCGGGATCGTCGCCGTGCACCGCGCCGTCAAGGCTCCTGCAGCCCCCGGCGAGGAGCCGCTCCTCCCGGGTCAGGTCCGGCTGACCCGACGCACGTCGGCGGCGGGCTAGATGTCCGTCCTGATCGTCGGCGCCGGTCCGGCCGGGTCCACCGCGGCCTACTACCTGGCGAGCGCGGGCATCGAGGTCACGGTCCTCGAGAAGACCTGGTTCCCCCGGGAGAAGGTGTGCGGCGACGGACTCACGCCGCGTGCCACGCGGGAGCTGCAGCTCCTCGGCCTCCCGCACGACGAGAGCGAGGGATGGCGGCGCAACAAGGGCCTCCGCCTGATCGCCGGCAAGCGCACCGTGGAGGTGCCCTGGCCGGAGTTGAGCGACTTCCCCGACTACGGCCTGGTCCGCACGCGCCTCGGCTTCGACGAGGCCCTCGCCGAGCACGCCCGTTCGGCCGGCGCGACGATCCTCGAGGGCCACTCCGTGTCCACGGCTCTCCGCGACGGGACCGGCCGCGTCACGGGCGTCACCGTGAACCTGCTCGACGCCGACGGCCGGAAGACCGGCGAGACGCGGGACTTCACGGCCGACGTGGTCCTGGCGGCCGACGGCAACTCCACCCGCACCGCGGTGAGCCTCGGCATGCAGAAGCGCGACGACCGCCCCCTCGGGGTCGCCGTGCGCACCTACTTCACGAGCCCGCGCACGAACGACGACTGGATGGAGGGCTGGCTCGAGCTGCCGGACGCCACCGGGAAGCCGCTGCCCGGCTACGGCTGGGTCTTCGGCGTCGGGGACGGCACCTCCAACGTCGGGCTCGGCATCCTCAACTCCTCCGCCGAGTTCGGGAAGCTGGACTACAAGCAGGTCCTGCGTGACTGGACCGGCGGCATGCCTGCCGAGTGGGGCTTCACGCCCGAGAACCAGGTCGGCGAGATCCGCGGTGCGGCCCTGCCCATGGGCTTCAACCGCACGCCGCACTACAGCCCCGGACTGCTGCTCCTCGGCGACGCCGGCGGCATGGTCTCGCCCTTCAACGGTGAGGGCATCTCCTACGCCATGGAGTCGGCACGCTACGCCGCCGAGTTCATCGAGCGGTCCCGGTCCGTCTCCTCGCCGCTCGGCCGCGACCAGGTCATGTCGGCCTACGCCCCCTACGTCCGTGAGCAGTGGGGCAGCCACTTCACCCTGGGGCGGATCTTCGCCCAGCTCATCGGCAAGCCGGCCATCCTCTCCCTCGCCCTGCGCACGGGCATGCCCGTCCCGCTGCTCATGCGGTTCGTGGTCCGGATGCTCGCCAACCTGACCGACGCCGGAGGCCGCGGCTTCGAGGACCGCGTGATCCATCTGCTCGAGTCCCTCGTCCCGCCCACCACCAACCAGCCGTCCGTCATGGCCACCCTTGGTGCGCATGGCGCCGTCGCACGTGGTTAGTCTTAGACCGTGACACAATCCTTCAACTCCGGATGGGCCAGCGTGGGCCGGGGCAGCGCGCTGGACACGGCGGACATCGCGGACGACTCCGAGGCCCTGCGCCTGCCTCCCGGGTTCGCCCTCATCGCCGAGGACCCGGACCTGGGACCGTCGGTCTCGTCCTGCCTCGCCGAGGTGGAGAAGCAGCTCCGCGGAGCCATCGCCAACTCGGACCCCCTCGCCGACGCCACGAGCCGCCATCTCGTCGAGGCGGGCGGCAAGCGCATCCGGCCCCTGCTGACCATCCTCGCCTCGCACCTCGGCAATCCGACCCGCGCGAAAGTGGTTCAGGCCGCCGTCGTCGTCGAACTTACCCACCTCGCCACGCTCTACCACGACGACGTCATGGACTCCGCGCCGTACCGCCGTGGTGCGCCCACCGCGCACGAGGTCTGGGGCAACTCCGTCGCGATCCTGACGGGCGACCTCATCTTCGCCCGCGCCTCCATCCTCGTGTCCGAACTCGGCGGGGAGGCCCTCGGCATCCAGGCCCGCACCTTCGAGCGGCTCTGCCTCGGGCAGCTGCACGAGACCGTCGGTCCCCGCGACGGCCAGGACGACCTCGAGCACTACCTCTCCGTGATCGCCGACAAGACCGGTTCCCTCGTCGCCGCCTCCGGGCAGCTCGGCGCGCTCTTCGCGGACACCCCGCGCGAGGTCGTCGACGTCATGGTGTCCTACGGCGAGAAGGTGGGCGTCGCCTTCCAGCTCGCCGACGACGTCATCGACGTGACCGGCCTGAAGGTGAAGTCCGGCAAGGCTCCGGGGACAGATCTCAGAGAGGGTGTCCCCACCCTTCCGGTGATCCTCCTGCGCCGCGCCGCTGCTGCGGGAGATAGCTCGGCGGCCGACGTCCTCGCCCTCGTCGACGGCGACCTGACCTCCGACGAGGCGCTGGCCGAGGCCGTCGCCGCCGTCCGTTCACACCCGCAGACGCAGGCCGCCTGGGCCGTGGCGCAGCGGTGGGCGGACGACGCCGTCGCCGCCCTCGAGCCGCTTCCGGACAGCGTGGTGAAGCAGGCGCTGGCCAGCTTCGCGCAGGCGGTCGTCAGCCGGGACGTCTAGCGGTCCTTCGCGTCGGCGTCGGCCCTGCGGCGTTCCGTCTGCCTCGGCCCCGTTGTGCTCCGTCGGTTGCGCCCGGCCGCTCTGCTACGCCTCGTCTGCGTCAGGCGGGCGTCCGTTCACTCCTTCTACCGGAGGAGCCGTCCTGCAGCGGTGTGTCACCGTCCGACACACGCGTGGGTCCACATGAACCGCGAACGAAGGCGCAGAGGCACCCCGGCCGTGATCCATTTATCGGGGGGGGGCTTCCGATGCGCGCTTGCGCGCATAGCGCGGTCGACGGGATGAAGAAATGGGAGCAGGTCCTGTACTCGACGCATGAGATTTGTTCAGGTCCTGACGGCCCTCGGCGGCGTTGCCCCTACCCACAGGCTGCTTGAACGCGGGATCAGCCGGCGCGAGCTCTCCCGTGCGCTCGACGGCGGCGACGTCGTGCGTGTGCGCAGGGGAGTTATCGCCACCCCGCAGGCGCCCGCAGATGTCATCGCGGCAGTCACCCTTCACGCGCGTCTGACCTGCGCTTCCGCTGCATCCCACGACGGCTTGTGGCGGGTCCGCGAGCCGGACGGGCTGCACCTCAGCAGGGGCGAGTACGGGGGTGGCGCCTACTCCAATCATCGCTCCCGGTCGGTGCCGGTGCATCCGCGGCTTCCTGTGGTCGGCCTCGCCGACGTCCTCGTCGATGTCCTGCAGTGCCGACCGGAGGAAGAATCGGTGCCCATGGTCGAATGCGCCCTGCGCCGCGGTGACACCGTGCGGGAGTTCCTGGCGGAGCGGCTGCCGGGGCGTCGTGACGGCCGCGCACGATCGGCACTGGCGAAGGCCGATTGCTCTGCGGATTCGGCCGTCGAGGTGGTCGCCCGACTCATCCTCACCGGCGCCGGGTTGACGGTTCGTGCCCAGGTACAGCTCACGGGAGTGGGCCGCGTCGACTTCCTCGTCGAGGATTTCCTCGTGGTCGAGATCGACGGAGCCGCCTACCACTCCGATCGGGCCGCCCTCCGCCGGGACCGACGGCGGAACAACACCGCGATGCTCAGCGGCTACGCAGTCCTGCGCTTCTGCTACGAGGACGTGATATACCACCAGTCAGAGTTGCTCGCGCAGGTGCTGTCAGCTGTTGGAGGCCGACCTGTTCGGTGAGCGCTCGTTCGATCGCGCCTTCCCAACTCGTGCGCAGCTACGGACGGCGTGTCGCGCCACGGCACGCCTTGTCGGAGCCAGAAGGCGTGGACGACGGCACGGGCGGTCCGTGTACGAGGAGCGACGGGTGCACCAGGCGACGGCTCCGCTGGGGGCCTCGAAACCGCAGCCGCCGGGGAATTTTGGGGGCTACGCCGTCGGGAGGAAGGCCCTGAGCTCGTCGGCCTTCCGCGCCCGGACGGCGGGATCGACGATGGGGCGCTTCGGGGTGAAGTAGAAGCCGTCGTCGTGCCACCGCGGCAGGATGTGCTGGTGGTAGTGCCAGACGTGCTGGCTGCCGGCGGGCTCGTTGTGCTGCCGGGTCGAGACACCGTCCGGTTCCCAGGCCAGCTTGATCGCGACGGCGATGTCCCGGGTGAGCGTCATGATGCGGGCGGCGACGGCGTCGGGCAGTTCGTACAGCAGTTCGACGTGCTCACGGGGCGTGACGAGCACATGACCCGGGTTCGGCTCGAAGCCGTGCGAGGCGATGAATGCCAGCACGAGGTCGTCCGCGTAGATGACGTCCCCGGGCCGGCACAGGTTCTTCGGGTTGCCGAAGTCCCCGCGCGCCAGGTCGCAGAACGGGCACCGGTAGCCTTCGGGGGCGTGGTGGACGAACTCCATCAGTTCTCCTCGTCCTCCTCGAAGACCCACTCGAAGAGATCCAGCACGTACTCGGTGAAGGTGCCCTCCTCGCTCTGCCACTCCCCGCGGGCATTGTTGCGCCGCCAGACGATCGGATCCGGGACGTCGAGCTGCTCCACCCTCATGCCCCAGGTGTACTGCTCGTCCTCATCCTCGAGGAACAGCAGGAAACCGTCCTCGATCTCGAGCTCGTCCGGGTCCCAGAAGAAGTGGAAGGCCTCCATGATGTCCTCGGTGGCACCCACGGCGCGGTAGAACTCGTGGAGCGCCAGAGGCAGCTCGAAGTCCTTGCCCTCGAGCATCTCGGCGAGTTCGTCCTCGGTCAGCCCGTCTTCCTCGGCCCACTCGTCCTCGAAGTACGAGGGCACCAGGGCGCGGAATTTGTCGGAAAACAGCTCAGTCACAGGTACTCCAGGAGTGGTGGCGGGGATGCGTCCATCCTAGCCGTCGGGCTGCACGCGCTGGCTACCTCCGTGCGCTCCAGGTGCGGGATGCGAGCGGGGCATGCCAGCCGTACCGCCAGGCGAGGACGCGCAGGGAGAACACGAGCGACGCCGCCAGTATGCCCGTGACGATCGTGAAGGTCCCGGTCAGGTAGAGGACGGTGACGACGACGGCGCCGAGCATCGCGGGCAGCGCGTAGATGTCACGCGGGTCGAAGAGCTGCGGAATCTCGTTGGCGACGACGTCGCGCAGCAGGCCGCCGCCCACGGCGGTGGTGACGCCCAGCAGCACGGCGGAGACCGGGTTGAGCCCGACGTCGAGCGCCTTCACCGTGCCCGTGATGCAGAAGAGGGCGAGGCCTGCGGCGTCGAAGATCACCAGGACCCGCTTGACCCGCTCCACCCCGGAGAAGACGAAGTACACGAGGACGGTCGCGAGCAACGGGGGGACCAGGTAGGCGGGATTGTTGAAGGCCGCAGGGGGGACATCGATGATGAGGTCGCGCGCCACTCCTCCACCGAGGGAGGCCAGGGACGCCAGCAGGAGGGATCCCACGAGGTCGAAGCCCTTGCGCGCCGCCAGCAGGGACCCGGAGACGGCGAAGAAGAAGACGCCGAGCAGGTCTGCGGCGAGGGCGATGTGCGACGCGGTGTCCATCTGGTCGAGCGGCTCCTTCTCTCACGACGACCCACGGAGGGTGCGGACACCAGCGCGGGACGTACCGCGTCGATCCGGCGAAGGACAGGACGGGCTTCACCAGCATGACAGAGGCACCCCGGCTCCGCGCACCGCACTAGGCTGACCCCATGACGAGCGGATACGCAGCGGGCCCCGGGACGGTCGAGCCGAGCAGACGGGACGGCTCGTGGGCCATGCGGACGGCCTCGCGCCTGATCGGCCTCCTGCCGACGAAGCGGAACCTGAACGGGACCGACTGGGTCAACGCCACGTATCCCGGGCGGACCTACCCGTCCATCGCGGCGATCCCCTGGACCTTCAAGCAGACGCACACCATCCAGGAGAAGCGGATCGACGGGGTCCGGACCATCACCGTGCGCCCCCTGCTCGGGGCGACGAGGTCGCACATCATCTATACGCATGGCGGCATATACATCAACGAGCTCGGCCGCCCGCACTGGTGGATCATCGCCGAACTGACGAAGCGGACGGGCGCCGCGGTCACCGTGCCGCTCTACCGGCTGGCTCCGGAGAGCACCTACCGGGAGGCCTTCCCGTATCTCGTCTCCGTGTACCGGGAGGTGCTGCGCACGGCCGACCCGGCGGACGTCACCCTGATGGGGGACTCCGCCGGCGGCGGGCTGGCGGTTGCGCAGCCCTGGGCGTTCCGCGACGCAGGGCTGCCTGCACCGGGGCGGATCGTCGCGTTCTCGCCGTGGCTGGACGTGACCGGGACCAACCCCGAGATCCCGAAGTACGACGCCGTGGACCCGATGCTGTCCGTGGCGGGCGGCGTGCAGGCCGGGTTGTGGTGGGCAGGGGGAGACGACCCGAGGTCACCCCTCGTCAGCCCCGCGTGCGCCCCTGACGAGATGCTGGCGTCCGTCCCGCCGACCCGCATCTACCAGGGCACACGTGATGTTTGCATGGCGGATGCGACGGTCTTCCGGGACCGCGCCGTCGCAGCGGGCGCGGACGTCACCATGACGGTGTACCCGGGCGGGTTCCACGTGTTCCCGGCCTTCCCCCGGCTGCCCGAGTCCAGGGAGGTGTACGCGGACATCGCCGCGTTCCTCGGCCGGCCGGCACTTCCGTAGCTGCAGGCCCTTCGGGATCGGGCTGCTTGCGCGCTTCCGTCGCTGACGGACCCGGGGACCGAACGGCCCTGCCGCAGCCCAAGGGCTTCCCGTAGCCGCCCGGCTCTCCCGTTGCCGCCCGGCTCTCCCGGAGGAGCCGGACGCACTGTCGACGGCGCACCCGACCGGGTCGGGTCAGTCCTGGCCGGAATCCCTGGAGAGGACCCACACGTTGGTGTCCCCCTGGCGTTCCACGGTCACCGTCGTGACCAGGGCGCGGATCATCGACAGACCGCGACCGGACTCGTCGTAGTCCTCCAGCAGGGCGTCCTCGCCGGGCAGCGAGGGCTCGGGCAGGTCGTCGAGGTCGGGCACCGGATCGTGCGGCGCGGCCCCGATCTCGCTGATCACCGCCGTCAGTCGCTCGGCGGACACCGTGAGCTCGACGCCGAGATGAAGGGTGGCGCCGGGTGAGGGGACACCGTGCTGCACCACGTTGCTGGCGGATTCGATCACGGCGGTGGTGAAGGCCATCTGGTCCAGCGCGGGCACGAAGGCGGCGTCCAGCCACAGTTGGTCCAGCACGCCGTGCAGATCCTCGATCGCCTGCTCCGTGGCCGGTTCCTCGAGGACGCGTCGCGCCAGGTTGTCAGTCATTGGGGAACGCTTGCTCGGCCGTCGCGTGGGGCGTCAGCACTCGGTGCATGCTGGTGAGTTCGAGCACCATGTTGACCTGCGGCTGCACGGCGGCGATCCGCAGGTCCCCGCCGGACTGCCGCGCCAGCTTGAGGCAGCCGATCAGCGCTCCGAGCCCGGACGAGTCCATGAAGGTGGTCTCGGCGAGGTTCACCACGATGCGCCGGCCACCGGCGCTGACGACGCCGTCGATGACCTCGCGGAGCTTCGGCGCAGCGACCATGTTGAGCCGTCCGCTCGGTGTGACCTCGGTGTAGCGGCCCTTGTCCTGCGTGCTGAATTCCATCTGTACGTCCTTCCGGCGGTGCTGTCCGTGGTGGTCGATCGTGCGGGCGCCGGCTAGGCGGGCGAGCGCTGGAGGATGACGACGGTGACGTCGTCCGCCACCTCCGGGACGTCAGCCATGGCGAGCAGGGTGGCGCAGGCCTCCTCCACTCCCGCGGAGGCGGTGACGACACCGGCGACGGCTTCCGTGAACTCCTCCACCGTCTCGTAGATGTCCAGCAGGCCGTCGCTCACGATCGCGAGAGCGTCCCCCGGCCCGAGCTGCACGGTCCCGGCCGCCCACGTCTGGTCGGGCCACGCGCCGACGGGTGGCCCCGCCGAGGGGAGCCGCTCGGCGCTGCCGTCCGCCATGACGTGGAGGGCCAGTCCATGGCCGGCGTCCACGTACCCGACGGACCCCGTCGCGGCGTCGAGGCGCCCGTGGAACAGGGTGACGAAGGAACTCGTCTGCTCGAGGTCGGCCTCGGTGGCACGGGCCGCTGTCGCGAAGGCGGTCTCGAGGTTCGGTTGGGTCGCCACCGAGCGCATGATCGCGCGCACGGTCGCGGCGACGAGGGCGGCGCCCATCCCCTTACCCATGGCGTCCGCGACGGTGAGGTGCAGGCCGTCGGCCGTGCCGTACCAGTCGTAGAAGTCACCTCCGACGCTGCGGGACGGCCTGAAGCGTCCGGCGAGCTCGTAATGCGGGAGAGCCAGGCGGTCGCGGGGGAGCAGGTTCTGCTGCACCTCCGCGGCACGCTGGCGCTCGTCGGCATGCGCCACGTCCGCTGCGGCCTGGCGGCTCTGCCGGCGGAACAGCGAATTGATCCGGGCCACGAGCTCGCGCGGGCTGAACGGCTTGCTGATGTAGTCGTCGGCGCCGGTCTCCAGGCCCGTCAGGCGCTCGATCTCATCGGTGCGGGCGGTGATCATGAGGATGTAGGCGTCGGAGAACTCGCGGACCTCCCGGCACACCTCGACACCGTCGCCGTCGGGAAGGTTGAGATCGAGGGTGATGAGATCGGCCCCGGCACGCGCCTTCTCCAGCCCCTCACGGGCGGTGGCGGCCTCGGTCACCGTGAAACCCTCGCGCTTCAGGATCTGGACGAGCAGGCCCCGGATGTCGACGTCGTCCTCGACAACCAGTGCACGGCGGGGCTCCGGGGAGACAGTCATGGACTTCATTAAACGCTACGGCGCGCGCTGCCCGGCACGCACACCGAGCCTTCGCTGTGTTGCTCGGGTTGTTGCGCCGATCTTGATGTGATCTTGAGGACGGGGCCGCGCTCCGGCCCCCGAAATCGACGGTCCACCGCGTTACTCTGTGGAAGCCGACGCGCCTGTGCGCATCGGCACCGTCCTGCCGCGACGGGATGAAGCTGGATGACGCACGAGGGGAGGTGGCCACCGGATGGACAGGGTGCTCTCCTACCTGACGTTCAACACGCGACAGTTCCACGAGCTGACCATGCGCGCCCGGGTCGTGCTGAGCCAGCTGCCCCTCTCGCTCACCGTCATCCTGATCCTCGTCGGCGGGGCCCTGTTCCACCCTGATCTGTTCGCGAGCCGCGCCTTCCTCATCGGCGTCGCTCTCCAGGCCGTCCTGCTGGCCCTCTGCTTCCTGGTGCCGTGGGACCGTCTGCCGCATGCGAGTTTCCTGATCATCCCGCTCCTGGATTTCATCCCGATCGGCCTCATGCGCTATGGCGCGGGAACAGTGATCACCGGTGTGGGGCTGCTCACCGTGTTCCCCGTCATCTGGCTGGCTGCCTCGGGACTCTACCCGCGCGCGGTGCTCACCGCCGGTTTCCTCGCGGCCCTCGGGATCGTCTGGGTCCCCGTGTTCGTGACGGATGCTGCGGTCACCTCGCAGTCCCTGACGCAGTCCGTCCTGCTCCCGTTCATCATGCTCGCGATCGGCGTCACCATCCGGGTGATGACCGCCAGCATGATGGCGCAGCAGGACGTCGTCGAGGAGAAGGACCGGGAACTGCAGCAGCTCCTCGAGGAGAGCGCCCGGCGCGAGCGCCTGCTCGACACCGTGGTCAACAGCGTGGACATCGGCCTCATCGCCGTCGACGAACGCGGACGTCCGCTCCTGACCAACCGCAAGCTCGAGCAGTTCAGGGCCCTTGCGGGCACGGCTTCGGACACGGCGGAGGAGGACCTCCGCATCTTCCAGCAGGACGGCACGTCGCCGATGCCGGAGAACCGGCGCCCGACGCGCCGCGCCGCCGAGGGCCAGGTGTTCTCCGACTACCTCCTCTGGTGGGGCGAACTCCCGGACCAGCGCGTGCTGTCGACGTCGTCGCGCCTGATGACCAACCAGGACGGCACCCGCGAGGGTTCCGTGGTGACGTTCAACGACGTGACGGAACTCGTGCGTGCCCTCAATGCCAAGGACGAGTTCGTGGCGACGGTGTCCCATGAGCTGCGGACGCCGCTGACCGCCATTCGCGGGTATCTCGAGTTGCTGACCGGCATACCGGACCTCGAGCCCGAGGTCGCCTCCGGCCTGGAGGTCGTGTCCCGCAACTCCGAGCGCCTGCACAAGCTCGTGGTGGACCTGCTGTCCACGGCGGAGGGCACACCGGAGATCAGGCCCGTACCCACCGACTTCACCTCCCTGGTGAGGGAGCGGGTCAGGGCGGCACAGGAGCGCAACGGCAATTCACTCGTGCGGTTCGAGGACCTCACCGGGCGTGACCTCGTGGCGCTCTGCGATGCACCGCGGATCGGCCAGGTCCTCGACAACCTGCTCTCGAACGCCGTCAAGTACTCCCCGGCGGGTGGTCGTGTGACGGTGACGGCGGCGGAGGTCGACGGCGCCGTGGAGTGCAGCGTGACCGACGAGGGCAGCGGTATGTCCGCCGAGGAACTACGCGGTGTGTTCTCGAAGTTCTTCCGGACCTCGGCAGCGCGCAATGCGGCCATCCCGGGCGTGGGTCTGGGCCTCGCCATCTCCAAGGCGATCGTCGAGCGGCATGGCGGGACGATCAGTTGCCGGAGTGTCGAGGGCCAGGGGTCCACGTTCACGTTCCGGCTGCCGCTCGCCCGTGCCGAGCAGGACCAGGAACTGCAGGCCCAGGAGTACTAGAGCGACGGCCGAGGGTACCGGCTACAGGTGTCGGACCGCGGGTCCCGGACAACGAGCCCGCCGCCGTGGCAGAGTCCGTGGGGCTCAGGCCGCAGGACCCAGATCGACCGTCACCGTGGTCCCGCCGCCGGGCGTCGCTGTGATGCTGATCGACCCCTCGTGCGCCCGCGCGATCCGGGCGCAGGTGGCGAGGCCGATGCCGCTGCCGGCCGGATCACCGTCGCGCTGGAGGCGGACGAGGGGCTCCAGGACGCGCGTCCGGTCCTCCGGGTCGATACCCTTCCCATGGTCGATGATCCGCAGGACCTGCGTCGCGCCGATGCCGGCGACCACCTCGACGCGCGGCGGACTGCCCGGCGTCGAGTACTTAATCGCATTGGACACGAGGTTCTGCAGCAGGGCGATGACCTGGGCGTGGTCGACGAACAGGTGGGCATCCTGCACGGTGACGAGCGCGTCGGAGGCGCTGCTCAGCGGGAGGACGTCCTGCAGGACCGCGTTCATCATGGTGGCCAGACGTACGGGCCGCCGGGTGATCGCCCCACCGATCCGCGAGAACTCCAGCACCTCCTCGACCGTGGTCAGCATGCGGCTCGCGCTACCCCGGATGATGCTGAAGTACCGTGCCGCCGGTCCCGCTGCCGGGACGTCCGTGTCCTGTTCACTCAGTTCCGTATAGCCGAGGATCGCCGTCAGCGGATTCTTCAGGTCATGGCTGACGCGGGCCGCGAAGCCGGCCAGGTCCTCGTTGCTGCGACGCACCACCTCGAGCGCTTCGAGGAGCTGCCTGGTCTTGTACTGCAGCTCCAGGACCTCCACGACCTGACGCGCGAGGATCTCGAGGCCTTCACGCTGCTCGGGCCCGAGCGCCAGCACGCGTGGGGAGAACACGCACAGCGAGCCGAGCGCGTAGCCGGACCCGGTCAGGAGCGGCACGGAGGCGTAGGAGCGGACCTCGGCGATGCCCCCGTTGACGAAAGGATTGTCGGCGAAGCGCGGGTCGAGGGAGGCATCCGGGACAGCCGTGATGGACCCGGACGTGAAGACCTTCGAGCACATGGAGTCGTCGCGCGAGCACACCGACGCCTCCACCCCGACCGCGGCGATCTGGTGCTGCTGGTCCGCCGTGATGATGTTGATGACGCCCATGTCCATCGCGCTGACGCGCACGGCCAGCTTCACGAGGTTGAGGAGTTCGGGCGGCGTCTCGTAGTCGACCTCCTGGACCGGAGCACCCCCTGCCTCGCCATAGGGCAGCCGGTAGTCCTGAAGGACCGCCCGCCTGGCAACTTCCCGCAGGTGTGGCTCGTCGGCCTGAAGCAGTGACATGGATACCCCCGAAGACTCCTGAGACCGGTGTACGTCGCTTCAAACTATCCCATGGGTGCGGGCCGGCCGAGCGGTGCGTGACAGGTCTTCGTGCAGACCGTCGCCGGGGATGGGTGGTCAGGGGGCTTGCTTCCCCTCCCTCAGCCCAGTGCCCTGACCCTGAGCGCCAGGTAGAGGTGGACGCGATCGGCCGTGACCGCGGGGTCGTACCCGGTCAGGGTGACCACCTGCTGGAGCCGGTAGCGGATCGTGTTGCGGTGCAGCGCGAGGCCGGCGGCGACGGCGGCCACTGAGCCGTCGAGGTCGAGGTACCGCTGGAGCGTCGTGACGAGACCGGCCCCGTGTGCCTCGTCGAAGTCATCGAGGGGCCTGAGGGTCTCGGCGGCGAGGTCGGCGAGGGGCACATCGGCGCTGGACATCAGCAGCGACGTCAGGCTGAGGCGGTCGGCCCGGTTGACCGCCTGCCCGCGCTGGAGGGCTTCCCGCGCCTCGAAGTAGCTCCAGCGCAGACCCGTGGGCTGCGCGTACGCCCCACCGACGCCGATGCGGGCCGTCAGGCCGGCGCCGTGCAGGTACCGGCTGAGCTCCGCCGGGTCGAGCGGCGCGGGATCAGGGCTCGCCGGAGCGGGCAGGACGAGGACCAGGCGCTCGTCGACGAGCCCGGTGGAGAGGCGGTCCCAGCCGTAGGGCAGCGGCAGCGTCCTGAGGCTGCGCCGCTGCCCCGATGCGACGTCGACGATCAGCACCGCGTGCCGTGCGGTGGTGTCGATCCCGGAGCTGGCGAGCCGCGCCGCGGCCTCGGGCCCGGTGAGCGTCCCCCGCACCACGTCCTCCAGCAGCTGGCCGGTCGCGGTGCGGGCGCCGGTCCTGTTGCGGGCCTGGTTGGTGAGTTCCACGGAGATGAGGCTCTGCGCGTAGTCGACGACGGCGGCGTGCGCGTAGGGCTCCGCGATCGCAAGGGTGCAGCGGTCCTTCAGGCCGGTGGCGATGGGCACGCGATGCCACGTCGTCGGGACCGTGGGAGCCGGGTCGTGCGAACCGGCAGGTGCCGCATCGCCGTCCGCTGGCGAGGCTGCGCGGCCCGGAGCGGCGGCGCGTGGTGACGACGCCGGCGGGCGCGGCGCGCCGGACCGTCGGGCGTCCGCGATGCGCGTCCCGTACTGGAAGAGCGCGACGTCGGTGCCGAGCATGCGGGCCAGCTCACCGAGGAGTGCTGTGAGGCCGCCTGCTCCGAGGAGGGCGGACGCCAGCACGGCGTGGCCCTGGAGGAGTTCCTCGAGCCCTGCGTACTGTGCGGCCGAGAGGGCGTCCGCCACCTTCTTGCCGATCGCGATGAAGGGGACCTCGTAGGGGACGCTGAAGGCAGCGAGCCCGACGGCGTCCGCCTCGGCGAGCACTGCGGCCGGAATCCGCCGGTGCGTCAGGCCCACGCCGAAGCCGATCGCCAGGGCGCCGGCCTCGTGTGCCCGTCGCACGAAGGCCCGCTGTGCGGCACCCGTCTTCAGGCGGACACCGGTGGTGAGGACCACCTCGGCCCCGTTCAGGAACGGCCGGGGGTCCTCCAGTTCCGTCACCGCCACCCACTGGATCGGCTGTGCGGGTGGCGGGGCCGTCCCCTCGGCCACGAGGCCCAGTGCAGGGTCGGCGAGGAGATCGGGCAGCGTGATGGCCATGCCTCCAGCGTAGGCGACGGTTGTACCTGTGCACGGCAGACCACCGCTCAGGCTGTGCAACCACACGTGGCGTGGGTTACGCGCCGCCGGTACGGTTCTGCTGGAACGTGCACGTCGACCGGCACCGGTACGAGCGTGCGAAGACCCCGTGAAAGGCGCTGCAGCGTGGCCGAGACCCTTCAGAACTACATCGACGGACACTTCGTGGTGCCCGCCGGCGCTCGTGATCAGCTCCTCGACATCGTGAACCCGACCAACGGCGAGGTGGTGGCGCAGTCGCCCGTCTCCACGCCGGCCGACGTCGACGACGCGATGCAGGCCGCCCGTCGTGCCTTCACCACCTGGAAGCGAACCACCCCGAGCCAGCGCCAGCTGATGCTGCTGAAGCTCGCCGACGCCGTCGAGGCCGCGAGCGACGAGCTCGTCGAGGCGCAGCACCGCAACACCGGGCAGGTGCGCGAGATGATCGCCGCCGAGGAGGTAGCCGTGGGCGCCGACCAGCTGCGGTTCTTCGCCGGCGCCGCGCGCATCCTCGAGGGCAAGTCCGCCGGCGAGTACATGGAGGGCCACACCTCCTACGTGCGCCGCGAGCCCATCGGCGTCGTCGCGCAGGTGGCCCCCTGGAACTACCCCTTCCTCATGGCCATCTGGAAGATCGGTCCCGCGCTCGCGGCCGGCAACACGGTGGTGCTGAAGCCCAGCGAC
Source organism: Arthrobacter sp. CP30 (assembly GCF_053470025.1). Classification (NCBI taxonomy): domain Bacteria; kingdom Bacillati; phylum Actinomycetota; class Actinomycetes; order Micrococcales; family Micrococcaceae; genus Arthrobacter; species Arthrobacter sp. CP30. The sequence continues at coordinate 85,831 of NZ_JBQEMM010000013.1, forward strand.
ACGACGCCCGAGTCGACCCTCGTGCTGGCGCGCCTGACCCAGGGCATCCTGCCCGACGGCGTCCTGAACGTGGTGCTCGGGACCGGGGAGACCGGCGCGGCGATGATCGAACACCCCGTGCCCGGGCTGGTGTCCATCACCGGATCCGTCCGTGCGGGCATCGCCGTCGCCTCGAGCGCCGCGAAGGGCCTCAAGCGGGCCCACCTCGAGCTCGGCGGCAAGGCTCCCGCCGTCGTCTTCGCCGATGCGGACCTGAAGAAGACGGCGGAGGCCATCACCGAGTTCGCCTTCTTCAACGCCGGCCAGGACTGCACCGCGATCACCCGCGTGCTGGTGCAGGAGGAGGCACACGACGACCTCGTGGCCGCGATGGTCGAGCACACGGCGACCCTGCGCACGGGCAGCGCCGACGACTCCGAGAACTACTTCGGGCCGCTCAACAACATCAACCACTTCAACGCGGTCACCTCCGTCATCGAAGGGCTGCCGGCACACTGCAGCATCGCGACCGGCGGCAAGCGCGCGGGGGAGAAGGGCTACTTCTTCGAGCCCACCATCATCACCGGTGCGCGCCAGGACGACCCGGTGGTGCAGCAGGAGACCTTCGGTCCCATCCTCACCGTGCAGACCTTCGCCACCGAGGAGGAGGCCCTGGAGCTCGCCAACGGCGTGGACTACGCGCTCGCCTCCAGTGTGTGGACCACGGACCACGGCACCGCGATGCGTGTCTCCCGCGACCTCGACTTCGGGGCCGTGTGGATCAACACGCACATCATGCTCACGGCCGAGATGCCGCACGGCGGCTTCAAGAACTCCGGCTACGGCAAGGACCTCTCCATGTACGGCGTGGAGGACTACACCCGCATCAAGCACGTCATGAGCGTGCTGGACGCCTGATCGTCCCCGAGACAAAGGACCCTCCCCGATGACCATCTTCGCAACCACTCCCGGGATCACCGCCCCGAGCTTCAGGCTCGAGCAGAAGCGCCGCATCACCGGGGACTTCCCCGGTCCGCGGTCCACCGAGCTCGCGGCCCGCCGCGCGGCCGTCGTCGCCAAGGGCGTCGCCTCCGGCGTGCCCGTGTACGTGGCGGACGCCGACGGCGGGATCATCCACGACGTCGACGGCAACTCCTTCATCGATCTCGGCTCCGGCATCGCCGTGACGAGCGTCGGTGCGTCCGACCCGGCCGTGGTCGGTGCCGTCAAGGAGCAGGTGGAGCACTTCACGCACACCTGCTTCATGGTGACGCCCTACGAGGGCTACATCGCCGTCGCGGAGCAGCTGGCGGCCCTGACGCCCGGCGACTTCGAGAAGCGCACCGTCCTGTTCAACTCCGGAGCCGAGGCCGTGGAGAACGCCGTCAAGGTGGCGCGCCTGGCCACCGGACGCAACGCCGTCGTCGCCTTCGACCACGCGTACCACGGCCGCACCAATCTCACGATGGCCCTCACAGCGAAGTCGATGCCGTACAAGACCAACTTCGGCCCCTTCGCCCCCGAGATCTACCGCGTGCCGATGAGCTACCCCTTCCGGGAGGAGAACCCGTCGATCACGGGCCCCGAGGCGGCACAGCGGGCCATCACGATGATCGAGAAGCAGATCGGCGCGGACTCGGTCGCGGCGATCATCATCGAGCCCGTCCAGGGCGAGGGCGGGTTCATCGTCCCCGCCGACGGCTTCCTGCCCGCCCTGGCGGACTGGGCGAAGGCCAACGGCGTCGTCTTCATCGCGGACGAGGTCCAGTCCGGTTTCTGCCGGACGGGCGAGTGGTTCGCCGTGAACCACGAGGGCGTGGTCCCGGACATCATCACGATGGCGAAGGGGATCGCCGGCGGCATGCCGCTGTCCGCCATCACCGGCCGCGCGGACCTGCTCGACGCCGTCCACGCCGGCGGACTCGGCGGGACCTACGGTGGTAATCCGGTGGCGTGCGCCGCTGCGCTCGGCGCCATCGGGACCATGAAGGAGCAGGACCTCGCGGGCAGGGCCCGCCGCATCGAGGCGCAGGTCACCGAGCGGTTCGCCGCGCTGCAGGCGGACCTCGGGGACGGCAGTATCGTCGGGGAGCTGCGCGGACGCGGGGCCATGCTGGCCATCGAGTTCGTGGAGCCCGGCGGCGGTCGGACCCCCAATGCCGACGCGACGAAGGCCATCGCGGCACAGTGCCTGCGCGAGGGCGTCATCATCCTGACCTGCGGCACCTACGGCAACGTCATCCGCCTGCTGCCGCCGCTCGTCATCACCGACGAACTGCTGGCGGACGGCCTGGACGTGCTCGAGCACGCCATCAGGACCGTGAACGCCGGCTGACCTGCGGCGGCTCGGGCTGCGTACGTCGACGAGGGCCCCGCGGCATCGAGCTGCGGCGCCTTCGTTCGTCCCGGCTGTGCTCGCTCCGCCAGGAGTCCGCGAGGGCAGGTCAGCATCACACCGGATCACCAGGTCGCCGGGTCTCCGGGTCGCCGGTGCGGTACATCACGTTGCCTGTCGTCTGCTCGATCAGATCGAGCGGGTTGACGGCGATGGCGCGGTTGCGCAGGACCAGCTGGCTCGGACGGGCTGTGGGGAAGGCAGCCGGCCGTACCTCCAGATCTCCGAATGCGTGGGTGAGCAGTGCGGCTGCGTCGGTGTGCATGATTCTCCCGGACCGACGTCCGTGATGACACGCCATGCCGTCAGAGCGGCGCAGGATGGCATGGCGTGTCATCGAGTACGGTGGACCCATGAGCAGATGGGCCCCCGATGCCGCACTTCGCCTGGAACGGGCGGCCGTCGAACTCTTCTCGGCCCAGGGGTACGCCGCCACCTCCGTGCCGCAGATCGCCGCCCGCGCGGGGCTCACCACGCGAACCTTCTTCCGCCACTTCCCGGACAAGCGCGACGTCCTCTTCCTGCGCGAGCGGGAGCTCCCCGGCGTCGTCGAGGCGCTGGTGGCCGGCGCTCCTGCCTTCCTGTCCCCGCTGGGTCTCGTGATGCACGGTTTCGAGGCGATGGCGACGGGGCCCTTCGAGAGCTGGCGTGAGGACATCCGATCCCGGCGCGCCATCATCGGGTCCGACCAGGGCCTCCGCGAGCGGGAACTGCTCAAGAACGTCCTGCTCGGGGAGGTGATCAGCGGAGCACTCGAGCGGCACGGGGTGGACGGCGACGAGGCCCGCATGGTGGCGCGCTACGGCGTCACGGTGTTCGAGCTCGCCCTGACCGACTGGCTGCAGGCCGACGGTTCCGCCTTCGTGGACGTCCTGCACTCCACCGCATACCGGATGGGACGGCTCGTCCGTCCCGCCCGCCAGGACGAGTAGCGCACCAGGACCGGGTGGCTCCTCCGGACGGGTGGAGCGTCAGGACGAGTAGGCCGCCAGCTGGGCGCGCAGGCCCGTGATCATGCCGTCGAGCCCGAGGTGGAAGGCGGCATCGGCCGCACTGTCCGCGTCCCCCGCCCCCGACGCGCTGTGAACCGCGGCGGTGAACACCGGGAAGCGATCGCCCAGCGATCCGGAGTCGAAGATGTCCCGGGGTGCGGCGACGTCGAGCGCCGACCCGTAGATGAACGACTCGAGGGCCACGATCGTCGGCACGATCCGCTCCTCGGGCCACCCGCCGGCCAGGAAGCCGCGCGCCACTTCCTCGTACATCCCCAGCGTCCCGGCGGCGTCGGTCACCGGCATGACCGCGATGACCGGCACCAGGGGGGCGTGCCGCGCGAAGACCTCCCGGTAGGACCACGCCCACTGCCGCACGGCGTCGTCCCACGCCTCGCGCGAGAAGGCGCTCACATCCACCATGGTCATGACGTGGTCCTGCACCCACCCGAGGACCTCCTGCTTGGAGCCGGCGTGGTTGTACAGGGCGGAGGGGGCCACCCGCAGCCTCCGGGCGAGCCCCGACATGGTCAGGCCCTCGTAGCCCTCGGCGGCGATGAGGTCGAGGGCCGCTCCGGTGATGCGGTCCTTCGACAGCACGCTGCGGGGCGGCCGCCCGGCACGCCGGGGCTCGGGGGAGGGTGCTGTCATGGCTCCTGCCTTCGTGTTGCGTCCTGATTAACTCTAGGCCCGCTCCCTTCCCTCGCGGGCGACCTCTGGCTATAGTAGTGCGAAATAATGAATGCCGTTCATTTTGTGGCCCTCGTCATGCAGGGCCGGGAGGATCACATGCAGACCATCGAGCGCGACGTCGTCATCATCGGGGCAGGCCCGTCCGGCCTGACCGCAGCACGGGAACTGAAGAAGGCCGGCCACAGCGTCGCCGTCCTCGAAGCGAGGGACCGTGTGGGCGGCCGTACCCACACCGACGTCGTGGAGGGCGCGGTGCTGGAAGTGGGCGGCCAGTGGGTCTCCCCGGACCAGACCGCCCTGATCGGGCTCCTCGACGAACTCGGGATGTCGACGTTCCCCCGGTACCGGGCCGGCGACTCCGTCTACATCGGGCCCGACGGAGCACCCGTCCGCTACTCCGGGGAGATGTTCCCCGTGGACGAGTACACGCGGGAGGAGATGCAGCGGCTGATCGACCTCCTCGACCGCCTCGTGGCGGAGGCCGGTCCGGAGGCGCCGTGGAACCATCCGGACGCGCGTGCACTGGACACCATCTCCTTCCACCACTGGCTCCGGCAGCAGTCCGACGACGAGGAGGCGTGCGACAACATCGGCCTCTTCATTGCCGGTGGCATGCTCACCAAACCAGCGCACTCCTTCTCGACCCTGCAGGCCATCCTCATGGCCGCGACCGCCGGCTCGTTCTCCAACCTGGTGGACGAGGACTTCATCCTCGACCGGCGGGTGGTGGGCGGCATGCAGTCCGTCTCGGAGCGGATGGCGGCGGACCTCGGGGAGGACGTGATCCTCTCGAGCCCCGTGCGTACCCTGCGCTGGAGCGGCATCGACGGGGTCGACGGCGTCACGGTGGTCTCGGACACGACGACGGTGCACGCGCGCTACGCCGTCGTCGCCGTCCCGCCCAACCTGTACTCGCGCATCAGCTACGAGCCCCCGCTGCCGCGCCGCCAGCACCAGATGCACCAGCACCAGTCGCTCGGCCTGGTCATCAAGGTGCACGCCGTCTACACCACTCCGTTCTGGCGCGAGGAGGGGCTTTCCGGCACCGGTTTCAGTGCCGGTTCGATCGTGCAGGAGGTCTACGACAACTCCAACCACGAGGACCCCCGGGGCACGCTCGTCGGCTTCATCTCCGACGAGAAGGCGGACGCGATGTTCGAGCTCCCCCCGCACGAGCGGCGCGAGCGCATCCTGTCCTCGATCGCCGGCTTCCTCGGACCGCAGGCGCTGCAGCCCGAGGTGTACTACGAGTCCGACTGGGCGTCCGAGGAATGGACGCGCGGAGCGTACGCCTCCAGCTACGACCTCGGCGGGCTCCACCGCTACGGCCGGGACCAGCGCACGCCCGTCGGCCCCATCCACTGGTCCTGCTCGGACATCGCGGCGGAGGGCTACCAGCACGTGGACGGTGCCATCCGCATGGGTCAGCGCACCGCGACCGCGATCCACCTCGAACTGTCCTCGGGACTGCAGTCCACCGGCACCGCCCAGGGAGCCTGACCATGCGTTACATCGTCGGCTACACCGCGGACGAGCGCGGGCACGACGCCGTCTGTCTCGCCGTCGCGCTCGCACGGCGGCAGGACGCAGACCTGGACCTCGTCCTCGTCACGCCCGAACATTCCGTCTACGCGGGGACGTACCCGCCGGACCAGGGCTTCGACACCCTGCTGTCAGAGCAGATGCGCGAGTGGATGGACCAGGGGCTGGCCCTCGTCCCCGACGACGTGACGGCCCGCGGCGTCGTCATCCGGGCCGAGTCCAACGCCGAAGGACTCATCCGTGCCGCCGAGGACACCGAGGCGTCGCTGATCGTGATCGGCGCGAGCTCCCGGGGCCTCGCCGCCCGGTTCAGCGTGGGCAACGTGGCGCGCGGCCTCCTGCACGCCGCGCCGGTCCCTGTCGCGCTCGCGCCGAGGGGATACCGCCGCACCGAGCCCGCGACACGCCTGACCTGCGCGGTCGGTCGGCGGGCGGGGGCCGACGACGTCATCTCCGTCGCGGTGTCCTCCGCGGAACGCCGTGGCCTTCCGCTCCGCCTCGTCTCCCTCGTGGCCCTCGACGCCGGGCAACCCGATGCCGGGGGAGCCGAGGACGAGGCGAACCGGCGGCTCGCGGAGGCCGCGTCGTCGCTCGCGGCCGGAGGCCGGGTGAGCGTCGAGACGGCGCACGGGTCCTCCATCGAGGAGGCCGTCGAGGCGATGGCCTGGGACGAGGGGGAGGTGCTGCTGGTCGGCTCGAGCCGCCTCGCGCAGCACATGCGCCTCTTCCTCGGATCCACGGCCAACAAGATCCTGCGTACGCTGACCATCCCCATGGTCGTCGTCCCGCGTACGTATGCAACGCCCGGCACCACCTCCGGCCCGGGCACCTTATCCACAGAGGCGGATGCATGAGTATCGACGAGACAACACAAAGGGGAACCGGGCTCAGCAGGAAGGGCCTCGACTCTGGCACGGTGGGCCTGCTGGGCGCCGTGGTCATCGGGGTGTCCTGCGTGGCACCCGCCTACACGCTCACGGCGGCACTCGGCCCCACCGTCGCCGAGGTCGGCGTGAACCTGCCGGCCATCTTCCTGGTCGGGTTCATCCCGATGCTGCTCGTGGCACTCGGCTACCGGGAGCTGAACAGCGCCATGCCGGACTCCGGCACCTCCTTCACGTGGGCCACCCGCGCCTTCGGTCCGTGGGTCGGCTGGATGGGGGGCTGGGGGCTGATCGCGGCCACCGTGATCGTGCTCTCCAACCTCGCGGCCGTCGCCGTGGACTTCTTCTACCTGATGCTCTCGCAGATCCTCGACGACCCCTCGATCGCCGCGCTGACCCTGGACCTCCCGGTGAACATCGCGACGACGCTCGTGTTCATCGCGCTCGCCTGCTACGTGTCCTACCGGGGCATGGAGGCCACCAAGACCGTCCAGTACGTCCTCGTCACGTTCCAGCTCGTCGTGCTCGCCTGGTTCGCGATCGCGGCCTTCGTCCACGTGGCCAACGGCACGGCGTTCGACGCGACGGGCATCAGCGCCGAGTGGTTCAACCCGTTCGCCGTCGGGTCCTTCTCGGCCTTCGCCGCCGGCGTCTCGCTCTCCATCTTCATCTACTGGGGCTGGGACGTGACGCTGACAATGAACGAGGAGACCACCAACCCGAAGAAGACGCCGGGCCGCGCGGGCGCCCTCACCGTCGTCGTGATCGTGGTCATCTACCTCACGGTCGCCCTCGCCACCCTCTCCTTCGCGGGCGTGGGCGACGGCGAGCTGGGAGCCGGCAATCCCGACAACCAGGAGAGCATCTTCGCCACGCTGGCCGGGCCGGTGATGGGACCGTTCGCCATCCTGATGTCCATGGCCGTCCTCAGCTCCTCGGCCGCCTCCCTGCAGTCCACCTTCGTCTCCCCGGCGCGCACGCTGCTCGCCATGGGCCACTACAAGGCCCTGCCGAAGGGCTATGGACGCATCAGCCCTGCCCACAAGTCGCCGAGCTATGCCACCGTGGCTGCTGCCGTCGCCGCCGCGGGCTTCTACGTATTCACCCGGCTCGTGTCCGAGAACGCGCTGTGGGACACCATCACCGCCCTCGGCCTGATGATCTGCTTCTACTACGGCATCACGGCGCTGGCCTGCGTCTGGTACTTCCGGGCCCAGGCCTTCTCGAGCGCACGCAACGTGCTCTTCCGCTTCCTGGCCCCGCTGCTCGGCGGCGTGATCCTGCTCGTCATGTTCGTCAAGACGGCCGTGGACTCCATGGATCCCGCCTACGGCTCCGGGTCCGAGTTGTTCGGGGTCGGCATGGTGTTCATCCTCGGCATCGGCGTGATCCTCCTCGGTGCCGTCCTGATGCTCGTGTGGTCGCGGATCAACCCGGCGTTCTTCCGCCAGGAGGTGCTGGTCCAGGGCACGGCGGCACGGGAGGAGTAGCCGTGGCGGGCGTCCGTCGGGAGGCGCCCAGCCACCCGGCAGGCGCTGCGCTAGAGTGAACCGATCCGGTGCGGCGCCTGCCGTCCGCGCCGCCCCCGCACCGTACACACCGAGGAGACCCCGCCGTGCGCTACGTCGTTGGCTACACCGAGAATGACCGCGGGCAGGACGCCCTCGAACTGGCCACCTCGCTGGCCCTGACGCAGTCGGCGGGTATCGACCTCGTGACGGTGCTCGACTGGCCGCAGGACGGCAGTTCCGCTCCCGGGGGGCGCAGGGCACAGGAGGCGCTGGATCGTGCGAAGGACAGTGTGCCCGACGGCGTCGAGGTCACCACGCGCGTGCGCCTGGCGGATTCCTTCGCGCAGGGCCTCCTCGAGGCGGCGGCCGACGTCGACGCCGGATTGATCGTCATCGGCGCTTCCAGCAACGGACTCCTCCGCCGGTACACCGTGGGCAGCGTCGCGAACGCGGTGCTCCACAGTTCGAAGGTCCCCGTGGCGCTGGCCCCCCGCGGGTACCGGCACCGGGCCACCTTCACCCGCATGACGTGCGCGGTCGGCGACCGTCCGGGAGCGGAGGGCGCCATCGACGTCGCCGTCGAGTCGGCCGCGCGCCGGGGACTCCCGCTCCGGCTCGTCTCCCTCGTGGCGCTCGACGTGCAGGAGTCGTCCGATTCGGGTGAAGCCATCAACCAGGCGCACCAGCATGCCCACTCGGTCCTGGCACGCGCCGTCGGGCAGCTGCCGGACGGGCACGAGACGTCGATCATCGTGGCGCACGGCCGCACGATCGAGCAGGCCATCGACGGCATCGAGTGGGATCCGGGGGAGCTGGTCATCGTCGGTTCGAGCCGCCTCGCCCAGCATCGGCAGATCTTCCTCGGCGCGACGGCCAACAAGATGCTGCGTGCGCTGCCGGTGCCGATGGTCGTCGTGCCGCGCGATTGGGTGCGCACTCCGCGCTGACCTGACCACGCCCGTGCGGCAGGGCGCGGGCATCGGTACCGGCACGACCGGATCGGCCGCCCCGCCGGATCGAGGCAGACCGGCCACGGCGTGAGGGCGCACCATCCCGCCACGAGGTCGCCGTCAGTCGTGCCTGCCGGGCGGTGTGGAGGCCGCTGCGCTGCCGTGCTGTGCCGGAGCAGGACGGTCGGAGTGAGTCATCCGGGGTAATGCTGGCCCGGGGCATTCCGCTGCGCGCGGCCGCTGCCTAGGCTTCGGCCATGGTTGGAGGCGTGGATCCCACGGTCCCGAGGTCGCGGGACTCCGTGCTCGACGGCGTCCAGGAGCGGGCGGCGACGATGTGCCGCAGCGAGCAGCTCGTCTGCCGGTCGCTGGCACGGGGGATCGATCCGGCGATGGAACCCGCGGCCTACAGCGTGCTCTCGGCGTCCAGGACCCTCGGCCCGTGCCGTGTCACCGATCTGGCCGCGGTGCTCGGCATGAGCCTGCCGGCCGTGAGCGGCCACGTCGCGGTGCTCGTGCGGCTCGGGCTCGTGGAGCGGAGTGCGCCGGTCGACGACGAACGGTCCCGCCCGGTCAGGCTGACCGCCGAGGGCGCTCGCCGCGTCGACGCCGCCCGTGGCGTGCGGCGCCGCACCTTCCGCCGACAGCTCGAGGGCTGGGAACCGGCCGACGTCGTCGAGCTCGCAGGCCTGCTGTCCCGCTTCAACGACGCCTACCTCACGGCCGAGCTCCCCGTTCCGGTCACCGGCGCGTCGGTTGCCGACACCGGCTCGAGGGGTGGCCGCGATCGTCGTCGGCCTGGTGCCCCGCCCGAGGGATCCGGGTGAGGGCGGGCGGGCCGGAACGGGCGGCGTGTGGTGTCAGGACGCCGTGGCCGGTTCCGGCACCCTGGCGGGCCTGGGCTGCCGCCGCACGGTACGGAGCATGTCGATGGTCAGCAGGATGAGCCCCACCCAGACGAGGCTGAAACCGACCCACCGTTCGAAGGGCATCTCCTCGTGCAGCACCAGCAGTGCCAGCAGGAACTGCAGCACGGGCGCCAGGTACTGCAGGAGGCCGATGGTCGTGAGCGGAAGCCGACGCGCTGCTGCGCCGAAGAAGATCAGCGGTACCGCGGTGATCACACCGGAGGCCGCCATGATCCAGAAGTGGCCGGTACCCTCGGTGAGCAGTGTGGCCTCCCCCCTCGAGGCGAGCCACAGCATGACGCCGGCAGCGATGGGTGTGAGGACCAGGGTCTCGATGCTGAGGCTCGAGACCGCGTCCACGCGGGACCCCACGCGCTTCTTCATGAAGCCGTAGAGCCCGAAGGAGAAGGCGAGGGTGAGGGCGATCCAGGGCACCGAGCCGTACCCGATGGCCAGCACCACCACGGCCAGGACGCCCATGCCGATGGCGGTCCACTGCAGGGGCCTGAGCTTCTCCCGCAGCACGAAGACCCCCAGGAGCACCGACACGATGGGGTTGATGAAGTAGCCGAGCGAGGCTTCGATCGCCTGCCCGGAGGTGACGCCATAGGTGTAGACGAACCAGTTCACGGCGATCAGCAGGGCGGCGACCGCGAGCGTCCCCGAGATCTGCGGCGTGCGGAGCGCGGTGAGGACCGGGCGCCACGAGCGCAGCGCCGTGAGCAGGAGGGCGCAGAAGATCAGGGACCACAGGACGCGGTTGGCGACGATCTCGGTGGGACCGGCCGGCGCGAGGATCAGGAAGTAGAGCGGAAGGAGGCCCCACAGGCCGTACGCACCGATGCCGAAGAGGATGCCGACGGAGTTCTCGCTCCTCGGCTGACGACCGCTCACAGCACCTGTTCCGCTCACGAGGTCCGCAACGGGCTGCGCCGGGCCTTTATTCCCCTGCATCCGGGGCGTCCACCGCGGACCTGATGCCGGCCCGGGGAGATCCGCGCCACTCATGGACCCTCTCCCGGCCATGGCCATTTAGAATAGGGAACTGTGCGCTTATTCCGCACCACGGCATCCAGCAGGAGCTCCTCCATCGGGAAGAAGGCAATTCAGTGTCTACCTCAGCTGCGGCACGACCGCTGCGGGTCGCGATCATCGGCGCCGGTCCGGCCGGCGTCTACGCCGCCGACATCCTGACGAAGTCGAACGAGGTGCAGGGCGGCGACTTCGCCGTGAGCATCGACCTGTTCGACCAGTACCCCGCGCCGTACGGTCTGATCCGCTACGGGGTTGCCCCAGACCACCCGCGCATCAAGGGGATCGTCAATGCCCTGCACAAGGTGCTGGACCGCGGCGACATCCGCTTCCTCGGCAACATCAACTACGGCAGGGACCTCACCCTGTCCGACTTCCGCCGTTTCTACGACGCCGTCATCTTCGCCACCGGTGCCATCCGCGATGCGGACCTGACCATCCCCGGGGTCGACCTCGACGGCTCCTTCGGCGGTGCCGACTTCGTCTCCTGGTACGACGGACACCCCGATGTGAGCCGCGACTGGCCGCTCGAGGCGAAGGAGATCGCCGTCATCGGCAACGGCAACGTAGCCCTCGACGTCGCGCGGATCCTGTCGAAGCACGCCGACGACCTCCTCTCCACCGAGATCCCCGAGAACGTCTACCAGGGCCTGAAGGCATCGCCCGTCACAGACGTGCACGTGTTCGGCCGCCGCGGACCGGCGCAGGTGAAGTTCACGCCCCTGGAACTGCGCGAACTCTCGCACTCGCGTGACGTCGACATCGTCCTCTACCCCGAGGACTTCGACTTCGACGCCGGCTCCGAGCAGCAGATCGCCACCAACAACCAGACCAAGACGATGGTGAAGACACTCACCAATTGGCTGGTCGAGGACGAGCCGACCGGCGCGTCCCGGCGGCTGCACCTCCACTTCCTGCACTCCCCGGTCGAGATCCACGACTCCGTGGAGACGCCCGGCAAGGTCGCCGGCATGAGGTTCGAGCGCACCGAGCTGACCGGGGACGGCAACGTCCGCGGTACCGGCGAGATCATCGACTACCCGGTGCAGGCCGTCTACCGCGCCATCGGGTACTTCGGCTCCGAGCTGCCCGAGGTCGGCTTCGACGACAAGCGCGGCGTCATCCCCAACGAGGGCGGCCGCGTGATCGACGAGAGCGGCGCGCCGGTACCCGGCATCTACGCGACGGGGTGGATCAAGCGCGGGCCCGTGGGCCTGATCGGGCACACCAAGGGCGATGCCCTCGAGACGATCGGCTTCCTGCTCGAGGACCGGCTGAACCTGCCGCCCGCCGAGGACCCGTCGGAGGACGCCATCATCACGCTCCTCGAGGAGCGCGGCGTCCGCTACACCACGTGGGACGGCTGGCTGAAGCTCGATGCCCACGAGATGAAGCTCGGCTCCAACTTCGTCAACACGTCGGGCGCCGCGGAAGTGGTCAGGGAGCGCGTGAAGCTGGTGCCCCGCGAGGACATGGTGGCCATTTCCCGCGGTGAGTAGTCCCGCTACACTGTGAACTGTCCCACGCCCCACGGGGGACAGGTCACGAAGCGGAGTGTCGATGGTGCCGTCCCGTTCAACGCTCCCCACGGATCTCTCCTCCGAGATCCTGCAGCGGAGGGCCTTCGCCGCCCATGAGGCCCTGGGGCAGGGCGGTGGCCTCGACGGCAACCTGCGCTTCCTGGTCGAGGAGTCGTGGCTGCGGTCCCTCACCCACCTCCCGAACCCCTCGACCGCGCATGCACGCCTTTTCTGGTCGGAGGAGGACCTCGAGGTGTACCGGCAGGCGCACCCCCTCGCGGCGGTCATGCCGGTGATCGACCGCCTGCTCGTCCAGCCGAGCCTGGACGCCGGGATGCTCGTGGCGGTCGGCGACGAGAACGGCCGCCTCCTGTGGGTGGACGGTGACCGCGAGCTGCGCCGTCGGGCCGAGGGCATGCTGTTCATGGCCGGTGCGGACTGGTCGGAGGAGACAGTGGGGACCAGCGCGCCGGGAACCGCCCTCGCGCTCCGCCGCAGCGTGCAGATCGCCGGCGCCGAACACTTCAGCCCCCAGGTGCATCCGTGGAGCTGCACGGCCGTCCCGCTGCACGATCCCGATTCCGGTACCGTGCTCGGTGTCATCGACATCACCGGCACCTCCGAAGCCGTGGCCACGCACACGCTGGCCCTCGTGGAGGCTGCCGTCGCCGCCGCGGAGGCGCACCTGAGCATCCACCGGCTGCAGAGCCGGCTACCGGGCGCCCGACGGCGCCGGCCGGCTCCCACGGCAGGCGCCCTCTACCGCAACAGCCTGCAGATCCTCGGTACGGACCACGGCCTGGTGCACGCGGGCGGCGCCTCCCTGGAACTGAGTCTCCGCCACGCGGAACTGCTGACCCTCCTCGCGCTCCACCCCGAGGGGCTCACCGCGGACCAGCTGGCCGTGATGGCCTATCCGGAGGACGCCTCAGGGACGACCGTCCGGGCGGAGATGCTGAGGCTGCGCAAGGTCCTCGCTCAGCACGGCGGTGACATGGTGCCGCAGTCCCGCCCCTACAGGCTGCCCGCGGAACTGGTCGTCGACGCCGTGCAGGTGCTCAGCTACCTGCAGCGAGGCGCCCACCGCATGGCGCTCGGGATCTACCGGGGCCCTGTCCTGCCGCGGTCCCAGGCGCCTGCCGTCGTCCGCCTCCGGAACGAGGTGTCCACGCTCCTGCGTGACGCCGTGCTGACGGACGGATCGCCCGAGACGTTGCTGCAGTATCTCCTGCTGACGGAAGCCGAGGACGACGTCGATGCGTGGCGCCTGGCGTTGCGTGTCCTGCCTCGGCGGTCGCCCCGCCGAGCCGTCGTCGTGACCCACGTGGAGCGGCTCGAGGCCGAGTTGACGGGTACATCCACCGGAAGGCTCAAGTTCTCCTAAATTTTGTTAGCGAATCGCAACAAATCGTCGCGGTGGGCGCTGTGCGCGGGCTAACGTTGTGCATGGTGGCTGACGAGGTCCGGGGCGATCGCCCGATCGGGCCGCCGGACGCAGTATTTCTACAGGGGGACGTTCGTGACGCAGGCCGGTAAGCACCTGAGCAGGTCGAAGGTGCAGAGGCGCGCCAGTGGTTCATCGCGCACGAAGATGAACGCCAGCCTCGCGATGGTGGTCTGCTTCGTTGGCTTCCAGGGAATCGTGCCGCAGTCGTGGGAGGCCGCGTCCGCCGTCGGGCCGGACGACTCCCGCATGACGCTCTCCGCACTCATCGGCGACGACTCCCTGTCACCCACCGGCACGGTGGGCGAATCGCTGCTCACGCCGTTCGGAACCGGCGACACGCTGGATCCCGTCACCTTCGCCCCCGAACCGGACGCCGTACCCGCCACGGCAGGAGCAGACGCGTCCGAGGCACTCTCGGTCCAGGCCGTAAAGCACCCGGCTGCCGGGAGTCTGTTCGCTCCGCTCGACGAGCTCACGCCCACGTCGTCCTTCGGCTTCCGGACCAGCCCGATCAGCGGCCAGCCCGGCGAGTTCCACACCGGCCAGGACTACTCGGCGCCCTGCGGCACTCCCGTCTTCGCGGCTGACGCGGGTACGGTCCGAGCCGTCGGCTGGCACCCGTGGGGTGGCGGTAACCGGGTCGAGGTCGATCACGGCAACGGCCTCATCACCACCTACAACCACCTCCAGGGCATCTCCGTGCTTGAAGGCGACACCGTCAACGGCGGTGATCCCATCGCCGAGCTCGGTACCACCGGATCCTCCACGGGCTGCCACCTGCACTTCGAGACCATCCTCGACGGCGAGCACGTCGACCCCCTGCGCTGGAGCTTCGTTCCCACCTCGCACGGCGAGCGCACGGGTGAGGTGAAGGACTACACCCCCGGCGACGTCGGTGCGTCCGACATCCCCGCCTGGGCCCAGTCCTCCACCCGGTCCGACCAGCAGCCGCCGGTCCTGGAGAGCGACATCCTGCCGGTCGCGTCAGGGCAGGATCTCGGCTCCGCACTGGTTGACGGGCTTGTGCCGGAAGCCGCGGCCGAGCCGCCGACGTCCGTCCCACCTGTCGCGAAGCCCGGGTCACCCGTCACATCGAAGCCGGCCCGACCTGCTGATTCGAAGCCGACCGCGTCTGCGACGCCGAAGCCGACCGCGTCTGCGACGCCGAAGCCGACCGCGTCTGCGACGCCGAAGCCGACCGCGTCTGCGACGCCGAAGCCGACCGCGTCTGCGACGCCGAAGCCGACCGCGTCTGCGACGCCGAAGCC
>NZ_JBQEMM010000014.1:0-87030 GCF_053470025.1 Arthrobacter sp. CP30
GGGTGAGGATGGGGTTGGCGCCTGCGGCGTTGGCGACGGGGAGCAGGGACATGCCTTCGACGGAGCCGTCGCCGGAGGGGACCTGCTCGGCGTAGCCGGCGCAGCCGGGGCCGACGAGGTTCGCGGCCGGGTCCATCATGGCGTCGGCCGAGGCGGAGGGGGCCATGCTGGCCTCTGCCGACGGCGACTCGCTCTCCATGGGGGCTTCGCTGGCCATGGTGGCCTCGCTGCTCGGAGCGGACTCCGACGCTGCGTCGTCGCCGCCGCCACAGGCTGCGAGACCGAACATCGAGACTGCTGCGATCCCGAGGATCGAGAGGTTCCTGCGCTTGGTAATTCCCATGAGAATTTCCTCCATAGATATGACCCGGCGGGTGCCTGCGGTCTGGGGTATTGGGTGAAACACATCGTGTCGATGTCTCGGAGGTACTTCGGGCGCCCTCGGAGGGTGGATGGGTGGGATCACCAAAGAAAATCTCGGCGGGCCTGATCCGCCCGCTGGTTGTTACCTGCCCGTGACCTGCGGCGATGTCGCAGCACGCGTGGGGCGCACGCCCGACCGTGGTCCGGACAGGGTCGCGGCGGCCGCCCTGGGCGGGATGACGGGGTGGTGCAGGAGGTACGGATGGGACTGGGGGCGGCGGCCGCCGGAGTGTCACCGGCGTGCGGTCTCCAGCGCGCTTCACCCCGCGGTCACGACCGTGCGGAAAAGAGGCCGGCGTAGACCACGAAGGCCCCCGACGGAGTCCTCCGTCAGGGGCCTTCACCGTGCGCAAGAGGGGACTTGAACCCCTACGTCCGAAGACACTGGAACCTAAATCCAGCGCGTCTGCCAATTCCGCCACTCGCGCGCCGACGTCCCCGCGCGGGGGCTTCGTCGTCGCCCTACTCTACCGGGCCGGATCCGGACGCGGACCGGCGGCGGCGGCGGGTGCTACTGGTCGATGCCGAGGTCACGACGCAGCTTCGCGACGTGACCCGTGGCGCGCACGTTGTACTGGGCCAGCGCGACGTCGCCGGCCTCGTCGACGACGACGGTGGACCGGATGAGGCCCTCGTAGGTCTTGCCGTAGTTCTTCTTCTCGCCCCAGGCGCCGTAGGCCTCGGCGACGCCGTGGTCCTCGTCGGAGAGGAGGGGGAACGTCAGGGCTTCCTTCTCGACGAAGGAGGCGAGCTTGCCGACGGGGTCCGGTGAGATGCCGAGGACGGAGTAGCCGGCTGCGTCGAGGGAGGCGAGGTTGTCGCGGAAGTCGCACGCTTCGGTGGTACAGCCCGGGGTCGCCGCCGCGGGGTAGAAGTAGACGACGACCTTCCGCCCCCGCAGGGAGGACAGCGTGACGCTGGTGCCCCCGGCGTCGCTGAGCGTGAAGTCGGGGGCACTATCACCGGTGGCGAGTCGTTGCGACATGCATACTCCTGAGGATCGGTCGGGTGGCCGGGCGGATCCCTGCGGGAGCAGGCCCTGTTCGGCCGGCCGGCGATGGTTCACTAGCCAGCCTAGCTATCATAGGTGGAAGATCCGACGCCGACGGCGGCTGCCGGTTGCGCAAGCGAGAGGAAGTGCACTGTTCTATGCCCGATCTGGAGCAATGGCCCACCGGTCGACTGCTGACGACGGCGGCGCGTCTCGTCGAGCACGCATGGAACGAGCGTCTCGTGGACATCGGGGTGACGCACGCGGGTGTGATCGCGCTCGGTGTCCTGGCCGATCAGGGGGCCATGACGCAGGCGAGCCTGGCGCAGATCGTCCGGGTGCAGGCGCAGACCATGGGGAAGACCCTGTCCAGGCTCGAGTCGCGGGGACACGTCACCCGTGTCCGGAACGATCTCGACCGCCGATCGCACCTCGTCTCCATCTCTCCCGCAGGCAGGCAGGTCCTGGATGCCGCGGACGACATCGAACGCACCCTCGTGGCGGGGGGCGGGCTGGTCTCGGACGAGCTGAGGGCCCACCTGCAGGTCGTCATCCGGGAGCTGGGCGCTCCGCGGTGGAACTGGGCGGCCACGGCCGCTCCCGCAGGCGCATCCATCGGGACACCGGACGCCACCGATCCGGCCGCTACGGTCCACAGCTGACCTGCGCCTGAGCGGCTGAGAGCTCCGCACCCCCTGCTCACCCACCCCCTGCCGGTCCGGCAGGGGGTTTTTCGTGCGCCAGGAGCCCGCGTTGCGACGCCGACGGTATACCTGACAGAAGCAGGCAAGGAAAGACCTCCGAGGAAAAGGATCGAGGAGGAGAAGGTGGTTGCGTACTAAGCAGGCTGATGTTTTGTTGGGGACGTACGTGTCCACCGCCCGACGGAGATCAGCATGCAGAGTACCGCCACATCCAGGCCGACCGATGGAGGTTCCCTGCGCCCGCCCGCAGGGACGCGCGACGTCGGCGTCCGGCCGGGCGGCTGCAGCGCCACGGAACAACCCCTCAAAGCGGCTCTGCAGGACGACATCGCGCTGCGGCACATGGATCTCGCGGAATCCGTGGCCCGCTCCTTCGCGATGACGGGCCCCGAGGCCTCCGATATCCGGCAGGTCGCCTACCTCGGCCTGATCAAGGCCGTGCAGCGCTTCAATCCGGGGCGCGGCGTCCCGTTCGCCTCCTTCGCCATCCCCACGATCGCGGGTGAGATCAAGCGCTACCTCCGTGATTCCTGCTGGGTCATCCGGCCTCCGCGGGAGGTCCAGGACCTCCGCACGGAGATCGCGCGGACGGCGCCCGCCATGGCGCAGCGGCTGGGCCGCGAGGCGACGGCACGCGAACTCGGGGTCGAGCTCGGCTGGCCGGAGCACAAGGTCCTCGAGGCGCAGGCCTCCCATTCCAGCCTCCGCCCCGATTCCCTCGACGCTCCGTTCGAGGGCCGGAGCTGGGCTGACACGCTCGCCACCGACTCCAACGGCATGGACCGCAGCGATGACATGATCTCCCTGCGTGGAGCCGTCAACGAGCTCGACGGCAGCGAGAAGGAGATGCTCTACCGGCGCTATTTCATGGAGCAGACGCAGCAGGTCATCGGCGACGAACTGGGGATGTCGCAGATGCAGGTCTCCCGGATGCTCGCCCGTATCCTCGTGAAGCTGCAGAAGCGCCTGCTGGGTGCACCTGCCCCCGAGCACGCGCGCGGTGTGCGGACGAATATCGCCTGAGTCCGCAGCATCGTCCGCCGGTCTGCAACCGACTCCCCGGGCGGCCGCCCGGATCCCGGGCCGTCCGGCTAGGAGATGCCGTGCGCCGCTGCCGCCGCCAGGACCTGGTCGGCGGTCACCGCCATCAGAGCGGGGTCGGGTGTGGGCGAGAACGTCTCCCCGACGCGCAGCGACTCGTCGGTCAGGACCGTGTGCGGACCGGGGGGTGGTCCCCACTCCGAGGCCGGCGCCGGCCCGAAGAGCACCACGGAAGGCCTCGCGTACGCCGAGGCGAGATGCGCGGCACCGGTGTCCGCCGAGATGACGAGGGATGCGCCCGCGACGAGGCGGGCGAACCTGTCGAGGGGGAGGTTCCCGGCCGCGACCGTGTCCTCGGGCAGTCCCGCGGCGTCGGCCACGGCGAGTGCCCGGGGCCGCTCCTTCCCGCTGCCGGTGAAGACCACCCGGTGGCCCGACGCCGCCAGGACGCGGGCCACCGCCGCGAACCGTTCGACGGGCCACAGGCGGCTTCCGTACGCCGCACCCACGTGGACGACCACGGCGTCGGGCGTGGGGCTGTCGCCGTCGGGCACGCGCAGCCTGCAGTCCAGGGGGTCGGCGGGTACGCCGTGCCAGCTGACGAGGCGCGCCCACCGCTCCCGCTCCAGCACGCCGTCCTCCCACTCCGGACCCTCCCAGCCGGGTGAGCGGTGACCCATGCGGCGCTGCGCACCGATCTCCTCCAGGCGCCCGCGGCTCTCCTCGCCGTTGCCGTGCAGGTTGACCGCGAGGTCGATCCGCCCGTACTCGATGGGCAGCGGATCGTCCAGCCCGTGGGTGGGCAGGAGGTCGTCGATCGCACCCGTCAGTCCGACGACGGGCCGGAGCCACTCCTGGGCCGCGTAGAGGATGCGGTGCTCGGGGAAGGCCCGCCGGAGGCCCTTGAGGGCGGGCACGGCGACCAGGAGGTCGCCCAGCTTCAGCGCACGCAGCGCGAGGATCTCCGGCCGGCCGTCCGGCGCCGGCGTCGAAGGGGACGCAGCCCCTGGACGTACGTGGGGGATCGGCTGCTGCGCGCCGGCGGTGCTGGAGTCCTCGGAAGTCATGCGGATCATCCTGCCAGAGGAAGCGGGCAGGCCCGGCCGGACCCGTCGCCGCCGCAGCCCCACGGGCAGCGGCGGAGGTACCACCCGGTGGAGCAGCGGCAGACGGAAGGAGAAGCAGGAGGAGGAGGAGAAGAAGTTCGGCGAGAAGTGTTTAGTCCTGCTGCTTTCCGGGAACTAAGCCTGTATGCATACTTCGGCCGAGCGACCACGGACCGCCCCCAGCGCCGTCCTGTTCGACCGCGACGGGACGATCGTCGTGGACGTCCCCTACAACGGTGATCCGTCCCTGGTCCGGCCCATGGCCGGCGCCAAGGAGGTCCTCGACGGCCTGCGCTCGCGCGGCATCCCCGTCGGCGTCGTCACGAACCAGTCGGGCATAGCCCGCGGCCTCGTCACGCGCGGGCAGGTCGACGCCGTCAACGCCCGCGTCGAGGAACTGCTCGGACCGTTCGACGTCTGGGAGGTCTGTCCACACGGCAGCGGGGACGGCTGTGCCTGCCGCAAGCCCGAGCCCGGCATGGTGCTCTCGGCGACCGCGCGCCTCGGGCTCGAGCCCGGCGAGGTGGCCCTGATCGGTGACATCGGGGCGGACATGGGTGCGGCAGCCGCCGCGGGAGCCCGCGGGGTTTTGGTGCCGACGGACATCACGCTGCAGGACGAGGTCCGTGACGCCCCTGCGGTGGCCGGGACGCTCGCCGGAGCCGTGGACCTCCTCTGGGCGGGCACCGCATGAGGCGCACGGTGCTGGTGGCACGCCTGGACAGCGCCGGGGACGTGCTGCTCGCCGGCCCCGCCGTCCGGGCCATCGCCGCCGGTGACCACGGGGACTCGCCCAACGACGTCGTCATGCTCTGCGGACCGCAGGGGGCGGCGGCGGCACGCCTGCTGCCGGGTGTCGTCGACGTCGTCGTCTGGCGTGCGCCGTGGATCATCGATCCCGCACCCGAGCCCACACCGGAGCTCGTGCAGGACCTGCACGACGCCGTGGTGGCCGCGGACGTGGACGAGGCCGTGATCCTCACCTCGTTCCACCAGTCGCCGCTGCCGCTCGCCCTGCTGCTCCGCCTCGCAGGGGTTCGGAGGATCGCCGGTGCGTCCGTCGACTACGCCGGCTCCCTGCTCGATGTCCGGCTGAAGCCGGGCGAGGACTTCCCGGAGGACCAGCCGGAGGCCGAGCGTGCGCTCGGCATCGCCGAGGCGGCGGGGTACGCACTGCCCCCGGGCGACGACGGCCGCCTCCGGGTCACCCATCTCGCCGACGCCGCCGAGCTCGTCGGGCGGGGGCCGTACGTGGTCGTCCATCCCGGCGCGTCCGTGCCCGCCCGGGCCTGGCCGCCGCTGCACCACGCGGCCGCCGTCGAACTCCTGACGGCCGCCGGCTTCCGGGTGGTCGTCACCGGCGGCCCCGACGAGACAGAGCTCACCTCGACGGTCGCAGGACCGGAGGCCCTGGACCTCGGCGGCCGGACCGACCTGCCGGCCCTCGGTGCGGTCCTCGCCGGAGCGACCGTGGTGATCACGGGGAACACCGGCCCGGCCCACCTGGCAGCAGCAGTGGGCACGCCCGTCGTCTGCCTGTTCTCACCCGTGGTCCCGGCGGTCCGGTGGGCGCCCTACCGGGTGCCGGTGGAACTGCTGGGCGACCAGGACGCGGCCTGCGCGCTCAGCCGCGCGCGCATCTGCCCCGTCCAGGGACACCCGTGCCTGTCCGACGTCTCGCCGGAGGACGTGGTGGACGCTGTCCTGCGGCTCGGGTCCGGAATATCGTCACTCGGCTCGCGCCGCAGCATCGGCCGCACCGACGGCCGCAAAACGAGGGGAAACCGATGAGGATCCTGGTATGGCACGTCCACGGCGGATGGACCGACGCCTTCGTGCGGGGCGAGCACACCTACGTGCTGCCCACGACGCCCGACGGCGGTCCCTGGGGGCTCGGCCGGGCAGGCCGCGACTGGCCGTCCTCCGTGATCGAGGTGGCTCCCGCCGATCTCGCGGACGCCGGCATCGACGTCGTCGTCCTGCAGCGTCCCGAGGAGATCGCCGAGTGCGAGCGCCTCCTCGGCAGGACACCGGGACGCGACCTTCCCGCCGTCTTCCTCGAGCACAACACGCCCCGCCGCGACATCGTGGGCTCCGTCCACCCCCTCGCCGGGCAGGACGAGATCCCGATCATCCACGTGACGCACTTCAACGAGCTCTTCTGGGACAACGGGGGAGCGCCCACCACGGTGATCGAGCACGGCATCGTGGACCCGGGCTACCTCTACACGGGGGAGCTGCAGCAGCTCGCCGCGGTGATCAACGAGCCGGTCCGGCGCGGACGCATCACCGGTACCGACCTGCTGCCCCGTTTCGCGGGCATCGCACCGCTCGAGGTGTTCGGCATGGGCACCGACGGGCTCGGCGACTCCCTCGACCTCGGGCCCGGCGAACTGCGGATCGGCGGCGACCTGCCGACGGCCGAGCTGCACGCGCGGCTCGGGCGCTCCAGGGCCTACGTGCACCCCCTGCGCTGGACCTCGCTCGGTCTCTCGCTCCTCGAGGCCATGCACGTGGGCCTCCCGGTCCTGGTCCTGGCGACGACGGAGGCGGCACGCGCGGTGCCGCCGGGGGCCGGGGCCGTCTCCACGCGCGTCGACGACCTCGTCCGCGTGGCAGCCGAACTCATCGACGACCCCGACGAGGCCCGCGCACGCGGACTCGTGGCACGGGACGCGGCCCTGGAACGCTACGGGCTCGCCCGGTTCCTGGCCGATTGGGACGACGTCCTGGGACAGGAGCCCACCCGGCACCGCGTCCTGGCGGTTACAGAAAGGAGAGCGCAGTGAGGATATCGATGGTGTCTGAGCATGCAAGTCCACTCGCGGCACTGGGGGGCGTCGATGCCGGCGGACAGAACGTCCACGTCGCCGAGCTGTCCCTGGCACTCGCCCGGCGCGGTCACGATGTCACCGTGTACACGCGCCGCGACGACCCCGCCCTCCCGGACCGGGTCCGGACCGACGCGCGGCTGGAGGTCGTCCACATCGACGCCGGTCCCGCCCGCCACGTCCCCAAGGACATGCTGCTGCCCTTCATGGGCGAACTCGCCGACGGGATCGTCCGGGACTGGGGACAGGAGCCGGCGGACATCGTCCACGGCCACTTCTGGATGTCCGGGCTCGCCGCGCTCGATGCCGCCCGCCAATCGCGCAGCGTGGGCCGGGACGTCCAGGTCCTCCAGACCTTCCACGCCCTCGGCACCGTCAAGCGGCGGCACCAGGGCGTCGAGGACACCAGCCCGTCCGAGCGGCTCATGCTCGAGGCCATGGTGGGGCGCAGCGCCGACCGCGTGGTGGCCACCTGCTCGGACGAGGTGTTCGAGCTCAAGGCCATGGGCGTGCCCGCTAACCGCGTCTCGATTGCGCCCTGCGGCGTGGATCTCGACCTCTTCGGTCCCCACGGACCGGTGGAGGAGCGGGAGCGGCCGCACCGGATCGTCAGCGTGGGCCGCCTCGTGCCGCGGAAGGGCATGGACCTCGTGATCCGGGCGCTCCGTGAACTCGCCGACACCGGACGCGACGACGTCGAACTCCTGATCGTCGGCGGGGGCGGCAACACATCCGTCCTCGAGGACGATCCGGAGGCGCAGCGGCTCGTCGCGCTCGCCACGGAGCTCGGCGTCGCCGACCGCGTGGTGCTCCGCGGCCAGGTCTCCCGCGCCGAGATGCCCGCCCTCCTCCGCAGCGCCGACGCCGTCGTCTGCGCCCCGTGGTACGAGCCGTTCGGGATCGTCCCCCTCGAGGCCATGGCGTGCGGGGTCCCTGTCGTCGCGGCCGCCGTCGGCGGGCTCGTGGACACCGTGGTGGATGGCAAGACCGGCCTGCATGTCCCGCCCCAGGATCCTGCGGCGATCGCTGTCGCCGTCGCCGAGGTGCTGGCCGATCCCACCTGGGCGCGGGAACTCGGGGACAACGGCCACCGGCGCGTCCGGGCACGCTACTCCTGGAGCCGCATCGCGGCCGACACGGAGAAGGCCTACCAGCTGGCGCTCGGGGCGGCAGTCCCCGCAGCACCGGCAACAGCGCGGCGGAGCGCCGCGCGTCGACTCGAGAGCACAGGAGGCAGGGCACTGTGACCACGCACCTTTCCGACATCTCCACCGTTCGTGCGGCACCGGCCGCCCCGGCCCGGGAGGGGGTAGCCCTCGCCCCGGCGCACCGGGACCAGGAGCGTCGTCCGCAGGACGCCGTCCAGCAGGACGCGCGCCGGATCGTCATGGAGCACCTCCGCGCCGTCAGCCCGGCGGTCGAGTCCCTCGCGCAGAATGCGGGGACCCTCGCCGGGTGGGGCATCGAGATGGCGACCCGGCTCATCGCGGGCCAGCGGCTCCTCGCCGCCGGCAACGGCGGCTCCGCCGCCGAGGCCCAGCACCTCACCGCGGAGCTGGTGGGCCGGTTCGACGGGGAACGTGAGCCCTTCTCGGCCATCTCCCTGCACGCCGAGAGCTCCGCGGTCACCGCGATCGCCAACGACTACGGCTTCGACCAGCTGTTCGCACGCCAGGTGCGCGCCCACGGCCGTCGCGGCGACATCCTGGTGCTGCTCAGCACCAGCGGCAAGAGCCCGAACCTCCTCGGCGCCGTCACCGCAGCCCGCGAGGCGGGCATCACCACGTGGGCGCTCACGGGAGCGGGGCCCAACCCGCTGACCGAGTGCGTGGACGACTTCATCGCCGTCGAGGCGCAGTCCGCCAACGCGCAGGAGGGCCATCTGATCGCGCTGCACGCCATCTGCCGCGCCTTCGACGCGGAGGTCCGCCGCCGTCGCCAGGAGGAGCAGCGATGAGGATCGTGGTGGTCGGCGACGTGCTGCTCGACACGGACCTGTCCGGCGGAGCGGGCCGCCTGTCACCCGACGCTCCGGTGCCGGTCGTCGACGTCGACGCGGTCCGGCGCCGCGCCGGTGGTGCCGGGCTCGTGGCGCGCATGCTGCAGGACGACGGCCACGAGGCCGTCCTGGTGACGGTCCTCGGGGATGATGCCGCCGCCGGCCTGCTGCGCGCGGAGCTTGAGGGCATCACCGTGATCGCCGGTCCCTCGGGGGCGCCCACGCCGGTGAAGACCCGCGTGCGGGCCTCGGGCCAGCCGGTGGTGCGCTTCGACGAGGGCTGCGCCACGCCGCCCGTCCCCGGGTGCACCGCCGACATGCTCGCGGCCCTGGCGGACGCGGATGCCATCATCGCGGCCGACTACGGCCGCGGGCTGCTCGCCGACGAGGAGCTCCGCGGCCGCCTGGAGGCCCTGACGGTCTCCACGCCGGTGGTGTGGGATCCGCATCCCGCAGGTGCCCGTCCGGTCCCGGGCGTCGCCGCGGTCACGCCGAACCTCGGGGAGGCACTGCGCTTCGCCGGCGTGGCGGGTACCGGCACCACGGGGGCGGCATCGGCCGCCGAAGCCCTGCTCGCGGACTGGGGGAGCCGCGCCGTCATCGTGACGATGGGCGAGCACGGTGCCCTCGTCGCGGCGTCGGGGCTCCTGCCCCAGGTTGTCCCCGCGCCGCGCGTCACCGCCACCGATCCGTGCGGTGCCGGCGACCGTTTCGCGTCGGCGCTCGCCCTCGGCCTCGCCGCGGGGATGACGACCGACTCCGCTGCCCAGCAGGCGGCAGAAGCTGCCGCGCACTTCCTCGCCGCCGGCGGTGTCGGTGCGATGGGAGGGCCACGGGAGGACGCGCCCCGGCAGCTGCCCGTGGACGGTCTGGACGCCCTGACCGTCGCACAGCGCACGCGGGATGCGGGGGGCACGGTGGTCGCGACCGGCGGATGCTTCGACCTCCTCCACGCCGGCCACGCCCGGACGCTCGCGGCTGCCCGCCGGCTCGGCGACTGCCTGATCGTGTGCCTGAACTCCGACGAGTCGGTCCGCGGACTGAAAGGCGAGCACCGGCCCATCATCAAACAGGAGGACCGCGCCGAACTGCTGTCCGCCCTCGAATGCGTCGATGCCGTGCTCGTGTTCGGCGAATCGACGCCGGAGAACGCCATCTCCCGCCTGCAGCCCGACATCTGGGTCAAGGGCGGCGACTACGCGGCCGAGGACCTCCCGGAGGCCGCCCTCGTGAGCAGCTGGGGTGGACGGACGGTCACCGTCCCCTACATCCCGGCCCGCTCCACCACGAAACTTGCAGCCGCGCTCGCACGCGTGGGCTGACGAGCTGCACATCCGCACGCGATCCGATCCGATGGGCCGCGTGCACGCGACGAAAGGAACAGCGTGAGCGAGAACATGAGCGGGACCAGCAGCCGGACCACGAGCGGCACCGGCGTCAACCCCGGGCGCGTCCTGGTCACCGGGGGAGGCTCCGGTCTGGGCGCGGCCATCGTGCAGGGCGTCCTGGCCGCGGGAGGCACCGCGGTGGTGCTGGACCGCGACATCAGCCGCGTCACCGGCGTGAAGGCCTTCGAGGTGGACGTCGCCGACCGCGAGGCGGTCGAGAAGGCCGTGCGCGAGGCGGCGGAGACGATGGACGGGCTCGACGCCGTCGTGACCGCAGCCGGGATCGACCGCTGCGGCGCGCTCGACACGGTGCCCGCCGAGGAGTGGGAGAAGGTGATCGGCGTCAATCTGATGGGGACGGCGTCGACGGCCCGAGCCGCCCTGCCGTACCTCAAGCAGACGCACGGGCGCGTGGTCACCATCGCCTCGACCCTCGGCATCAAGGCCGTGGGGGATGCGACGGCCTACTGCGCCTCGAAGTTCGGGGTCATGGGCTTCTCGCAGGCGCTCGCCGCGGAGACAGCAGGGCAGATCGGCGTCACGACGATCATCCCGGGCGGCATGAAGACCCGCTTCTTCGACGACCGCGACGAGCAGTACAAGCCGCAGGACGACTCACGGCTCAACGACCCCGAGCGCGTGGCTGAGGCCATCCTGTTCGCGCTCTCGCAGCCCAGGAGCTGCGAGATCCGCGAGATGGTCATCGCCCACGCAGAAGAAGGCTCGTGGCCCTGAGTTCGGCCACGTCCGCGTAGACGGCATCGGGCTGGACGGTCGCGACGAACGAGTCATCGTGCTCGCAGCGCTCCGCCGTCCAGCCCACCTGCGTGACGTCCACCCCGCACACGGGGCACTGCGACACCCAGGAGAAGTGGACGCGGTGGAGCGTGCGGCCGATCGCGCCCGCGTTGATCACGTTGCCGATCCAGTAGACGCCGACGGTCGGGGTGCCCACCGCCTGTGCGAGGTGCCGCGGGCCGCTGTCGTTGCCCACCATCACCGCGCTCCGGTCGAGGACACCAGTGAGCTCGCCCAGCGTGAGCTGCCCCGCAAGGGACCGCACGTTCGCGGCGGGCGCCGCCGCGCGGGCGAGCCCCACGATCTCCTCCGCCGTACCGGCGTCGCCCGCGTCACCGACCACCACCACCTCGCAGCCGTCCGCGGCCGCGCGCACGGCCACCTCCGCGAAGGACGACGACGGCCACCGCCTCCGCGGATCCGTCGCACCCGGATGCAGGGCGATCACGGCGCCGTCGCCCGTGAGCCGCCGGGCGCGGTCCGCCTCGGCCGCCGTGACCTGCACACGCGGCTCGAGATCCACCGGCACGGCACCGGCCAGTCCCACGACCTCGAGAGCCCGGAAGACCTCGTGCTGGTAGTAGACGTAGGGGATGGTGCGTTCGAGTGCGGCGGCGTCGGGCGTGCGCGTACCGATGGTGTGGCGGGCGCCGAGACGCAGCACGAACGGATTGGAGTTGCGTCCGCCGCCGTGCAGCTGCACCGCGAGGTCGAAGGAGCCGGACAGCCCGTCGAAGAAACCGTCGACGGCGGCCGTACCCGCCATGCCGTCCACCCCGTCGTCCACCCCGCCGTCCACCGCGCCGTCCACCCCGCCGTCCACCGCGCCGCCGGGCCGGACGCCGGGGGAGAAGGGCAGCTCGACGATCCGCGACACCGGTCCCGGCCTGCCCCCGAGCAGGGCGGCATGGCCGGGCATGCCCAGCAGGGTGATCTCCGCGTCGGGGTAGCGGGACTTCAGGGCGGCGATGGCCGGCAGTGCGAACATGAGGTCGCCCAGCCCGCCGCCGCGCAGGACGGCGATGCGCCGGACGTCCTCGAAGGGCGGGAGCACCGGGCCCACGGCCCGTGCCGTGTCCTGCCTGCCGCCGAAGTCCGCCGTCGTCTGTCCCTGCCCCATGCGCGTGTTCCCCGTTCGTGTCGTGTCATCGGCACCGTGCACCGTGCACCGTGCACCGTGCACCGTGCACCGTGCACCGTGCACCGTGCACCGTGGTCGTGCGTCGTGGTCCTGACCCGGTCGGGCGACGGATGTGCCTGCCTCCAGCTGTACACAGCAGCAGGGGTGCTGTCCATGCCTTTCACGGACCCGATCCATCGATCGCACCTGCTGCCGTAACCATATGCTAAGCGTGCTGATGGTCACGCGGGAGCGGCGTAGAAATCGGCCCCTGTGCTGTGTGAAGCAGCGGGAGCGGGGTATGGAACCAGCAGCGGCGGCCGTCGTGCCCAGATCCCATCGGCGATCAGGGCGGAACAGCCGCAGCAGACCAGCAGCACGCCGAACGCCAAGGAGCGCAATGTCCATCCAGTCCCAGGCACCCACCCTGCTTGATGCGCAGGACGACGCGTCCATCACGATCACGAGCCCCCTGGACGGGTCGGAGGTGGGTTCCCTGCCCTGCACCACCCGCGAGCAGATCGGCCTCGCCGTGTCCCTTGCCCGCGCCGTCCAGCCCGAATGGGCCGCCACGAGCCCGGCCGATCGCGGAGCCGCCCTGCGTCGGGCAGCAGCAGCACTGCGCGCCGGTGCCGAGGAACTCGCGGCCCTCAATACGCGGGAGACGGGCAAGCCCCCTGCCGACGCGCTCGGCGGGATCGAGGCCGGCATCTCCACCCTCGAGCAGTACGCGGAACTCGGTCCCGTGCACCGGGGACTGAGTCTCCGCGGCGCGGCCACCGCCAGCGACTACACCGTCGCCGAGCCCCGAGGGATCGCCGTGCTCCTCACCCCCTGGAACGATCCCGTGGCGGTCGCAGCGGGCCTCATCGGCGCAGCCCTCGTCACCGGCAACACGGTCATCCACAAGCCGAGCGAGCGCTGCCCGCACGTGGGCGAGATGCTCGGGCGGCTCCTGCAGCCGGCCTTCCCCGACGGCGTGCTCACCACCCTGACCGGGGACGGCGACGTGGGCCGGCTGCTCACCATCGAGACCGACATCGACGTCGTCGCGCATGTGGGCTCGAGCGCCACGGGCGGGCGGATCGCCCGCGCGGCCTCCCTCACCGGTGCGCACGTGATCCGCGAGAACGGCGGCAACGATCCCCTCCTCGTCGACGCCGACGTCGATCCGGTGTGGGCCGCAGGCCAGGCGGCGCTCGGCGCCTTCGCCAACGCCGGCCAGATCTGCACCTCGGTGGAGCGGATCTACGTCCACCGCGACATCGCCGAGCCCTTCCTCGCCGCGCTGACCGAGGAGGCGCAGGCCTGGACCGGCAGCAGCGGCTTCCCGCCACTGGTCGACGAACGCATGCGCGACGCCGTGGAGGCGCAGGTCGGTGAGGCCGTCCAGCTCGGGGCGCGCTGCCTGGCCGGGGGCTCGGTGCCGGACGGACCCGGTGCCCACTACCCGGCGACGGTCCTGGCGGACTGCACGGGATCGATGACCGTGATGACGGAGGAGACCTTCGGGCCCGTGGCTCCCGTCACCGTGGTGGACAGCTTCCACGACGGCCTCCGCCTCGCCGCGTCCGGACCGTACGGGCTCGCCGCCTCGGTGCTGACCGGGAGCATCGCCCACGCCCAGCAGGCCATCGCGGCGCTCGCCGTCGGAACCGTCAAGGTCAACGCCGTGTTCGGTGGTGCGCCCGGCGGGGCCGCCCAGCCGCGCGGCATCAGCGGCGCCGGATTCGGCTACGGCCCGGAGCTGCTCGACGAGTTCGCCCTCGTCAAGGTGGTCCACATCAGCTCACCACCGCAGGGGGACGCCTGATGGCCGGCACGGGCGGGCCCGTCGGGGTCCCGGACGGCGAACTGTCGGACGTGCGGGGCCTCGCGGCCTGGCTCCCGGCCGCCATCGCCGACCGGGCACCGCGGATCACGGTGGTGGGGGACGCGATGCTCGACGGCTGGTGGAGCGGCACCATCGAGCGGTTCTGCCGCGAGGCGCCCGCACCCGTCGTCGACATCACGCGCCGCGACTACGCCGCGGGCGGAGCGGCGAACACGGCGATGAATCTCGCGGCCCTCGGCGCTCGGGTGCGGATGTGCGGCCTGATCGGCGACGACGACGCCGGCCGCCGGCTCCGCGGGATCCTGGACGGGGCGGGCGTGGACATCACCGACCTCGTCCAGGACGCCCGGGTGGGCACCACGACGAAGTACCGCATCCTCGGCGGCGACCAGGTCATGCTCCGCCTCGACGACACCCATGACGGCCTGCCCGCCGCCGCGATCACGGCCCTCGCTGCCCGCGTCCCGGACGCCGTGGCCGGCGCCGACGCCGTGATCGTGTGCGACTACGGATCGGGAGCCCTCGGAGACGAGGTCCGCGCGGCGCTCCGGCCCGGGGCAGGCCTGCACCCGGACACCCTCGTCGTCGTGGACGCCCATGACACGGCCGCCTGGGCCGGGGTGCAGCCGCACATCGTGACACCGAACGCGGGCGAGGCGGCACAGGTCCTCGGTATGCGACTCGATCCGCGCTCCGACCGCGCCTCGGTGGTGGCGGCGCGGCGGAGCGAGCTGCTGGCCGCGACCGCCGCCGCAGCCGTCGTCGTGACGCTCGACCGGGACGGGACCGTCCTGCTGACCGCGGACGGGGAGGCACACCGCACGTGGGCCCAGCCCGTGACCGAGAAGCAGGCCTCAGGCGCCGGGGACACCTTCGTGGCCGGCCTCACCGTGGCCCGCGCAGCGGGACTGCCGCTGACCACGAGCCTCGACCTCGCACAGGCCGCCGCGGATGTCGTGGTCCACCGGCCCGGCACCTCCGTCTGCACGACGTCGGACCTCACGAGCCACCTGCAGCAGTTCGCGGACACGGCACTCCCCACCGTCGACCTGCTGCGGCGGCTCGAGGAGGACCGCGCGGCCGGCCGGCGGATCGTGCTCACGAACGGGTGCTTCGACGTGCTGCACCGCGGCCACACGCGCTACCTCAACCAGGCCAAGCAGCTCGGTGACGTCCTCGTGGTGGCCCTCAACGACGACGCCGGCGTGCGGCGGCTGAAGGGCCCCGACCGTCCGATCAATCCCATCGCCGACCGCGCAGGGATCATCGCCTCGCTGAGCTGCGTGGACTACGTCACCGTCTTCGACACGGACACCCTGGTGCCGCTGATCGAGCTCGTGCGACCCGACGTCTACGCGAAGGGCGGCGACTACACGGCCCAGATGCTGGAGGAGACCCCGGCAGTCGAGGCGTGCGGCGGGCGGGTCAGCATCCTCGACTACGTGCCGGAGCGCTCCACCGCGGCCGTCGTCCGGCGGATCCGCTCGGCGCCCCTCGCGGGTGACGCGCCGTGACGCCGCGCTGGTCGGGGGAGTGGGCGCTCGAGGTCCCCGGCGAGGAGCCCGCCGTCGACGTGCTGATCCCCTCCTTCGGGCGTCCGGCGGAACTGGCGGTCACCCTCTCGGGGCTCGCTGCCCAGGAGGGTGTGCCCTTCCGCGTGACCGTGAGCGACCAGACGGAGGGTGACGCCGCGTCCTTCGTGCAGCCGGCGGTCCGGGCCATGCTGCGGGTGCTCGAGGCGCAGGGGCACCCGGTCCGGCTGGAGCGGCACCTGCCGCGCCGGGGCCTGGCCGAGCACAGGAACTACCTCCTCGGCCTCGCGACGGCGCCGTTCGTGCTCTTCCTCGACAACGACGTCTGGCTCGAGCCGGGCTCCCTGGACCGGATGAGCAGGGCGCTCCGCGGCGCCGGGTGCGGGTTCGTGGGATCCGCCGTGCAGGGCCTGTCCTACCTCGGCGACCGGCGGCCGCACGAGCGCAGCGAGCTCCGGCTGTGGCCGGACAACGAGGTCCTGCCCGAGCGCATCCGCCGCGGCACGGAGGGCTTCGCCCGGTGGCCGCTGCACAACGCGGCCAACCTGGCGCACGCCGCCGTCG
The DNA here is from genome assembly GCF_053470025.1 of Arthrobacter sp. CP30. Taxonomy (NCBI): domain Bacteria; kingdom Bacillati; phylum Actinomycetota; class Actinomycetes; order Micrococcales; family Micrococcaceae; genus Arthrobacter; species Arthrobacter sp. CP30. The sequence goes on from NZ_JBQEMM010000014.1 coordinate 16,332, forward strand.
AGCTCGCGATCCTGCCCGGTGAATGGCGCCTCTACCGCGTGGCCTGGGTGGGCGGGTGCGTCCTGTTCGATCGCGACGCCCTCGTGGAATGCGGCGGGTTCGACTTCTGGGACCGGCTCCCTTCCGGACATGCCGGCGAGGACGTCGCCGCGCAGTGGCGCGTGATGGAGCGCTACGGCGGCGCGGGCATCATCCCGTCCGGCGCGGTGCACCTCGAGGCACCCACCACGGTGACAGACCGTGACACAGACGCTGCCCACGTGATCCTGGGCCAGTGACGGTGCCCCCACCCGGGATGCACCTGCAGAGCATCGAACCGACACGAAGGAGCACCACATGGCAGATCCGAGCCCGATCGACATCCAGAAGGCACTGGGCGGCGTGGACTACCCCGCCTCCAGGGACGACCTCGTGAAGCACGCCGAGGACAAGGGCGCGGACGCGTCGGTCCTCGACACACTGAAGAACCTGCCGGACCGCGAGTTCGACTCGCCGACGGATGTGAACAAGGAAGCGTCGGCCTGAGGACAGCACCGGCGGCGGTGCCCGACCAGGGTGCCGCCGCCGGCGCCCGGCGTCCGGAGGGGACGACATGAAGCAGGACAGTGAAACGACGGCCAGGTCGACGGGTAGGCCGACCGCGGAGGAGAAGGACGGGGGCGCGTCCGGCGGGGAGCGACCCGTGACGGTCATCATCGCGTTCATCGCGAACCTGCTCGTCGCGGTCGCGAAGACCGTCGCAGCGATGATCACCGGTTCCGCGTCGATGACCGCGGAGTCCGCCCATTCGTGGGCCGATACGGGCAACCAGGTGTTCCTGCTGGTCGCCGAGCGGAAGTCGAGACGTCGCAGGGACGCCGCGCATCCCCTCGGCTACGGCCGCGAAGCCTACGTGTGGTCGATGTTCGCCGCCTTCGGGCTCTTCACCGCAGGCGCCGTCGTGTCCATCACGCACGGCATCCAGCAGCTCCTGGAGCCCGAGCCCGCCGGCGACTACGGGATCGCCTACGCCGTCCTCGCCGTGGCGTTCGTGCTGGAGGGGATCTCGTTCGCCCAGGCGTTCCGCCAGGCACGCACGGCCGGGCGGAGCGCCGGCACGTCCACGCTGAGGAGCGTCTCGACCACCTCCAACCCCACGCTCCGGGCCGTCTTCGCGGAGGACTCCGCCGCGCTGATCGGGCTCGTCATCGCGTTCGCGGGCATCCTCCTGCACCAGCTCACCGGGTCCCCGGTCCCGGACGCCGTCGGATCCATCCTCGTCGGTGTGCTGCTCGGGGTGATCGCCGTCATCCTCATCGACCGGAACCGCCGCTTCCTCGTCGGCCAGGCCGTGTCGCCGGAGCTGCGCGCATCGGTCGCCGGGCGCCTGGGTGCGCATCGGAGCATCGAGCGCGTCACGTACCTGCACCTCGAGTATGTGGGGCCCGACCGGCTCTACCTGGTGGCAGCGGTGGACCTGGTCGGCGATCGGGCGGAACACGAGGTGGCAGTGGCCCTGCGCGCCGTCGAACGCGACATCGAGGACCACGAGCGCATCAAGGAGGCCGTGCTGACCCTCTCGACGCCGGACGAGCCGGCCCTGACGTTCGCGGCGCACGGCCCCTGAGCCGCGTCCGCGCCGTCCGGCTGCCCGGTCCCTCTTCCCGGCTCCTCCCCGGCTGCTCCCGGCTGCCCCGGCTGCCCCTGCCGGACCGGCTAGCCGCCCACCTCGGCGTCCTCCACGGTCGGGGCGGACTCACCGCCGCCCGGACCCGCGATGTTCACCATCCAGGAGACCCCGAAGCGGTCGACGCACATGCCGAAGCTGTCGCCCCACGGCGAGGCGGCGAGCGGCATCACCTCCGTACCGCTGCCCGCCAGGGCCGCCCAGTAGCCCCGGAGCTCCGCCTCGTCATCCCCGCTCAGGGACAGCGAGTGGCCGGCCGGGGCGCGGTACTCCATGCTGTTCGGCGTGTCCGCAGCCATGAGCACCTGACCCGACGGGGTGGTGAGCATCGAGTGCATGATCTTGTCCTGCTCGGCCGGGTCCTCGCTCACCTGGTACTCGGCGAACGTGCTGCGCTGCAGGTCACAGCCGAACACCGACCGGTAGAAGTCCATCGCCTCGGCGGCGGTGTCCTTGAAGCTGAGATAGGTGTTGATCGTTGCTGCCATGGTGCTCTCCCGTCGTCCGCGCCCTCCGACGCTGCCTGTGGGAGCGATTATGGCCGAGCACACCGCGCCAGGGAAGGGGTGCGGACACGCTCAGGAGGGCGACGGCTCCGGACGTGGACCGATCGCGCCGGCCACACTCTTCTCGAGCGAGGTGATGGTGGCGTCCGGCAGCACGATCAGCCCGTCGAGCTCCCGGCGCGCCCGCCGGTAGGCCGTCTGGCGTTCGGCGGCCGTCGCGGCGTCGTCCACCGCGACGGTGACGAGCTTCCTGGCCGTCTCGAGGCGCGCGCGCTCGTCCGCGGTGAATCCACTGGCCCGCACGCGGCGCGCCTCGGTCTCGGCGACCTGGAATGCGACGTCGTAGGACGTGACGGCCGAGCGGTACGCGGTGAGCTCGTCGGGCAGGACGTCGGACGGGTCCTGGGGCCGCAGTGCGTCCGCCTCACGCTTGGCACGGAGGAAGGCGACCGTGAGGGGCTCCCTGACGTCCGTCATGGTCGGGTAGTCGATCAGCTTCGCCGCGTCCAGCTCGTAGGAGAGCCAGCGCCGGTCCACGTCGTCGTGCATGCGCCCGATGTGCAGGACGTCCCGTGCCCGGCCCGAGAGTGCCTGAGCCGATGGCGTACCGGCGAGCTCCGGTGGTGCCGCCGGGGCGGGTGGCATGGCCGGGTTCTTCAGCCGGTACAGCTCCATCCTGCGCTGGTGGCGCCGTTCGCCGGCCTCGGACCAGGACCTGCCCCAGACGGCGAAGACACCCGAGAGGGGGAAGACCAGCCACCAGTAGTTCCCGGCGAAGGACAGGATTTCGTTCACGGCTCCATGGTAGGCCCGGACTCCTCGCCGCCGCCGTCTCCGGCGCGGTCGCGGTCAGGGCTGGTACCGGCCGTGGTGTCCGCAGCTCAGCCGGTCGTGTCCTCGCGCGGCCGCCGGGACCTGCGCGTGCGGCGGAAGACCGACACGAGGATCAGGGTGCTCACGAGGAGGTGGAGGATCGAGAGCGACGGGAGGACCGTCAGGAGCAGGAGTGTGACCAGGACGAGGAGGACGGCCGTCCGCGTGAACGGGAGGAACTCCGGCGGGATGGGACGAGGCCAGGGGTGGTAGTCGAAGGTGGGCGCGTCATCCGCGGTTTCACGGGCCATGGTCGTCCTTCCGGCGTACGGGACCTGCGCCTGGGGCGCTCCTGCCATGGTGCTGCGGCGGGGGTCGCGCAGGCAACGGCGGGCGGGCCGCGCGACGGCGCTTGACCGCTGCAGCGGCATGCGGGCGGGGGACGGAAGGGCCCGGACATAACGAAACCCCGCCGTCCAGGCGGCGAGACCTGGACGACGGGGTAACGAGGTGCACCCCTCGGGACTTGAACCCGAAACCCATTGATTAAGAGTCAATTGCTCTGCCAATTGAGCTAGAGGTGCGAGGCGCTTCACCGTCCGATTTCACTCGATCGGGTCAACCGCAACAGCATGAAACTCTACCAGCACTTCTGCCCAAACATGAAACCGGGGCGCTCAGTCCGCCTGCTCGACGGCCACCCGCAGCAGGCGCGCTCCGCCCGTCTCGTTGGTCGCGACGAGCAGTGACCCGTCCGCTGCCGCCGCCACGTCCCGGAGCCGCCCGTGATCACCGTCCAGGTGGCTGACCGGCTCACCCGCGGTTCCTCCCCGCAGGGGCACCTGCCACAGGCGCTGTCCACGCAGCCCGCCGATGTACGCGACGTCGTCGACGATCGCCATGCCGCTGGGCGACGACGACGCCGTCGACGGCCACACCACCTGGGCGTCGACGAAGCGGGCGTCCCCCGGCGCACCGGTCACCTCGGGCCAGCCGTAGTTTCCGCGCGCCCGGATCAGGTTGAGTTCGTCGTCGACCTCCGGGCCGAACTCGGTGGCCCACAGGGCACCGTCGGTGTCCCAGGCCAGACCCTGCACGTTGCGGTGGCCGAGACTGTAGACGGGGGAGCCGGGCGTCGGGTTGTCGGGCGGGACCGCACCGTCGCGCCCGATGCGGAGGATCTTCCCGGCGAGGCTTCCGGGGTCCTGGGCGTCCTGACGTCGACCGGCGTCGCCGGTGCCGACCCAGAGGGCGCCGTCCGGGCCGACGGCGATCCTCCCGCCGTTGTGGATGTCCCCCTTCGGGATCCCGGTCAGGATCGGTGCGGGCTCACCGAGAGCACCGCCGCTGTACGGCAGCCTGACCACCCGGTTGTCGGCCTCGGCCGTGTAGTAGGCGAAGACGGCGTCAGGAGCACCCACCGGGTCGACCGCGAGCCCGAGCAGCCCACCCTCGCCGCCGGCCGCGGCGGCTTCCGGGATGCTGCCGATCACCTCGTCCGTGGTACCGCTGATCCGTCGGATCTCCCCGGTCTCCCGGTCGGAGACGAGCAGCGAGCCGTCGTCGAGGGCGACGACGGACCACGGCACGCCGAGACCCGTCGCAGCGTCGCCCTCGTAGGAGAGCGAGGGAAGGCCGGCGGGTGAGGCGGGGGAGGCCGGGCGCCCGGTGAAGAGCGGCCGGGGCCCTCCGGAGTCCGCCGAGCAGCCGGCCAGGACCAGCAGCGCACAGGCCGCAAGGAAGGCCCGGGCGCAGATGCGGGCGTCCCGCCGGCGTGCGGTGGCTGGCATGGTCCGACCCTAGGTCCGTGCCGGTGAGGTGTCCACACCGACGGTGTCGCCGTCCACGACCGGGCGCCCGGGCCGGCCGGCGCTAGGCTGGCGCCATGACCCCCTCGGCCGCATCCGCCTCGTCGTCGCCCTCCGCACGCATCCCCGTCGTCAGCACGCTGAGCGTACCGACCGCCGATCTGCGCGATGCCCTCGCGGACATCTCGCCGAACGTCGAGGTGGTGCTCTGGGACTTCATCGGCGCGCCCGTCGGCGCCGATCCCGCCGGGATCCAGGCCGCGGTCCTCCCGTACACGGGCCGCGCTCATCTCGACGGCGCGCTCGATGCCGCGCCGAACCTCGTCCTCGTCCAGACGCAGTCCACAGGGTACGACGGCGTGGCCGACCTCGTGGGAGGCGGGGTGGCGATCGCCACGGCGTCGGGCGTGCATGCCGCGGCCACCGCCGAACTCGCCGTCGGGCTGGCCCTCGCGTCGCTCCGGGGGATCGACGACGCCGTGCGGCAGCAGGCCGACGGCCGGTGGTCGCCCGCGCGCCACCCGGGCCTCGCCGACCGGCGGGTGCTGCTCGTCGGCGTCGGCGGGATCGGCGAGGAGATCCGGCGCCGCCTCGTGACCTTCGAGGCCACCGTGACGAGGGTCGGCAGCACGGCTCGCGAGGACGGGATCGGCCATGTGCACGGCAGCGACGAGCTGGCCTCGCTCGCTCCGGACCACGACGTCGTGGTCGTCATCACGCCCCTGAGCGACGCGACGCGCGGACTGATCGGGCGCGAGGTCCTCGCCGCACTGCCCGACGGCGCGCTGGTGGTCAACGTGGCGCGCGGCGCCGTCGTGGACACCGACGCCCTCACGGCCGAGGTCCTGACGGGCCGCCTGAGGGCCGCCCTCGACGTCGTCGACCCCGAACCGCTGCCGGCGGACCACCCGCTGTGGCGTGCGCCGGGCGTCATCATCACGCCGCACGTCGGTGGCAACACCGAGGCTTTCCCGCCCCGGATCCTCGCCCTGCTCGAGCGCCAGGTCGCGCTCCTCGGCGAGGGCCGGGCTCCGGAGAACCTGGTGGCCCGGGGCCCCTGGGCCTGACGGCCGCCGGAGCCGGTCCGGCCCCGATTCCCGGGAGTCAGGCCATGGCGATGAAGGCGTCCATGAACGCCGTGAAGTCGAGGCAGTCGTCCTCCTGGTCGAGGAGCAGGGGCGTGCCCGGCCCGATGTCGAGCACGGGTTCCGCAGCGACGTCGAACCGGAAGATCCGGCCCGTGCTGGTGCCCACCTCGAAGCTGTCGTCGTCGTCCCACTGCAGGGCGTGCGCGAGGTTCGTCATGTTCACCTCGACGGGGACGCCCGCACCGGTGATGGCCGCCAGATCCACGGGGGCGATCATGAGTTCCATCGGCTTCCAGCGGTAGCCGACCACGAAGGCGGACGGCGCGGGGGGCTGCGTGGCCGGTGCCCTCGTCGACCGCCGGCTCCCCGCAGCGGTGCGGCGGGCCGCGAACACGAGGTTGTAGTCGCCGTAGTTCGGGATCTGGCCGTCGAAGACACGGCGCAGGGCGTTCTTAAGGCCCTGGCCCCCGTCGAACGGGAGGGCGGTCTCGTGGGGCTCTTCGGGAGTCATATCACGCCGTTGCGGTAGGAGGCTGTCGGACCGGTCCCGACGGCGGGACCCTGAGCGGAGCACCCGGCCCGCAGGCGGGTCGGTTCGCCCGCGAAGACCACACTCTACCGGAGCGTCGAGGGCCCGCACGAGGGGCCCGCCGGGGCCGGGAGATGCCTTCCGCGCAGGCCACGACGGGCTGTAACAGGAGGGTCACATGGCGAAACGTGCCTGCAACACCGGCCTAGACTTCCACCATGACCGTGGACACAACGCCGGAGACAACACCGCAGACAACGCCAGACATCAAACCCCGGAGCCGCGTCGTCACGGACGGCATCCATGCGGCCCCCTCCCGCGGAATGCTCCGTGCGGTGGGTATGGGCGACGACGACTTCGCCAAGCCCCAGGTCGGCGTCGCGAGTTCGTGGAACGAGATCACCCCCTGCAACCTGTCCCTCAACCGCCTGGCGGAGGGCGCGAAGGAGGGTGTCCGGGACGCGGGCGGGTTCCCGATGCAGTTCGGCACCATCTCGGTCTCCGACGGCATCTCGATGGGCCACGAGGGCATGCACTTCTCCCTCGTCTCGCGCGAGGTGATCGCCGACTCGGTCGAGACCGTCATGCAGGCAGAGCGCATCGACGGGTCCGTCCTCCTGGCCGGTTGCGACAAGTCCCTGCCGGGCATGCTCATGGCGGCGGCCCGCCTCGATCTCGCCTCCGTCTTCCTGTACGCGGGCACCATCATGCCGGGCTTCGCGAAGCTCGAGGACGGGACCGAGAAGGAGGTCACCCTGATCGACGCCTTCGAGGCCGTCGGCGCCTGTGCGGCCGGCACCATGAGCCTCAAGGACCTCGACAGCATCGAGCGCGCCGTCTGTCCCGGCGAGGGTGCCTGTGGCGGGATGTACACCGCCAACACCATGGCCTGCATCGGCGAGGCCCTCGGGATGTCCCTGCCCGGATCCGCCGCTCCTCCCTCCGTCGACCGGCGGCGCGACGCGTTCGCCCAGAAGTCCGGCGAGGCCGTCGTGAACCTCCTGCGCCTCGGCATCACGGCGCGCGACATCATGACCAAGAAGGCCTTCGAGAACGCCATCGCGGTCACCATGGCCTTCGGCGGTTCGACGAACGCCGTCCTGCACCTGCTGGCCATCGCCCGTGAAGCAGAGGTGGACCTCACGCTCGACGACTTCAGCCGCATCGGTGACACGATCCCGCACCTGGGCGATCTCAAGCCCTTCGGCCGCTACGTGATGTTCGACGTCGACAAGGTGGGCGGCGTGCCGGTCATCATGAAGGCTCTGCTCGACGCCGGCCTGCTGCACGGCGACTGCCTCACCGTCACCGGCAAGACGCTCGCGGAGAACCTCGCGGACATCAACCCGCCGGACCTCGACGGCAAGATCCTGCGCGCTCTCGACAACCCGATGCACAGGACCGGCGGGATCACCATCCTCCACGGGTCCCTGGCGCCCGAGGGTGCCGTGGTCAAGAGCGCCGGGTTCGACGCCGACGTCTTCGAGGGCACTGCCCGCGTCTTCGAGCGTGAGCAGGGGGCCCTGGACGCCCTGGACGCAGGAGCCATCCACGCGGGCGACGTCGTGGTGATCCGCTACGAGGGGCCGAAGGGCGGGCCGGGCATGCGTGAGATGCTCGCGATCACCGGCGCCATCAAGGGGGCCGGACTCGGCAAGGACGTGCTCCTGCTGACGGATGGCCGCTTCTCGGGGGGCACCACGGGCCTGTGCATCGGGCACGTCGCCCCGGAAGCGGTCGACGGCGGTCCCATCGCCTTCGTGCAGGACGGTGACCGCATCCGCGTCGACATCGCCGCGAAGAGCTTCGACCTGCTGGTCGACGAGGCCGAGCTCGAGGAGCGGAAGGTGGGCTGGGCGCCGCTGCCCGCCCGCTACACCAAGGGCGTGCTGGGCAAGTACGCGAAGCTCGTGCACTCGGCGTCGACGGGCGCCTACTGCGGCTGAGTAACCGGCCGGCCACGCGGGGGACCGCGTGGCCGGCACCCCTGGTTAATGTCCACTAACTGGACATGGTGTCCATCATGTGAGACAGCAGGGGGTGCGGTTGACACCCTTTCGAGGGGGCGTGGAAACTACAGGTATGCAGCTCGAACCCGTAGTCGTCGTCCTTACACAGCGCGTGGCCTGAAGCCCGTCCACCCGACGACTGCAGTCACGCGCAACCCCTCGCAGAGCCCGACCAGGCTGAGGGGTTTTTTTGTTGACACGACCTGTCGACGAAGAAGCCCGCGGATGTCCATCCGCAGTCACAGCTGCAGCAGTGCAGCGAACGTTCCGAAGGAAGTCTGAGATGTCCAAGGGATCGCCCATCAGCCCCGCGCTGTTGGCAGCAAGGCCAGCACCTCCCGCAGCACCTGCGCGCGAGACCGTGCCCGTCGTCCAGGCGAGCGCCGTCCGCGGACCCAATGCCGTCGTCGCGCCCACCCGCATGCTCGGGTCGGCCGCGATCGTGCGGTCCCTCGAGGAACTCGGCGTCGACGACGTCTTCGGCCTTCCCGGCGGAGCCATCCTCCCGACCTACGATCCCCTCATGGCGTCGACCAAGCTCCGCCACGTCCTGGTGCGCCACGAGCAGGGTGCCGGCCATGCCGCGCAGGGCTACGCCATGGTCACCGGTCGTCCCGGCGTCTGCATCGTGACGTCCGGCCCGGGCGCCACGAACCTCGTGACCGCCATCGCCGATGCCCACATGGACTCCGTGCCCATGGTGGCCATCACCGGGCAGGTCTCGAGCGCATTCATCGGCTCGGACGCCTTCCAGGAGGCGGACATCGTCGGCATCACCATGCCGATCACCAAGCACTCCTACCTCGTCACCGATGCGCAGGACATCCCGCGCGTCCTGGCCGAGGCCTTCCACATCGCGACGACGGGCCGCCCCGGGCCCGTGCTGGTGGACATCGCCAAGGACGCCCAGCAGGCCACCATGACCTTCTCCTGGCCGCCCCGGGTGGACATCCCCGGATACCGGCCCGTGCTGCGCGGACACGCCAAGCAGGTCCGCGAGGCGGCCCGCCTCATCAGCGGATCCCAGCGCCCCGTCTTCTACGTGGGCGGTGGCGTGGTCAAGGGCCACGCCTCGGTGGAACTGAAGGAACTCGCCGAGCTCGTGGGCGCCCCCGTCGTCACCACCCTCATGGCCCGCGGCGTCTTCCCCGACTCCCACGAGCAGCACGTGGGCATGCCGGGGATGCACGGCTCCGTCTCCGCGGTGACCGCCCTGCAGCAGGCGGACCTGCTCATCACGCTCGGCGCCCGCTTCGACGATCGCGTGACGGGCGTGCTCTCGAGCTTCGCCCCGAACGCGCGGGTCATCCACGCAGACATCGATCCCGCGGAGATCTCGAAGAACCGTGCAGCGGACGTGCCGATCGTCGGGTCCGTGAAGGAGATCATCCCCGAACTCACCGCCGCCGTGCGGGAGAGCTTCGCGACGCAGGAACGCCCGGACATCTCCGCCTGGTGGAAGACGATCAACCACCTGCGCGACACCTACCCCGTGGGCTTCAGCCAGCCGGAGGACGGCCTCTCGGCACCCCAGCAGGTCATCAAGCGCATCGGCGAGCTGACCGGTCCCGAGGGCGTCTTCGTCTCGGGTGTCGGCCAGCACCAGATGTGGGCGGCGCAGTTCATCCAGTACGAGCGCCCGCACGCCTGGCTGAACTCGGGTGGGCTCGGCACCATGGGCTACTCCGTGCCCGCGGCGATGGGCGCGAAGGTCGGCAACCCGGACCGGGTGGTCTGGGCGATCGACGGCGACGGCTGCTTCCAGATGACCAACCAGGAACTCGCGACCTGCGTCATCAACAACATCCCCATCAAGGTCGCCGTCATCAACAACTCCTCGCTCGGGATGGTGCGGCAGTGGCAGACCCTCTTCTACGAGGGCCGCTACTCCAACACCGATCTCAACACGGGCCACGACACCGTGCGCGTGCCCGACTTCGTGAAGCTCGCCGACGCCTACGGCTGCGTGGGCCTGCGCTGCGAGCGCGACGAGGACATCGACGCCACGATCGAGCAGGCCCTGGCGATCAACGACCGCCCCGTCGTGATCGACTTCGTGGTCAGCCGAGACTCGATGGTCTGGCCCATGGTCCCGTCCGGCGTCAGCAACGACCTCATCCAGATCGCCCGCAACATGACCCCGACCTGGGAGCAGGAGGACTGACCATGGCACGGCACACACTCTCCGTCCTCGTCGAGGACGTCCCCGGCGTCCTGACCCGCGTCGCCAGCCTCTTCGCCCGGCGCGCCTTCAACATCAACTCTCTCGCGGTGGGACCGACCGAGGTCGCGGGGATGTCCCGCATCACGGTCGTCGTCGAAGCCGAGGGAGACCTCCTCGAGCAGGTCACGAAGCAGCTCAACAAGCTCATCAACGTGATCAAGATCGTGGAACTGACCACCGAGCTGTCGGTCCAGCGCGACCACATCCTGATCAAGGTCAGGGCCGACGCCGCGACCCGCCTGCAGGTGACGCAGGCCGCGGATCTCTTCCGTGCATCCGTCGTCGACGTGGCGACGGACTCGCTCATCATCGAGGCGACCGGCACCCCGGAGAAGCTCTCGGCGCTCCTGTCCGTGCTCGAGCCGTTCGGCATCCGCGAGATCGTGCAGTCCGGCACGCTCGCGATCGGCCGCGGCGCCAAGTCGATGAGCGACCGCGCCCTGCGCAGCGCCTGACCGCGCCTCCGGCCCGCCGGAGGCGCCCCCCTTCCTGTACCACTCCACCCCTATCAAGGAGAACCACCCGTGACCGAGCTGTTCTATGACGACGATGCAGACCTTTCGATCATCCAGGGCCGCACCGTGGCCGTCATCGGCTACGGCAGCCAGGGCCACGCCCACGCCCTCAGCCTCCGTGACTCCGGCGTCGACGTGCGCGTCGGACTGAAGGAGGGCTCGGCGTCGCGCGCCAAGGCAGAGGCCGAGGGACTGCGCGTCCTCTCCGTCGCAGACGCCACCGCGGAGGCGGACCTCATCATGGTCCTGACCCCGGACCAGGTGCAGCGGCACGTGTACAAGGACGACATCGCGCCGAACCTGCAGGCCGGTGACGCCCTGTTCTTCGGGCACGGCTTCAACATCCGCTACGGCTACATCCAGCCGCCGGCCGACGTCGACGTCGCCCTCGTGGCGCCCAAGGGCCCGGGGCACATCGTGCGCCGCGAGTTCGAGGCCGGCCGCGGCGTGCCGGACCTGATCGCCGTCGAGCAGGACGCCTCGGGCAAGGCCCGCGACCTCGCCCTGTCCTACGCGAAGGCGATCGGCGGCACCCGGGCGGGCGTCATCGAGACCACCTTCACCGAGGAGACCGAGACCGACCTGTTCGGCGAGCAGGCCGTGCTCTGCGGTGGCGCCTCCCAGCTGATCCAGTACGGCTTCGAAACCCTCACCGAGGCCGGCTACAAGCCCGAGGTCGCCTACTTCGAGGTGCTCCACGAGCTCAAGCTGATCGTCGACCTCATGGTCGAGGGCGGGATCGCGAAGCAGCGCTGGAGCGTGTCCGACACCGCCGAGTACGGGGACTACGTCTCCGGCCCGCGCGTCATCACGCCGGAGGTCAAGGAGAACATGAAGGCCGTCCTCGCCGACATCCAGAACGGGGCCTTCGCGCAGCGCTTCATAGACGACCAGGACGCCGGAGCGCCGGAATTCACGGAACTCCGGAAGAAGGGCGAGGACCACCCGATCGAGAGCACGGGCCGTGAGCTCCGCAAGCTCTTCTCGTGGATCAAGACGAACGACGACTACACCGAGGGTTCCGTCGCGCGCTAGCGCACCCCCCTCCCCGGCAGGGCACGTGCTCGACGCTCAGTGACGAGCAGGTGCCCTGCCGGACCCATGTCCGGCCCGCCCGATCCACCTGCCACCCGAAGGAACACCGTGACCAGCAAGCCAGTCGTCCTCCTCGCCGAGGAACTCTCACCCGCCACCGTCGAGGCGCTCGGTCCCGACTTCGAGATCCGCACCACGGACGGCGCCGACCGCGGCCTGCTCCTGGCCGCACTGGCGGACGTCGACGCCGTGCTGGTGCGTTCGGCGACGCAGCTGGACGCGGAGGCCATCGCCGCGGCACCGAGGCTCAAGGTGATCGCGCGTGCGGGAGTGGGCCTGGACAACGTCGACATCAAGGCCGCGACGCAGGCCGGCGTGATGGTCGTCAACGCTCCGACCTCCAACATCATCTCCGCCGCGGAACTGACGGTCGGGCACATCCTCAGCCTCGCCAGGAACATCCCCCAGGCGAGCGCAGCCCTGAAGGCCGGGGAGTGGAAGCGCTCGAAGTACTCCGGCTCGGAGCTCTACGAGAAGAACATCGGCATCATCGGCCTCGGCCGTATCGGCGCCCTGGTCGCGGCACGCCTCCAGGGCTTCGGCACGCAGATCCTCGCCTACGACCCCTACGTGACCTCGGCGCGCGCGGCGCAGCTCAACGTCCGGCTCGTGACCCTCGACGAGCTGCTCCGCGAAGCGGACTTCGTCACCATCCACATGCCGAAGACCCCGGAGACGGTGGGCATGCTCGGCGCCGAGGCGTTCGCCCTCATGAAGGACACCGCCTACGTGGTGAACGTCGCGCGCGGCGGGCTCGTCGACGAGGCCGCGCTGCACACGGCCCTCGAGCAGGGCCAGATCGCCGGCGCCGGGGTCGACGTCTTCGTCCAGGAACCCAGCACCGACCTGCCCTTCTTCGCCCACGACAGCGTCGTGGTGACCCCGCACCTCGGCGCCTCGACCGACGAGGCCCAGGAGAAGGCCGGCATCTCGGTCGCCAAGTCCGTCCGGCTGGCCCTCGCCGGCGAGCTCGTCCCCGATGCCGTCAACGTGGCCGGCGGCGTCATCGACCCCGCGGTCCGCCCCGGAATCCCGCTGATGGAGAAGCTGGGGCGCATCTTCACCGCGCTCACGCACGACTCCCTCACGCAGATCGACATCGAGGTGGCCGGCGAGATCGCGTCGCTGGACGTGAAGGCGCTCGAGCTGGCCGCGCTGAAGGGCGTGTTCACCGACGTCGTCTCGGAACAGGTCTCCTACGTGAACGCCCCTGTCCTCGCGGAGCAGCGCGGCATCACCTCGCGGCTCATCACCACTCCGGAGTCCGAGGAGTACCGGAACGTGCTCCGCCTGCGCGGGGCGCTCTCGGACGGCTCGCAGATCTCCGTCGCGGGAACCCTCACCGGACCCAAGCAGGTCGAGAAGCTGGTGGGCGTCAACGGCTACGAACTCGAGATCCCCATCAGCGACCACCTCCTGGTCCTGCTCTACACCGACCGGCCGGGCGTGATCGGCACGCTCGGACGCCTCCTCGGCGAGCGTGGCATCAACATCGCCGGCATGCAGGTGGCACGCAACAAGGAGGGCGGCCAGGCCCTGTCCCTCCTCACGGTGGACAGCTCGGTCCCGCAGGACGTCCTCGACGCGATCCGCGCGGAGATCGGCGCCACGGTCGCGCGGGAGGTCGACCTGCAGGACTGACCCGCGAGGAGCCGCCATCACCAGCCCGGACGGGCGCGACACCCGAGCGAAGGACGCCGATGACCACGCACCACCTGCCCGCCGAGGAATCGACCGCGACCCAGGTCCTCTCCCGGGACACCCCGCCCGTGCTGCGGATGGCTCCGGGGGACCGGGTGGTCGTCAGTTCCCTCGACGCCTGGGGACACCTCGAACGGCAGGAGACGCCGGGGGCGGTGACGCCCTACCGCTTCCCGGATCGCCGGGGGCATGCGCTCACCGGGCCCATCGAGGTCGCAGGTACGGAGCCCGGCGACGTGCTGGCGCTCCGGTTCGAGCGGTTGGAGACGGCCGACTGGGGCTGGACGGCGGCAGGCCGGCGGGACGATGCCTTCGCCCAGAGCCTCGGCCTGGCGGGTACCGACCCCGCCTGGCTCCTGTGGGACCTGGACCGCGACGCCAGGACGGGGACCAACCAGTACGGCCAGTCGGTGCAGCTGGCGCCCTTCCTCGGCGTCGTGGGCCTGCCGCCCGCGGAGCACGGCGAGCACTCCACCACGCCGCCGCGTGCCGCCGGGGGCGGGAACATCGACTGCCGCGAACTCACGGCAGGAGCGACGCTCTTCCTGCCCGTGACGGTTCCCGGGGCGCTCCTGCACGTGGGCGACGGCCACGCTGCGCAGGGCGACGGCGAGGTGGGCGGCACCGCGATCGAGTGCGGCATGACGACGACGCTCACGGTGGACGTCCTCCGTGACGCTCCGGTGGCGGGCATCCACGCGATCACCCCGACCTCCCGCATCACCTTCGGCTTCGACGCCGATCTGAACCGGGCGACGGCGGAAGCCCTCGGTGCCATGCTGACGTGGCTGCAGCGATTGTACGGACTGGAACGGAAGACCGCCCTCGCCCTGGCGAGTTCCGTCGTCGACCTCCGTGTCACGCAGATCGCGAACCGGACGTGGGGCGTGCACGCGGTGCTGGGGATGGACGCCGTCCGTACGCCGTGATGCCCGCGCTTGGGTAAATGCGCACCGGGCGGGGTAATTTCGTAGGGTGACTCCCGCAGCCGGCGCAAAGCCCCCGTTCTACATCACCACCGCCATCTCCTATCCGAACGGCGTCCCGCACATCGGACACGCCTACGAGACGATCGCCGTCGACGCGATGGCGCGCTTCAAGCGGCTCGACGGGTACGACGTCATGTACCTGACGGGTACGGACGAGCACGGCCTGAAGATGCAGCAGGCGGCCGACCGCGAGGGCATCCCCGTGCGTGACCTGGCCACCCGCAACGCGCTGGCCTTCCAGGCGATGAACGACGTCGTCGGGACGTCCTACGACCGCTTCATCCGTACCACCGACGAGGACCACTACGCCGCCGCGACCGAGATCTGGAAGCGCATGGAGGCCAACGGGGACATCTACCTCGACACCTACGCGGGCTGGTACTCGGTGCGCGACGAGGCGTACTGGGGCGAGGACGAGACCGAGGTGCGTGACGACGGCGTCAGGTACGCGACCCAGACCGACACCGAGGTCACCTGGACCGAGGAGGAGAGCTACTTCTTCCGCCTCTCCGCCTACCAGCAGAAGCTCCTGGACCACTACGCGTCACAGCCGGACTTCGGCGCTCCCCAATCCCGCTTCAACGAGGTCATCTCGTTCGTGCGCCGGGGGCTCGAGGACCTGTCCATCAGCCGCACCACCTTCGACTGGGGTGTGCCCGTCCCGGGGAATGACCGCCATGTCATGTACGTCTGGGTCGATGCCCTCACCAACTACCTGACCGGTGTTGGTTTTCCCGACACCGGGTCGGAGGCCTTCACGCGATTCTGGCCCGCCGACGTGCACGTGATCGGGAAGGACATCTCGCGTTTCCACGCGATCTACTGGCCGGCCTTCCTCATGTCCGCGGGCCTCGAGCTGCCCAGGCGTGTGATGATCCACGGCTTCCTGCACAACCGCGGCGTGAAGATGTCGAAGTCGCTCGGCAACACCGTGGCTCCCGCGGACTGGGTGGAGCAGTACGGCCTGGACCAGGTGCGCTTCTTCCTGCTGCGCGAGGTGCCGTTCGGGGCGGACGGCTCGTACAGCCACGAGGCCGTGGTCGGCCGCATGAACTCCGACCTGGCGAACAACTTCGGCAACCTGGCCCAGCGCTCGCTCTCCATGGTGGCCAAGAACTGCGGCGGAGCCGTGCCGGAACCGGGGGAGTACGCCGCGGCCGACACGGCGATCCTCGACCAGGCGCACGCCCTGCTCGACGCGAGCCGCGCCGCCTACGACCGACAGGAGTTCTCCAGGGCCCTCGAGGGGATCTGGACCGTCCTCGGCGACACGAACGCCTACTTCGCGGACCAGCAGCCCTGGGTGCTCCGGAAGACCGACCCGGAGCGCATGAACACGGTGCTGCACGTGACCCTGGAGGTGCTGCGGGTCGTCGCGATCCTCGCGCAGCCCGTCATGCCCACGAGCGCGGGGGAGATCCTCACGGCGCTCGGGCAGGGGACCGCGGCGGACGACGACCTCCGTCTCTTCGCGGCCCTCCACCAGCGGATCCAGCCCGGCACCGCCCTGCCGGCGCCCTCGCCCGTCTTCCCGAAGTACGAGGAGCCCGCGGGGGAGTAGGACGGCCCCGCACGCTCGGTTCAGCGGAGGAAGCGGTCCGGCGCCGTGGCGGTCATGATGCGTGCCACGGTCTCCTGCTGACGCCTGGACGAGTCCAGCAGCTGGTGCAGGACCGGCCGGTCGACGACGGCTCCGCCCGGGCGGCCCTCGGAGTCGGGGCAGACCGCCAGGAGGGTCGACCACAGGGCCTCCTTGCCCTTGAGGAGCGACTGCAGGGCTTCGAGTTCGAGCTGCGCGCCGGCGGTGTCCTTCCGACGCGCGGGATTCAGGGGATCCATGCGGGCGATCGCCGAGAGCATCCGGGCGAGCGTCATCTTGACCGCGCCCGGACGGTGACCGAGCGCCTTGATCAGCCGCTTCAGGAACGCGCGTTCCTCGCTGATCTCCCGCCGCAGCCGCGCGAAGTCCTCGGCGTGCGGGGAGCCGGCCCAGGCCGTCTCCGCCGCGCCGAAGAGTCTGACCCCGTTGGTGGCGCCGACCAGGTGGAGGTCGAGATAGGGCAGGAGGGTCTCCAGGTCCAGCTGGCGGACCGGTGAGCGGTTCGCTGCGGCGGTCATGAGCGTTCCTTCCGGGCTGTATTCCGGCTCATCAGCCTACGGCAGCGTGGCTCAGGAGGGGTAGCGTGACGACGACCGACGTGCCGACGCCGAGCTGGGACTCGATCGTGATACTCCCGTGGTGGTCCTCGAGCGTCCTCTTCGCGAGGCTGAGTCCCACTCCCGCCCCCGGGAGGGCCTGGGTGGCGTTCGATGCCCGGTGGAACGAATCGAAGAGGCGCGGGAGATCGTCGGCGGGGATGCCGATCCCCGTGTCCTGGACGGTCACGACGGCGCGCCCGTGATCCCGCTCGTCGAGCAGGCGCACGATGACGCTGCCCTCTTCCTGTGTGAACTTCAGGGCGTTGGACAGCACGACCGTGAGCGCTTCGGACAGCTGGTCGCGGTTCCCGGGTACCGTCACCGAGGTCTCGGGAAGGACGCATTCCAGCGTGACGCCGCCGTTCGCCGCCTCCAGCACGAGACGGCTCGTCAGTTCCGAGACCAGGTGCACGATGTCGACCGGACCGTGCTCCGACGCGTCCGCCTCGCGCGCGTTGAGCGCCGAGATGTTCTCGATGAGATGGCTCAGGCGGGTGGTGTTCCGTTCGACGGCCTGCAGCATCGTCTGGGCCTCGGTCGGCAACTCCCCTCCGACACCGTCGATGATCATCTCCAGGTAGCCGGCGATCGAGGCGAGCGGCGTCCGGAGCTCGTGGTTGACGGTGCCCACGAAATCGCTCTTCGCCTGGTTGAGGGCGCGGAGCTTCCGGACGGCCTCCTGCTGGCGGCTGATGAGCTGCGCCTGGATGAGCCCGTGTGCCAGGTTGCCGAGCACGTGCTGGGTGAGGGCGGCCTCGACGCCGGTCCACACGAGCGGGGTCTCCGCCCGGACCACCCAGAGCAGGCCGAACGGGGTGTCACCCTCGCCGAGGGCTGCGACGACACCGTGGAGCGTCCGGTCGGCCGTCCGGGCGGCGGGAAGTCCCGGTGCGGTGTGCTCGCGCGAACCCCGCAGCAGCCAGTCGGGCGCCGGGATGTCCCCGGGGCGGGGTGTCGCCGCAGGACCGGCACTGAACGACGCGGCCGCCGTGTCCTCCCACAGACCCAGGGCGAGGGCGAAGGCGGACTCCTGGTCGGACCGCCGGGGGCCGGCGACGTCGGCCGCCCTGCCCGCCCCGGCGTGCCCGTCGTGCGTGGCGGGCGCACCGTGCGCACCGTGCGCACCGTCCGTGTCGTCGGTGCTCCCGGTGCTCCCGGTGCTCCCGGTGCTCCCGGTGCTCCCGGTGCTCCCGGTGCTCTGCGTGCTTGCTGTGCTCCCGGTGCTTTCCGTGCCGGGGCCCCGGTTCCACGTGCTGCTCCGTGCGGCCACGCGGTCGTCGTCGAACATCTGGAGCGTCACGCGGTCCGCGCCGAGCGACTGGCCGAGGTGGGGCAGGAACTGGTCCACCATGGCGACGGGGTCATTGGTCGACCGGATGCGCGCCGAGATCCTGCGCATGTCCTCCCGAAGACGCGAGGACGAGGCGCGCTGCGCTTGGTGGCGGCGGCGGCGCGCCATGGCCGACCGCGACCGGTGCAGGACCTCCTCGGCGGCCACGGGCCGGAAGACGACGTCGGAGACATAGGGGGCGAGGCCGTCCGGGAGCTGGGCCACGCCGCCGTCGGGCAGCAGCAGGATCACCGGGAGCCCGGCGAGCTGGGGATGCCGGTCGACGACGTCGGACAGGGCGTCCGCGTAGTCGAGCGCGATGTCGAGATCGACCAGCAGGAGGTCCGGGCGGTGCGTGAGGACGTCGTCGAGGAGGGATGCGGCCGTGGTCACCGTCCTGGCGCGGAGGCCGCCCGCGTCGAGCACCCCGCGCAACCGGTCGCAGTCCTCCGCGGACGACGACGCGACGACGGCCAGGGCGGCGTCGCGATTCCCCTGTGCTTCGTCCTGCGCCACGATGTCCTTTCCGGCGTCCGCTGCAATCCCCCCAATATAGGCGGCGCACGGGGGTGCCGGGAGATCGGCCGGTCGACCCGCTGAAGGGCACCGGCGCAGCACGAGGAGTGGATCACGCCGCCGCCGCAGCAGGACGCGCCTCCGTCACGCGCGTGCGGCGGCACCAGGGTGCGCCGTCAGGGACGGACGATGCCCGTCTCGTAGGCCATGACGACGGCCTGCACGCGGTCGCGTGCCTCGAGCTTCGCGAGGATGTGCCCCACATGGGTCTTGACGGTCGCCTCGGAGAGGAACAGCCGGGCCGCGATCTCCGGATTCGAGAGTCCCTGGGCGATCAGCTCGAAGACCTCGCGCTCGCGCGCGGTGAGGCGTGCCACGGCGGCGGCGTGGGCGGATTGTTCGGGGGAGGGCCGGCGCAGCAACGGTGCCACGTGGTCGAGGAGGCGCCGGGTGGTCGAGGGCGCGATCACGGCGTCGCCGCGGTGCACGGTGCGGATGGCTTCGAGGAGCTCCTCGGGCGGCGCGTCCTTCAGGAGGAACCCGCTGGCTCCGGCGTGGATCGCGGACAGCGCGTGCTCGTCGAGGTCGAAAGTCGTCAGCACGACGATGCGCGGCCCGGCAT
This sequence comes from Arthrobacter sp. CP30, assembly GCF_053470025.1. NCBI lineage: Bacteria > Bacillati > Actinomycetota > Actinomycetes > Micrococcales > Micrococcaceae > Arthrobacter > Arthrobacter sp. CP30. The sequence goes on from NZ_JBQEMM010000014.1 coordinate 35,942, forward strand.
CCCGCCCGTGTCCGTCCGGGGTCATCCCGGCATGTGCCATGAGGATGCGGCGCGTTGCCTCGATCCCGTCCATGCCGGGCATCCGGACGTCCATCATGACGACGTCGGCCCTCGTGGCCGCGAGCGCGCGCACGGCCTCCTCGCCGTTGGCGGCCTCGCTGACCACGGTCAGGTCCGGCTGCGAGTTGATGAGCATCGCGAAGCCGCTGCGGACCAGGTGCTGGTCGTCGACGATCACGATGCGGATCGGCGCGGGAACGTCCGCGTCCGCCGGTGCGTGCCTGCTGTCCATGCCGGTACTCCTCGGGTCCATGGGTGAAGGAAGACCTATGACTGTGTGTAGGGGATGAAGGCCTCGACGCGGTAGCCGCCCCCGGTGCGCGGAGCGGCCACGACCGTGCCGTCGTAGAGGCGCACCCGCTCTGTCATCCCCGTGATGCCCTGACCCGCTCCTGCCGTGCCGGGGTCCGGTGCGGCACCGCGACCGTCGTCGTCGACCGTGACGGTCAGGCCCTTCGGCCCGTACTCGAGCGCGACCTCCGTGCTGGTGTCCGCCCCGGCATGCTTCAGCACGTTCGTCAGGGCCTCCTGCACCACGCGGTAGGCCGTCAGTTCGGCACCGAGGGGGAGTTCCCGGCGCGGCGTGCCGATCCGGCGGCAGGAGACGCGGACGCCCGCCCGGCGGACCGACTGGATGAGCGCATCGATGTCGTTCAGGGTGGGCAGGGGCCGGGTCGAGGCGCTCTCGTCACCACGCAGCACCCCGAGCAGGCGCCTCATCTCCCGGAGGGATCCACGGCCCGTGTCGGCGATGGTGCCCAGCGTCTGCACCGCGAGTTCCGGTGCGTGCGCGCTCGCGTACCGGGCGCCGTCGGCCTGCGTGATGATCACGGACAGCGAATGCGCCACGATGTCGTGCATCTCGCGGGCGATGTGCGTCCGTTCGTCCGCCGCGGCGAGATCGCGCTCCTGCTGGCGCTCCACCTCCAGCCTCCGCGTCCTGTCCTCGAGCGCCTGGAAGGTGAGGCGGCGTGACCGCGCGAGGTCGCCGCTCGTCCACGCCAGGAGCACGAGCGACTCGACGAAGAACAGCAGGATGAGGAACAGGGGGACGGTGGTGAGCACCGAACTCCCGCCGCTCACGCCGAGGAGATCCCCGAACCGTACGAGTCCGACGGCGCACCCGGCGACCGCGACGACCAGCCCGGCGAGGCTCGACCACCGCGGGCCGTGGGCCGCGAGCGTGTAGAGCGTGATCAGGATGACGAACTGTGCCGGCACGGGCTCGGTCCCCGTGAGGAGCTGGAGCACGGAGACACCGGCGACGACCGCCGCCGAGGGAACCACGAACGCGCGGCGCCAGGCCAGCGGGACCACCAGGGCTGCGGACACGACGACGATCCCGCCGTATCCCTCGACGCCCCCGGCCGCGAAGGGGAGCACCAGGCCCACGAAGATGGCCAGGGCCAGGCCCGCATCGATCCTCCCCGGGTGCAAGCGAACCCAACGCGCGAGCCTCAGGTGGATGTCCATGGTGACCAACTCTAGGTGGGCGTCCCCTGCCGCACATCCGACCACGGGTGGAGCCGTCTCATCCTGCGGACGGATTGTGACGCTCCCCGGTGCCTTCCTACGCTGGAGCCATGACTGATGCCCCGCGCCGTATCGACCTCGCCGTGATCCCCGGCGACGGGATCGGACCCGAAGTGACCGCCGAGGCCGTGAAGGTGCTGCGCGCCGTGACGGGTGACGACGTCGATCTCGCACTCACCGAGTACTCGCTCGGCGCGGAGCACTGGCTCGCGACGGGGGAGACCCTCCCCGACAGCACGCTCGAGCGGCTCCGGACGCACGACGCCATCCTCTTCGGCGCGGTCGGGGCGGCTCCCGGTGACACCCGTATCCCCTCGGGACTCATCGAGCGCGAGTTCCTGCTGAAGCTCCGCTTCTCGCTCGACCACTTCGTCAATCTCCGGCCCTCCCGCCTGTACCCGGGTGTGCCGAGTCCGCTGGCCGATCCCGGGACCATCGATTTCGTCGTCGTCCGTGAGGGTACCGAGGGTCCCTACACCGGCAACGGGGGGACACTGCGGGGCGGGACGCCGCAGGAGGTCGCCACCGAGGTGTCGCTCAACACCGCCCACGGGGTCGAGCGGGTGGTACGGGACGCCTTCGCCCGCGCGTCCGTCCGCCGCAGGAAGCTCACCCTCGTCCACAAGCACAACGTGCTCGTCTACGCGGGCCACCTCTGGAAGCGCACCGTCGAGGCCGTGGCCGCGGAGTTCCCCGAGGTGACCCACGACTACCTCCACGTGGACGCGGCGATGATCTTCCTCGTCACCGATCCCGCGCGCTTCGACGTGATCGTCACGGACAACCTGTTCGGCGACATCGTCACGGACCTCGCCGCCGCGGTGTCCGGGGGTATCGGGCTGGCGGCCTCCGCGAACCTGAACATGGACCGGACCGCGCCCTCGATGTTCGAGCCGGTCCACGGGTCGGCGCCCGACATCGCCGGGCGCCAGGTCGCCGATCCCACGGCGGCGATCCTCTCGGCCGCCCTGCTGCTCCGGCATCTCGGCCTGGATGCACTTGCGGCAACGGTCGAGGCGGCCGTCGAGGCGGACATCGCCGCCCGCACCGGCGCCCGCAGCACGGCCGCCGTCGGCGATGCCATTGCCGCTGCCGTGTCCTAAGGTGGTTAGACATCATTAACCCAGTGCCGGAGCACTGACCACCGACGGGCGATAGCGGCCCTGCCGCGAGCAGCCCGCGTGAGCGCGGAGGAACCATGACAGCCACCGATACCCAGTTCGCCCAGCACCTGTCCACGCAGCGTGTCCCCGCGGAGGAGCGGGCGGCGATCCTGGCCGATCCCGGCTTCGGGAACTTCTTCACCGACCACACGGCGATCGTCGACTTCCGCACCGACGGGTCCGGTGCGGGCGGCTGGCACGACGCGCGGCTCGAGCCGTACGGTCCGATCGCCCTGGATCCCGCCGCGGCCGTGCTGCACTACGGCCAGGAGATCTTCGAGGGCATGAAGGCCTACCGCCACGCGGACGGCTCCATCTGGACCTTCCGTGCGGACGCCAACGCCGCACGGCTCAACCGGTCCGCCATCCGCCTGGCCCTGCCGCAGCTCCCCGAGGAGCTCTTCCTGGAGTCGCTGCGCCAGCTCGTCGGTGCCGACCAGGACTGGATCCCCTCCGGCGACGGCGAGAGCCTCTACCTGCGTCCCTTCATGATCGCCACCGAGGCGTTCCTCGGCGTGCGGCCCGCCCGCGAGGTCTCCTACCGGGTCATCGCGTCCCCGGCCGGCAACTACTTCGGCGGCGAGGTGAAGCCCGTGGACATCTGGGTCTCCCGCAACTACGCGCGGGCAGGACGCGGCGGTACGGGTGCGGCGAAGGCAGGTGGAAACTACGCCTCCTCGCTCGCGGCGCAGCTCGAGGCCGAGGCCCACGGCTGCAAGCAGGTGCTCTTCCTCGACCAGTTCAACGACAACGCCGTCGAGGAACTGGGCGGGATGAATGTCTTCTTCGTCTACCGGGACGGCTCCATGGTGACCCCGGCACTCTCCGGCACCATCCTCGAGGGCGTCACCCGGTCCTCGGTGATCCAGCTCGGGCGCGACCGCGGGGCCGAGGTCACCGAGCGGACCATCACGCTGGACGAGTGGCGTACGGGTGTGGAGAGCGGCGACATCACGGAGGTCTTCGCGTGCGGCACGGCCGCGGTCATCACGCCGATCGGTCGCCTGCGCGACGGCGACGAGTTCATCGGGGCCGAGAACGCACAGGCGGGCGAGGTGACCATGGCCATCCGGAGCCAGCTCCTCGGCATCCAGACCGGCGCCGTCGAGGACACCCACGGCTGGCTGACCCGCCTGGTCTGAGGCCCGTTCCGCCCGTCCGCCCCTCTGTCAGGGAGGGGCGGACGCGGGCCCGCTGCGTCAGCGCGCGGGCGTGCTCCCCGCGCCCTCGACGCCTTCGCCGAGGCGGAGGTAGTGGGTCGAGGCGAGCAGCGTCCCGGCCTCGTCCGCGGGGAGGGGCCGGCTGAAGTAGTAGCCCTGGCCGCTGGCACAGCCCATGGCCCGCAGCTGGTCCGCCTGTTCCCGCGTCTCGATGCCCTCGAACACGGCCTCGAGCCCGGCCGCACGGATGAGCTGCAGGATCGCGGCGACGAAATCCAGCTGACCCGCCCTGGTGTTCAGTTCGACGAGCAGGGAGCGATCCACCTTGACCATGCTGACCGGTAACTCACGCAGGTAGCTGATGGACGAGTAGCCCGTGCCGAAATCGTCGATCTCGATGCCGACGCCGAGCTGCTGGAGGCTCAGCAGCGAGTACATCTCCACCTCACCGCGCGTGACGATCGCCGTCTCGGTGATCTCGACGACCAGGTTGCGCGCCGGCAGGTGCAGTTCGCGGAGCAGGGTGCGGATGTGATCTACGAGGTCCAGCTGCTTGAGTTCGACGGCGGACAAATTGACCCGCAGCTGGAAGTCCGGGTCGAGGTCGAAGTCCTCGCGCCACCGGGCGAGCTGCCGCAGGGACGCCGACATGACCCAGCGGTCGAGATCGTGGATGACCCCGATCTCCTCGGCGAGGGGGATGAACGTGTCGGGCGGGATGAGCCCGCGCAGCGGATGCTGCCAGCGCACGAGGACCTCGACGCCGAGGATGCGGTTCGTCGCGAGTTCGACGACGGGCTGGTAGTGGAGCACGAGCTCGTCGGCGCTGATCGCCCCGCGCAGCTCCGTCGCCATCTGGCTGCGCAGCTGCCGGGAGTAGAGCATGACGGGCTCGAACACCTTGATGATGCTCCTGCCCTCCCGCTTCGCGGCGTACATGGCGGTATCGGCGTCCAGGAGGAGTTCCTCGGCGGTCTGGCCGGCCGTCCCGAGCCGCACCCCGATGCTGGCGCGGGAGTGGACGTAGAGGGAGTCGAGCCGGATCTGCTCCCCGAGCACTGCGAGCGCCCTGCGGGCCACTTGCATGGCGATGTCCATGGTGGCCGCGGGCAGCAGGACGGCGAACTCGTCGCCACCGAGCCTGGCCACCAGGTCGCTCTCGCGCACCACGCCGTTGAGCCGCGTGGCGACCTCCTGGAGCACGCGGTCGCCCGCGTCGTGGCCGAAGCGGTCGTTGACGTTCTTGAAGCTGTCGAGGTCCAGCAGGAGGAGGGCCGGAGGGGGCGCGCCGTTCGCCGCCTGGCCGAGCGCTTCCTCGATGGCGTCCATGAGGGCCACCCGGTTGGCCAGACCCGTCAGGGCGTCCGACATGGCCATCTTCATCATGTCGAGATGTGCCTGGCGCAGCATCGCGGTGCGGCTCTCCACGCGCTTCTCGAACTGCTCGTACACCTGCTCGAGCTCCTCGGCGAGGAGGTTCACCCCGGTGATGACGGCGTCGACCTCGTCACGTGCGTGCGAGGGTTCGATACGGCTGCTGAGTTCGCCCCGCGAGAGCCGGACGATGCTCTCGACCAGCATGGCGAGCCGGGGGTCCTTGTGGTCGGCGTTCATCGGGACCAGCGTACATTCCGGGGGGCCGGGAACGGCTCGGCCGGACGACGGCGCCCTGACGGCGGATTCGCGGTCGTCCCGGCGGTCCGTGGGGCTCGGGTGCGGAGCGATGAAGCCTGTGGCATGGCGCCCTACCCCCGAAGTTGTCGCCGTCGAACGGATCACGGATCCGCGTGGAATCACGCTGCGGCGCCGCACCGCCCGGAGCGGTGGTCGGCGACCGGCATCGGCGCCCCGGAGAGGACGGCCGACGGAGAAACCCTAGCACCGGGGAGGGACATCTCCGGTAGGCCCGGGTATCGGCAGCGAGGGGGCGCGTCCCTGCCGGGGGACGGTGCTTCCGGTCCGCCGTCCGACAGCCACGTCCGCACACGCAGGAGCCCCGGCCGGGGTGGGAGTAATGGGGGAAAACGCCCAGCCCGACCAGGGCCTGAGAAGAACTGTACGGCACGGCCCGCAGGATGAGCCACCGAGGACGCCCGTGATCGGTCCTTGACGTCCGCGGGCACGGTGGGAGCGTCCGCTCAGCCCAGGGCGGCGTCCATGCCCTGGAGCAGACCGCGGGCGGTCGCCGCGCGGTCTGCGGCACCGGACTGCAGGAACAGCCCCTCGCTGACTTCGAGGTTCCCGATCGCTTCGGCTCTCGCGCCGGTGGCCAGGAAGGCCTGCCCCATGAGGAGATGGGCCTGGGCGGCGATGTGGAAGGCCAGAAGATCCTTGTGATCGACGATCGCCGTCAGCCGGTCGATCGCCAGGTCTGATTGCCCGGTCAGGACGAGCCACTGGGCACGACTCAGGCTCAACTCGAGCCGGTCACGTTCGGTGCCGCCGACGATCGACCCCGCCATCTCGGCCCGTTCGATGCACTCGAGCGTCTCGGGTCCGGTCAGGCCCGCATCCATCCTGAACTGTGCGGACCCGAGGTTGAAGCGGGCCCACAGGGCCAGATCATTGCTGGGGGAGAGGTCCCGGGCAGCGAGCTGGTGGTAGGACACGGCCTCGCTGATGTGGCGCTGGAGGAAGGCGACGTTCCCGATCGCCCAGTACCCCAGCCCGGTCGTCTGACTGCTCGGCTCTGCGGACAGCAGGTCGGCCAGGCGCTGGCACTCCTGCCATGCCTCCTCCAGCTTGTCACTGTCGGCGAGGGCGGCGATGAGCGCGTTCTGGGCCTCGATCTCGATGGCGCGGCCGTCGGGCGCCGCCCGCGCGAGCTCGACCGCGCGGGTTGCTGCCTCGACCGCTGATCCGAGGTTGCCGCTGCCCTGCAGGGCGAAGGATTTCAGGGTGGCGACCTTGGCGCTCAGGGCCTGGGACCCGACCGTCAGGGGATGGCTCTCGAGGCCCTCGGCGATCTCGGTGGAATCCTGCATCAGGCCCTGTTTCCTCAAGGCCTCGGCGATGAGGAATGTGGCATTCCACCAACTCGTCTCGTCGCCGATCGTCCGTGCAAGGGCCGCTGCATGGCCTGCGAGACTTTGGGCGGTTGCATAATCGCGCTGGTTCCAGGCCTCCCGCGCCTGGAGTTCGATCATGAGCTGTTCACTCCGGCCGTCCTGCAACGCCACGATTGACCCCCGCCGTCGATTTCTTCCACCTGTGACCACCATATTGGTTCCTTTTCGTCGCCAAATCATCGAAACCAAGGAAAAGGGCAGTTTTGACGCAAGAACTGTTACCAAAGTGACTGGAGTGGCTTACGATGTTTTCATAGCAGGCTGTGGTACCGCAGGCACCTGCTTCAACCACTGTTATCCCCCGAAGGATGTCCACTATGAAGCGCCTCGTTTCCGCCCTCATGCTCTCCGTGTTCCTCGTCTCCGGCACCGCGGCGGTCGCCACGGCCGCCCCCGCCAAGTCGGGTGCCGTTGCCCCCGTTTCGTCGACCGACCGCGTCAACTACTGGCCCTACTGAGCACACTCGCTCTTTCCCCTGATCCTCATCGGACAGCGGAGCGAGTCTGCAGAGTAGACCTGATACCGCGGGCACCCTCTTGTGGGGAGGGAGTGCCCGCGGTATCGCCTTTTAACGCCCGGTCGACGACGCGCGCAGGGTGTCGTCGACCGGGCGTTAACATCGTGGATGAACCGTGGAGCACGCTCGGCGGTACCCGCCGCACGGCCCGTGGCGATGGCTCAGGCTAGGCTGGCGGCATGCGAATTGCACGTTTTGTCGTCGACGACGATCCCATGTTCGGTGTGGTGGACGGTTCCGCCGGCAACGAGGAGGTCGCCGTCATCCAGGGCGACCCCTTCTACAGCGGCGTCCAGCTCACGGGTGCCCGCCATGCGCTCGAGGACGTCCGGCTGCTGGCACCGGTGATCCCGCGGAGCAAGGTCGTGGGCATCGGACGGAACTACGCCGACCACATCCAGGAGATGGGGAGCGAGACACCGGCCGCGCCGCTGATGTTCCTCAAGCCGAACACCTCCGTGATCGGCCCCGGCGATCCCATCATGCTGCCGTCGTTCTCGGACCAGATCTCCTACGAGGCCGAGCTCGCGGTCGTCATCGGCCGGATCTGCAAGGACGTCCCGCTCGAACGCGTCGACGACGTCGTCTTCGGCTACACCTGCGCGAACGACCTGACGGCGCGCGACGTGCAGAAGACGGACGACCAGTGGGCCCGGGCCAAGGGCTTCGACACCTCGTGCCCCATCGGTCCCTGGATCGAGACGGAGCTCGATCCCGAGAACCTCACCGTGCGCGGCACCCTCGACGGCGACCTCCGCCAGGACGGTTCCACGAGCGACATGATCTGGGGGGCACGCGAGCTCGTGGCCTACGTCTCCCAGGCCTTCACCCTCCTGCCCGGTGACATCATCCTCACCGGAACCCCCGCCGGCGTCGGCATGATCACGGACGGCCAGAGGTTCGACGTCGACATCGAGGGCATCGGCCGGCTGTCCAACCCGGCGCGCCGCTGACGGGCCGCGTCGTCGCGCCCAACCGGCCCGACGACGCATCCGCGACGGGAGGTCCCGCCTAGACTGGGACCATCATGACTACTGCCGCAGACCTCCCCACCGTCACCGATGCCACGCCCGTCAGGGTCCGATTCTGCCCGTCGCCGACGGGGACGCCCCACGTGGGTCTCATCCGGACGGCCCTCTTCAACTGGGCTTACGCGCGGCACACGGGCGGCACGCTCGTCTTCCGCATCGAGGACACCGACGCTGCGCGCGACAGCGAGGAGAGCTACCAGCAGCTGCTGGAGGCGATGACCTGGCTCGGCATCGACTGGGACGAGGGCGTCGAGGTCGGCGGTCCGAACGGACCCTACCGCCAGTCGCAGCGCGGCGAGCTCTACCGCGACGTCATCGAGCGGCTGACCGCAGCAGGGCATCTCTACGAATCCTTCTCCACCCCGGAGGAGGTCGAGGCGCGCCACCGCGCCGCCGGCCGAGACGTGAAGCTCGGGTACGACAACCACGACCGCGACCTCACCGAGGAGCAGAAGGACGGATTCCGTGCGGCCGGCCGTCCTGCTGTCCTCAGACTCCGCATGCCGGACGAGGACATCACCTTCACCGACCTCGTGCGCGGGGAGATCACCTTCCGTGCCGGCAGCGTCCCGGACTTCGCCGTCGTCCGCGCCAACGGCGCGCCCCTCTACACGCTGGTCAATCCCGTGGATGACGCCCTCATGGGCATCACCCATGTCCTGCGCGGCGAGGACCTGCTCTCCTCGACCCCACGCCAGGTCGCCCTGTACCGTGCCCTGATCGACGTCGGGGTGGCGCAGTACATGCCGCTGTTCGGACATCTTCCCTATGTCATGGGCCAGGGCAACAAGAAGCTCTCCAAGCGCGATCCCGAGTCGAACCTGTTCCTGCACCGAGAGCGCGGCTTCATCCGCGAAGGGCTGCTCAACTACCTCTCGCTGCTCGGCTGGAGCCTGTCCGCCGACGAGGACATCTTCTCCGTGGAGCAGCTCGTCGAGAAGTTCGACGTACGCGACGTCCTCGCCAACCCGGCCCGCTTCGACCTGAAGAAGGCCGAGGCCATCAACGGAACGCACGTCCGCCTGCTCGATCCCGCCGAGTTCCGGAGCCGCCTCCTGCCGTATCTGGCAGCGGCCGGCGTCATCGGTGCCGAACCGACGGATCAGGAGCTGAGGATCATCGCGGCCGCCGCGCCACTGATCCAGGAACGCATCACGCTGCTCGGTGAGGCACCCGAGATGCTCGCCTTCCTCTTCAAGGCCGACGACGCGATCGACATCGCCGATGATGCGCGGAAGGGGCTGCCGGAGAACCTGGGCGAGGTGCTCGGCGCGACGCTGGAGGCCCTCGAGGGGTGCGCCGAGTGGCAGGCGGAGCCACTGCAGGCAGCGTTGCGGACCGCCCTCGTCGACTCCCTCGGGCTGAAGCCGAGGGTCGCGTTCGGTCCGGTGCGCACCGCGATCTCGGGGCGCAGGATCTCGCCGCCGCTGTTCGAATCGATGGTGATCCTCGGACGCGAGTCCTCGATAGCCCGCGTGCGCGCCCTGCAGGCGACGGTCCAGCAGGCGTGACGACGTCCGCTCCCCGCGGCGGGCAGGGCCCTGGGCCTGCGCCGGTGCACGGCGTCCTCTTCGACATCGACGACACGCTGGTCGATCTCGAGCGGGCCATGGGGCAGACCCTGCAGGCCATCCCCGATCCGGCGCTCGACCACCTCGGCGACGACGACTGGGTCCGCTACAAGGCCCTGTACACCACGGACCCGCAGCGCCACTACGACCGCTTCCTGGCCGGCGAGCTGACGTTCGAGGAGCAGCGCGTGCACCGCGTGCGCCATGCCCGGGCCGGGTTCACGCCCGAGCCCTTCCTCGGGCGGATGGCCGACGCGTGGGTGCGGGCGTACGAGCAGACGCTCCCGCTGCACTTCAGGCCGTACGACGACGTGGCGCCCCTCCTCGACGCCCTGGACGCCAGGGTCATCCCCTACGGTGCCGTGAGCAACAACGTGCACGGCTACCAGCGGGCGAAGCTGGACCGCGCGGGGCTCGAACGGATCCGGGTCCTCGTCGGCATCGACACGGTCGGCGTCGCGAAGCCGGATCCGGCGATCTACCTCGAAGGCGCGCGCCTGCTGGGCACGGATCCCGCACGGACGCTGTACGTGGGCGACAACCGGCTCATCGACGCCGTCGGCGCTCAGCACGCCGGGCTGCGCGGGATCTGGCTGGACCGATCGGGGACCGGTACGGGAGTCCCCGATGCGCCCGACGGACCCGAACTCCCCGTGCCGTGGATCAGCGGGCTGGCGTCCGTTTTGCAGTTCCTGCCCTCCGTCCGGTAAAGTTATATCTCGGCGCGGAGCGGTTACGCGAGCGAAACCCGGCAGGTTCAGGGCTTCGAGAAGTGCCATTGGGGTATGGTGTAATTGGCAACACACTGGTTTCTGGTACCAACATTCTAGGTTCGAGTCCTGGTACCCCAGCGCACTCCGGCCCTCGCGGGCAGGATGGCACAAGCAGTCAGAAGTTCGAGTAAGATGGAAAAGTACTGGCCCCATCGTATAGCGGCCTAGTACGCTGCCCTCTCACGGCGGTAACGCGGGTTCGAATCCCGCTGGGGTCACAGCAGTCCTCACGGACATCACGGAACGTCCCGGACATCATCACGATGCCCGGGACGTTCTGCTTTAACCACAACCGCGCGCCGGGGGAGACAGCGGGCGGATGTCCGATGGCCGGGCGCCCTGCTCCAGCCGGCCCTGGGGGCGGCTGGCATGATGGGTCCATGAGCGCACCCTCTCCCTCCGGCGACGCCCGCGGGCTCCCAGCCCTCCTCCGGGAGGTCCGTGGAGCACTGGAGGAGCTCACCTTCCCCCTGGACCTGCCGACCTCGGTCGGGGCGCGATCCTCCGCCGCCGCCGCTCGTGCCCAGCTGAACGACTACATCCTGCCTCGGCTCGCCAGCCTCGATGCACCCCTGGTCGCCGTGGTGGGGGGATCGACCGGTGCGGGGAAGTCCACGCTGGTGAACGCGCTCGTGGGCCGACCGGTCTCCGTCACGGGCGCCGTCCGGCCGACCACGCGGCAGCCACTGCTCCTCCACCATCCCGACGATGGCGCGTGGTTCGACGACGCACGGATCCTGCCGACCCTGAGCCGGGTACGCCTGGCCGCCGACGACGGCCTGCAGGAAGGAAGCCCGGCCATCGATCCGGGCCGCGCACAGCTCCACCGGGCCACGGGGGCGGACACCCTGCTCCTGCGGCCCATGCCCGGCCTCCCCGCAGGACTCGCGCTGCTCGACGCCCCCGACGTCGATTCCATCGCCGATGAGAACCGCCGGCTCGCGGGGCAGCTCCTCGCCGCAGCGGACCTGTGGATCTTCGTCACGACGGCGAACCGCTATGCGGATGCCGTGCCGTGGAAGCTGCTGGCGGAGGCGGGACGGAGGGACGTGCTCGTGGCCGTCGTGCTCGACCGCGTACCGAGCGGTGTGGAGGAGGAGATCCGTGGTGACCTCCTCACCCTGCTCGCGGCAGAGAACCTCGGTCATGCCCCCATCTTCGTCGTGCCCGAGGTGCGGCTCGACGCGACACGGATGCTCCCGCCGGAGACGGTGGAGCCGATCTCCCGCTGGCTGCAGGCCCTGGCCGCCGACGCGGAGGGCCGCCGCGACATCGCCCGAAGGACCGTCGGGGGAGCCATGCGCGCCCTCGCCGGACGGATGGATGCCATCGCGGACGCGGTCCTGCAGGAACAGGCGGTGGGGGACTCCCTCCGGGCGTCGCTGGATGCCGCGTACCGCGATGCGCTCGCCGACGTCCTCGCTGCGACCGAGGACGGCAGGCTGCTCCGCGGGGAGGTCCTGGCCCGCTGGCAGGACTTCGTCGGGACCGGTGAGTTCATGCGTGGCCTGGAGACGAGGATCGGCCGCGCACGGGACCGTGTGACGGCCTTCTTCACCGGCAGGCCCGCGCCCGCCTCGACGGTCGCCGAGGCGATCGGCAGCGGTCTGCAGACCGTCATCACGGAGCAGGCGGCCCGGGCGGACGAGGCCACGCGACGGCGGTGGCGCTCGGACCAGGCCGGTGCCACACTGCTGCGGGATGTCCCTCCGTGGCGTGCGGACGACGTCGGCGTGCAGGTGGCGCGCGAGATCCGCGCCTGGCAGCAGGACCTCCTCCGCCTGGTCCAGGCGGAGGGCGCGGACAAGCGCTTCACGGCGAGGATGCTCTCCTTCGGCGTCAACGGGATCGCCGTCGCCCTCATGGTGGTGGTCTTCGCCTCGACCGGTGGATTGACCGGCGGTGAGCTCGGGATCGCGGGCGCCTCGGCCATCGCCGGACAGAAGCTGCTCGAGGCCGTCTTCGGCGACGACGCCGTCCGGCGCCTCACGGCGACGGCGCGCACGAACCTCGCCGCCCGTGTCGAGGGACTGTTCCGCGAGGAGCGCGCTCCCTTCGAGGCGTCGCTGGCGCCCCTGACGCACCAGACCCCGGCGGAATCCCTCCGGGTGCTCACGCGCAGGCTGCGCACGGCGTTGCCCGCAGGGCAGTACCCGTCGGCGGAGGGTGAGGCGTGAGCCGGCACGGAAATACCGCGGTGGAGGCGCCGCTCGCCACGACGCTCACCGTCGTCCTGGACCACCTGCAGGACGCGTACGAGCTCGGTCTGGACCGATTGCCGGAGGACCACCTCCAGCGGCTCTCCGTCGCCCTGGACCGGGCCGGCGTGCGCCGCTCGCTGTCCGCCGACCACACCGTCGTCGGGGTGTTCGGTCCGACCGGCAGCGGGAAGTCCTCCCTGGTGAACGCGCTGAGCGGCACGGCTGCGGCCCGCGTGGCCGCCCGTCGCCCGACGACGTCGGAACCCCTGGCCCTCGTCTGGGGGCGGCACGGCAGCGACGAACTGCTCGACTGGCTCGATGTGCGGCAGCGGGTGGAACTACCCGAGGGGACGCCGCTGGTCCCGGGGGCCGCGATCGACGACGGGCACGACGACGTCGGGGCCGGCGCTGCTGTCCGCAACCACGGCGACCGCGATCAGCCCTCCTCCGATGCAGGTACCCGTGCGACCGGTGGCGCGGACAGTGGCGCGCGCGCGATCGGGACGAAGGCGGCACGACGGGATTCCGGCGGCGCGGATGGTGCCCCCCGCAGGGGCTTCCTGCGCCGGCTGCGGCGCCGTCCGGCTGCGCGGTCGACCGTCCGCACGGCGCCACCGGCGCCACCTGCCGAGCCGTCGGACAGCATTCCGGGGCTGATCCTGCTCGATCTGCCGGACTTCGACTCCACCGCCCTCGCGCACCGAGGAGTCGTGGCCCGCCTGACCGGGCAGGTGGACGTCCTGCTGTGGGTCGTGGATCCGCAGAAGTACGCGGACGCCGCCTTGCACCACGACTTCCTCCGCGACCTCGCCACCCATGAGGCGGTGACCCTGGTGGCGCTCAACCAGGTGGACCGCCTCGACCCGGAGGACGTCGGGGCCGTCACCGCGTCCCTCTCGGCCATCCTCGCCGGCGAGGGGCTGCGGAATGTCGTGGTGGTGCCGGTCTCGGCCAGGACAGGGCTCGGCATCGATGTCCTGGCGGACCAGATCCGTGCGCTCGCGGAGACCCGCGCCGCAGCGACACGCAGGATGGCCGCCGATGCCGCCCGATCCGCCGCCGAGCTCGTGCCCTTCGCCCCCGATCAGCCGATCCGGCCGCCGTCGGAGGCAGCGCGGGAGGCACTGGGCGACGAACTCGGAACGGCAGCCGGCGTGCAGGTCGTGGTGGACGCCGTGCGCAGCTCCTATCGCCGTGACGCCCACGCCACTGCCGGCTGGCCCGTGACCCGCTGGATCGCCGGGCTACGCCCCGATCCGCTGCGCCGCCTGAACCTCCGGTCCCGCGACCTCGCACCCGAGCTGCGGACGTCCTCGCTGCCGTTCGCGCAGCCGGCACAGCGCGCGCGCGTCGACCACGCACTGCGGGTCTTCGGGGATGCAGCGGCGGGGGACGCCGTCGAGCCGTGGCGTACGTCCATCCGCGATGCGGCCCGCGGCACCGCGGACCACGTCACCGACGACCTCGATTCTGCCGTCACCGGCACGGACCTGGAGAGCGGCCGGCGAGCCTGGTGGAGCGTCTTCGGGGTCCTCCAGTGGGTGGCCTTCGCGGCCCTCGTCGCCGGCCTGGCCTGGCTCGGGGTGCTCGCCGTCCTGGGGTTCCTCCAGCTGCCCGCCATCGACGTCCCGCGCGTCGAGGGCTTCCCCGTCCCCACCCTGCTCATCCTCGGGGGACTCGCCGCGGGACTCCTGCTCGCGGTCCTGGCCGCACTCCTGGCGCGCTGGGGTGCAGCCCGGCGCGCCTCCCGCGTGCGCCGGCGACTCCTCGCAGCCTGTTCACGCGTGGCCGACGACGTGGTGCTGCTCCCCGTCGCCGGGGAGGTGCAGCGGTGCAACGCCTTCGGTTCCGCAGTGCGGGCCGCCTTGTCCGGCCGCTGAGAACCGGCGCTGAGAACCGGCGCTGAGAACCGGCGCTGAGAACCGGCGCTGAGAACCGGCGCTGGGGACAGCGGGTGGGGAGAGGGGGTGGGGTCGGCCGGTGGGGTCGGCCGGTGAGGACGACCAGTGGAACCGGCCGGTCGGGACGCGCGCCGAAGACCAGCGCGCCCCCGGTATCAGGAGGACGCGGTGCGGGCGATCGGGCTGTGGCCGGAGCAGACCCACTCGACCGACCTCGTGCGGATCCGTTCGGCGAGGAGCTGCACGGTGCGGGCGGCGACCGCCCGGTCGTTGATCAGCGGGGCGTAGAAGTCGCGGAGCGTGCCGTCCGCTCCGACCAGTGCCGCATCGCCGGTGAACAGGACCCCACGCCACTGGTAGGCGTAGTGGCCGGGTGTGTGACCCGGCGCCGGCAGGTACTCCAGGCCCGAGAAGATCTCGCCGCAGCCGTCGAGCTCCCGGGCACCCTCCGGGAGTGTCACGCGGGCGATCCTCTGCAGGAGCTTCCGGAACAGGGTCTTCGGCGCCAGCCGTCCGCGGAGCACGTCGGCGTCCGCCGCACCGATCCACACGGTCGCTCCGAGGGCCGCCTGGAGCTTGGCGGCCACCTGTGCGTGGTCGACGTCGTAGTGGGTCAGGACGATATCGGTGATGCGGCCCGTCATCTCCTCGTTGGCGCGCAGCTCCGCGAGGACGCCGTCGAACCCTGACGTCATCCCCGGGTCGATGACGGCAGCGCGTCCCGCGCCTGCGACGACGAAACCGTGCGACCCCTTCTGGTGTTCGAGGCGGTAGCAATCCTGGGCGATGAGGCGCATGTCTGTCCTTCTGCTGGTTCTCCGGGGTCGGCGCGGGCGGAGGGATCCGCGCGCCGGCTCGTACATCCGGACGCCGCCCGGCCCTCCGGCGACAGGTCCCATTGTGCCGCTCCTCGTCGACCCGGTGCGTCCGGGCGTCCCGTCACGCGTCGAGCAGCCGGAGGACCCTGTGCACGGTGTTGATGTTGCGGGTGGTCGAGACGGCGGCGTAGCGGGACAGCGCCAGGATCCTGGCGAGGGGGACGTCGGTGGAGCTGCCCTTCGGCGAGCACCAGGCAACCGCGGGAGCGCCCTCGAGGAGGACGGGGCGGTCGGCGAGATCGCGCGCCTCCGCGAGGAGTGCGTCGCGCTCGGCAGGGTCGGTGAAGAAGGTCACGTACGTGTGCTGATCGGGAGTCGCGGCACGAGCCGTCCGATCGCCTCCGGGGTCGGCGGCCCCCACCGGCGCGGATGCCGCCAGGGTCACCAGGTCGCCGTGCTCGACGACGACGACCCACGCCTCGTACGCGAAGCGGCGGCGCAGGGCGTCCTGGACGGCCGTCCTCAACGCCTGCGGGTCGAGATCCGAGGTACAGGTGGCATTGCCGCTCGCGAGGACCGTCGCCACGTCCCGGAGCGGCAACCCGGCGAGGAGTTCCCGCAGATCCGCCATCCGCAGGGTGATCCCGCCGACATTGACGCCCCGCAGGAAGACGGCGTAACGGTGGGACGGCGCCGTCCCACCCGGGAGGTCCGTCCCGGAAGCCGGCGCCGTGCCGTCGCTCCCGAGGCCGGGGGCCGGCAGAGGAGGGGCCGTGTCCTGCCGCGGGGAGTCCGCTGGTGTCTCGGCGGCCATGTCAGTCGGCGGCCTTGCCCACGGCCAGGGTGAGTTGCCGGGCGGCATCGGAGACGACTTCCGCATGGATCCGGCCGGGCTGCCGCGTCAGCCGTTCCATGGGTCCCGAGATCGAGACGGCGGCGATGACCCGGCCGGAGGGTCCCCTGACCGGCGCGGACACCGAGGCGACGCCGGCCTCCCGCTCGCCGAGGCTCTGTGCCCAGCCCCGGCGTCGGACCCCGGCCAGGACCGTCGGCGTGAAGCGGGCGTTCTGCAGGCCCTTGAGGAGGCGGTCGTGGTCCTCCCAGGCCAACAGGCACTGGGCCGCCGACCCGGCGCGCATGGACAGCTGTGTGCCGACGGGGATGGTGTCCCGCAGGCCCACCGGCCGCTCGGCGGAGGCGACGCAGACGCGCCAGTCGCCCTGCCGCCGGAAGAGCTGCGCGCTCTCCCCGGTCGCGTCGCGGAGACCCAGCAGCACCGGCCCCGCGGCGGCGATCAGGCGGTCCTCACCGGCTGCCGACGCCAGCTCGACGAGCCTGCTGCCGAGGACGAAGCGGCCCTGCATGTCACGGCCCACGAGCCGGTGGTGGGTGAGGGCCAGCGCGAGACGGTGGACCGTCGGCCGTGCGAGGCCCGTCGAGGACACCAGCTGGGCGAGCGTCGTGGGTCCGGCTTCGAGGGCGTCGAGTACGAGCGCGGCCTTGTCGATGACGCCGACGCCGCTAGAATTGTCCATAGGATGATATTGCCGTCTCATTATCTGAGACGCAAGCCGTCCGGCTGGCCCTGACCCGCCGGCGCTGGTTGAGTGGGTGGCACCGGGGCCCCCTTGCGACCAACACGTTCGGGGAACAGCCCGGGGAGACATCGAGGAACAGAGTGAGGACGACCGTCATGGGCAAGACACTGGCAGAGAAGGTCTGGGACGCGCACGTGGTCCGCAAGGGTGACGTGGTCGGCGCCGAGGCCCAGCCCGACCTCCTCTACATCGACCTGCACCTCGTGCACGAGGTGACCTCCCCGCAGGCCTTCGAGGGCCTCCGCCTCGCCGGGCGACCGCTGCGACGTCCAGACCTGACGATCGCCACCGAGGACCACAACACGCCGACGATCGACATCGACAAGCCGATCGCCGATCTCACGAGCCGCACCCAGATCGACACCCTGCGGGCCAACTGCCGCGAGTTCGGCGTCCGCCTGCACTCGCTGGGCGACGCCGAGCAGGGCATCGTCCATGTGGTGGGTCCGCAGCTCGGCCTGACCCAGCCGGGCCTCACCGTCGTCTGCGGTGATTCGCACACCTCCACGCACGGGGCCTTCGGTGCCCTCGCCATGGGCATCGGCACCTCGGAGGTGGAGCACGTCATGGCCACCCAGACGCTGTCCCTGAAGCCGTTCCGGACGATGGGCATCACGGTCGAGGGGACGCTGAAGCCGGGTGTCACCTCGAAGGACATCATTCTCGCGGTCATCGCGAAGATCGGCACGGGCGGCGGCCAGGGCTACGTGCTCGAGTACCGCGGCTCCGCCATCCGGTCGCTGTCCATGGAAGCGCGCATGACCATCTGCAACATGTCCATCGAGGCGGGAGCCCGTGCCGGGATGGTGGCGCCGGACGAAACCACCTTCGACTACCTGAAGGGGCGGCCGCACGCACCGCAGGGCGCGGACTGGGACGCCGCCGTCGCCGACTGGCGAGAACTGCGCACGGACGACGACGCCGTCTTCGACGCCGAGGTGTTCCTCGACGCGAACGATCTCGAGCCCTTCGTCACGTGGGGCACCAACCCGGGCCAGGGCGTCTCGCTCTCGCAGTCCGTCCCGGCACCGGAGGACTTCGCCGACGAGAACGACAGGGCCGCCTGCAGCAGGGCCCTGGAGTACATGGCCCTGGAGCCCGGAACGGCCATGAAGGACATCCGCGTGGACACCGTCTTCCTCGGCTCCTGCACCAACAGCCGGATCGAGGATCTCCGGATCGCCGCTGACATCATCCGGGGACGCGAGAAGGATCCTGCGATCCGGATGATGGTGGTGCCGGGTTCGGCCCGCGTCCGCCTGCAGGCGGAGGCCGAGGGGCTGGACCGCGTCTTCAAGGACTTCGGCGCAGAATGGCGCTTCGCCGGGTGCTCGATGTGCCTGGGGATGAACCCCGACCAGCTCGCCCCGGGGGAGCGCTGCGCCTCGACCTCGAACCGCAACTTCGAAGGACGCCAGGGCAAGGGTGGGCGCACGCACCTCGTCTCGCCCGTCGTCGCCGCTGCGACGGCCGTCCGAGGCACCCTGAGTTCGCCGTCGGACCTCGGCCCGCTACCCGGCGGCACCGGTGTCCACGTCACGACCCCGTCCTCCGTCCCTGCTGCCTAGGAGCCGTTCCATGGAGAAGATCACCACGCACACCGGGATCGGCGTGCCGCTGCGCCAGAGCAACATCGACACCGACCAGATCATCCCCGCGGTGTACCTCAAGCGGATCACCCGCACCGGATTCGAGGATGCGCTCTTCGCCGAGTGGCGCAAGGACAGGGAGTTCATCCTGAACCGCGAGCCGTACACGCGCGGCTCGGTGCTCGTCGCCGGCCCGGACTTCGGCACCGGGTCCTCCCGCGAGCACGCCGTCTGGGCGCTGAAGGACTACGGCTTCCGTGCCGTGCTCTCCTCCCGGTTCGCGGACATCTTCCGGGGCAACTCGGGCAAGCAGGGGCTCGTCGCGGCGCAGGTCGCCCAGGACGACATCGAACTCATCTGGAAGGTGCTGGAGAACGAGCCGGGCACCACGGTGACCGTGGACCTCCAGGCCCGCACCGTCCAGTGCGGCGCGGTCAGCGCACCCTTCCAGCTCGACGACTACACGCGCTGGCGGCTCCTCGAGGGCCTCGACGACATCGGGCTCACCCTGCGGCAGGAGGAACACATCACGTCCTTCGAGGCCCGGCGCCCCGCCCACAAGCCCCTGACGCTGCCCGCGCGCTCCTGAGCGGCGCGTCCCGCCCGGCGGCAGCGGCTGCGGCGTGGGTCGCTGCGCCGGCTCGGACTGTCGGCTCGGGGTGCCGGGCGCATCACGGGCCGCCGACCGGCGGACAGGAATGACGACGCACCCTCACCGGTTGCTCTCACCGAACAGGGAGTGCACCAAGTACCCTTGTATTTCTGTCTGCTCCGTGGTGCTCCTATGCTTGTAACGGGCATTTTCGAGTCCGCGGGGGTTCAACGTATGAAGAAACTAGGTATCCATGGGTAGCGTTCTCACCATTCGCGGCGGCATTCCGTTGAGGGGCAAGGTATCCGTTCGCGGTGCGAAGAACCTCGTCCCGAAGGCCATGGTCGCCTCTCTCCTCGGCAACACGCCGTCGGTCCTCCGGAACGTGCCGGAGATCAAGGACGTCGATGTCGTCACCAGCCTCCTGCAGCTGCACGGCGTGAAGGTGACCAAGGATCCCGTGACCGGGGACCTCACCATGGACCCAAGCGACGCGAAGATGGCCCGCTCCAAGGACATCGACGCCCACGCCGGTGACTCGCGCATCCCCATCCTCTTCTGCGGTCCACTGATGCACAGCATCGGTGAGGCGTTCATCCCCGATCTCGGCGGCTGCAAGATCGGTGACCGCCCCATCGACTACCACCTCGAGGTGCTCCGCAACTTCGGCGCCGTCGTCGACAAGCGTCCCGGTGGCATCTCCATCTCCGCTCCCAAGGGCCTCCACGGCGCGAAGCTGACGCTCCCGTACCCCAGCGTCGGCGCGACGGAGCAGGTGCTCCTCACCGCGATCCGCGCCGACGGCATCACCGAGCTCTCCGGTGCCGCCGTCGAGCCCGAGATCATGGACCTCATCGCCGTCCTGCAGAAGATGGGCGCGATCATCACGGTGCAGACGGACCGCGTGATCCGCATCGAGGGCGTCAAGGAGCTCACCGGCTACAACCACAAGGCCATCTCGGACCGCAACGAGACCGCGTCCTGGGCGTCCGCCGCCCTCGTGACGCAGGGCGACATCTATGTCGAGGGCGCCCGTCAGCTGGACCTCACGGCCTTCCTCAACACCTACCGGAAGATCGGCGGCGCGTTCGACGTCGACGACGACGGCATCCGCTTCTACCATCCGGGCGGTCCGCTCTCGCCGCTGGTCCTCGAGACCGATGTGCACCCCGGCTTCATGACCGACTGGCAGCAGCCCCTCGTCGTCGCGCTGACCCAGGCGGCGGGAGTGTCGATCGTGCATGAGACCGTGTACGAGAACCGCTTCGGCTTCACGGAGGCCCTCATCCGGATGGGCGCGAACATCCAGGTGCACCGCGAATGCCTCGGCAGCGTGCCGTGCCGGTTCGGGCAGCGCAACTTCCTCCACTCCGCCGTCATCTCCGGACCCACCCAGCTCCGCGGGGCCGACATCGACATCCCCGACCTGCGCGGCGGCTTCAGCCACCTCATCGCCGCGCTCGCGGCCGACGGCGTCTCCCGGGTCACCGGGATCGAGCTGATCAACCGCGGGTACGAGCGCTTCCAGGACAAGCTCGAGGGCCTCGGCGCCGACTTCGACATCACGGAGGATGCCCCGGCTGACGCCGTGGCAGTCTCCTAGGCGGTTCGGGCACATGGGGGAACCACGGGGTTCGCGCGCCATGTTCACCTTCCTCGCCTCCTGGGTGAGGCCGGTCATGAACGCCATGATGGCCAAGGAGTGGCGGGGCCAGGAGCGGCTCCCCCGGGGGACCGGCATGATCGTCTGCCCGAACCACGTGACCGAGATCGATCCGATCGTGGTGGGCCACTTCCTGTACAACCAGGGTGTCATGCCGCACTTCATGGCGAAGGCGTCGCTCTTCTCCGTGCCCGTGATCGGGTCCATCCTGCGCGTCATCCGCCAGGTGCCGGTGGAGCGCAGCTCCGCCGGGGCCAACCGATCGCTGGAGGCCGCGCGCGAGGTGCTCGCGGACAACGGCGGCATCATCATCTACCCCGAGGGCACGCTGACCAGGGACCCCCACCTGTGGCCGATGAAGGGGCGGACGGGTGCGGCGCGGCTCGCCCTGCAGACCGGGGCGCCCGTCGTGCCGATCGCCCAGTGGGGGGCCCACGAGGTCTTCCCCCGCTACGCCAGGCGCTTCCACCTGGTCCCACGCAAGCGTGCCCGCGTCCTGGTCGGTGAACCCGTGGACCTCAGCGAGTTCCGAGGTGCCCCGCTGACCCGCACCACCCTCGACGCCGCGACGGAGCGCATCCTCGATGCGATCACGGAGCTGCTCGCCGAGCTGCGCGGTGAACTGGCGCCCACGGAGCGCTGGGATCCGGCCGCGAAGCAGCAGACGTCGACCGGCCGTGATATCGGTGCGACGGGCGGGAACGCCGGGGATCCGCCGTCCGCCGAAGAGTCGGGAGCTGCATCGTGAGCGATTCGGAGACCGGCGCGCCCGGTACTGCCCACCACGCCGTCGCGGTACGCCCCGACGGTGCCCCCCGGAAGATCGCCGTCCTCGGCTCCGGGAGCTGGGGGACCACCTTCGCGAAGGTGCTGGCCGATGCGGCTCCGGACACCGACGTCGTGCTGTGGTCCAGACGCCCGGAGGTGGCGGAGGAGATCTCCGTGCACCACCGCAACTCGCGGTACCTCGGGGACACCCGGCTCCCGGGCAACGTCTCCGCCTCGGCGGAGATCGACGCCGTCCTCGTGGACAGCGACCTCGTGGTCCTCGCCGTCCCCGCGCAGACGCTGCGCGCCCAGCTGCCCGCCTGGCGGCCCCTCATCCCGTCCCACGCCGTCGTCGTATCCCTCATGAAGGGCCTCGAGGTCGGCACGGACGCGCGCATGAGCGAGGTGATCGCCGAGGAGCTCGCGCTGCCGGCCGAACGGATCGCCGTGCTGTCCGGGCCGAACCTGGCCATGGAGATCGCCCGGGAGGAGCCGACGGCGTCGGTCGTCGCGTGCCCCGACCACGACACGGCGACCTGGATCGCCGCCGCGTGCACGGCCTCCTACTTCCGCCCGTACACCTCAACGGACGTGATCGGGGTGGAGATCGGCGGCATCGTCAAGAACGTGATCGCGCTGGCGGTCGGCATCTGCGAGGGCCGCCGCATGGGTGACAACACCAAGGCCTCCGTCATCACGCGCGGCCTCGCCGAGACCACGCGCCTCGCCGTCGCCCTGGGCGGGCGCCCCGAGACCATGGCCGGACTGGCGGGCATGGGCGACCTCATCGCCACGTGCTCCTCCGCCCTCTCGCGCAACCACACCGCCGGGCACCTGCTCGGCCAGGGCCTGACCCTCGACCAGGTGACGGTGCGCATGAACCAGACCGCGGAGGGCATCAAGTCGGCGCATGCCGTCCTCGACTCCGCGACGAAGCTCGGTGTCGACATGCCCATCACGGCGAGCGTGGTGGCCGTGCTGCAGGGACGCCTCTCCGTCAACGACCTCGGGCCGCGGCTGCTGGCCCGCAACCTCAAGCCGGAAGGCGATCACGCACCGTGACCACCGAGACTCCAGCCCCGTCCAAGCCCCGCGTCCTCGTCCTGTTCGGCGGCCGGTCGAGCGAGCACGCCGTCAGCTGCGTGACCGCGGCGGGTGTCCTCGAGGCGATCGACCGCTCCCGCTACGACGTCATCCCCGTGGGCATCGCGAAGAGCGGCCAGTGGTCGCTCGTCTCGGCCGATCCTGCGGCCTGGTCGCTTCGTTCCGATGTCCTGCCCGAGGTGACAGCGACCGCGCAGGCCGTGGTGATGGGTACCGCCGACGGTGGTGCGGGACAGGAACTCCTCGTGGCCGCGCCCGGGTCCGTGCCCGAGAGCCTCGGCGGGGTGGACGTGGTGCTGCCCCTGCTCCACGGCCCGTTCGGCGAGGACGGCACCCTGCAGGGCCTGCTCGAGATGGCGGACATGCGGTACGTCGGAGCCGGGGTGCTGGCCTCCGCGGTCGGCATGGACAAGCACTTCATGAAGGTGGTGTTCGCCGCCGCGGGCCTCGAGGTGGGTCCCTATGCCGTGGTCTCGGACCGGCAGTGGCGCACCGCCCCCGACGACTCCTGCGAGCGGGCTGCCGCCCTCGGCTTCCCCCTGTTCGTCAAGCCGGCGCGTGCGGGCTCCTCGATGGGCATCAGCCGGGTCGAGGACGCCGGCGGGCTCCGCGCCGCGATCGAGAAGGCGCGGGCCTTCGATCCCAAGGTGGTGATCGAGGCCGGTATCGAGGGCCGCGAGATCGAGGTCGCCGTGCTGCAGGGCCGGGGCCTCGACGGCCCCCGGACGTCCCTGCCCGGCGAGATCGCGATGCAGCCGGGCGATCACGCGTGGTACGACTTCGAGGCAAAGTACGTGGACGGTGCAGCCGCGGAACTGTCCTGTCCGGCTGATCTCCCGGGCGACGTCATCGATCGCGTCCGGGTCCTCGCCGGGGAGGCGTTCGACGCGATCGGCGGCGAGGGGCTCTCACGCGTCGACTTCTTCTACACGCCGGACGGTCGGCTGGTCATCAACGAGATCAACACCATGCCGGGCTTCACGCCGATCAGCATGTATCCGCAGATGTGGGCGAAATCGGGTCTCGGCTACACCGAGCTCATCGACGAACTGATCGGGCTGGCGCTGGAGCGGAGCACCGGGCTGCGCTGACGTCGCGGTGCACGCTGCGCCGACGTCGCGGTGAAGGGTCGGTCCTCAGGTGAGGACGACGACGCCCAGGAGTGACAGCCCCGCCAGCAGGGTGGTCGCCGCGGCACCCACGGCGGCGAAGCGCCCGCCGGTGCGCAGCAGTCTCCGCAGGTCGATGCCCGCCCCCAGGCCGAACATGCCCGCAGCGAGCAGGATGGTCGTGACGGTCCGGCCGATGTCCAGGGCGGGCTGCGGGAGGACCCCGAGCGATCGCAGGACCACCATCGCGAGGAAACCGACGACGAAGAGCGGAACCACGGGTGTGGCGCGACGGGCCGCGCCCGTGTCCGAGGAACCCGCCACCATCCTCCCGCCGGTCGTCGGACCGGGCGTCGAGGCGTTCGGCCACACGGTGCCGGCCTCGGTCGTGGCGGCGTGCAGGCCTGCGGAGGAGCGACGTCGCTCACCGATGCTGGCGATGGCGGCCACCGGGGCGAGCATGAGGACGCGACCGAGCTTCACCACCGTGGCCGACGCCAGCGCCACGGTGCCCGCCGTGCTCGCCACCGCGACGACCTGCGCGACCTCGTGGACGGCCAGCCCGGACCAGACCCCGAAGCGGGTCGCATCGAGGCCGATCACGGCGTTCGCCAGGGGCAGGACGATGATCATGAGGGAGCCGTAGAGGGTGACCATCGCGACGGCGGAGGCCACCTCGTCGTCGTCCGCCTCGACGATGCCCTGCATCCCGGCGACGGCCGTCGCTCCGCAGATCGAGAAGCCGGCCGCCATGAGCAGGGATCCGGAGCGGCTCAGTCCGAAGCGCCGCCCCAGCCAGAGGGTTCCGTAGAAGCTGAGGACGACGCACGCGACGATCAGCAGGATGACCTGCGGCCCGAGAGCGAGGATGTCGGGCAGGGCCAGCTGGAGTCCGAGCAGCACCACGCCCGCGCGCAGGAGCCGCTTGGTCCCTCCGCCGATCCCCGGGCGCAGGGAGGCCGTGTACAGCCCGGAGTTCCCGAGGAGCATCCCGAGGAGCAGCGCGATGACGAGGGCCCCGAGGAGCGTCTGGAGGGATGCGAGGAACAGCGTGATGGCAACGCCGCCCGCCATGACGAGGAGACCCGGGACCCACGCCCGACGCCGTGGATCCCGGGGTGGGGTGCTGCTGGCATCTCCCACGGGGCAGATCCTTCCGGCCGCCCTAGACGGGCTCGAGTAGTGTCGGACCGATTCTGCCAGAGGCGGTGGGCTACACCGACCGCTCCTGGTGGGACGGGATGATTCCCTCCGTCAGCGCGTTCGGCGTACCGAAGCGGTGAGCGGTGATGCTGATCGCCTGTTCCTGCAGGAACGGCAGGAGTTCCACGCGCCCCGACTCCGTCACCGGCTGTGCGTAGACCGCGAGGTCCGGGCGTCCGCCCGTCGCGACGGCGAGCTCGGACGCGCCGGCTCCGATGAGTCGGACGCGGCGTGCCGCCGAGGTCGACGCAGTGGCGAGCCAGGCCGCATCGTCCTCCGTCGTGAGGCTCTCGGCCTGCGCGGCGACGACGGGGCGGAGCGCCGCAGGCAGCTCGACGGCGCTCGAGACGGAGACCGGGGCGCCGGCGGCGCGGGCGGCCAGCAGCACGCGGACGAGATCGGAGACCGGCGCACCTTCCGCGAGCCGGACGGTGACCGGGTGGGCGACGTACCGGAAGAGGTTGCGCTCGGCCGAGAGCGCGGAGACGTCCCGCACGGCACCGAACTCGCCGGTCCACGCCTCGGCGTCCGACGCCGCCGAGCGCGCCAGCCGGGCGAGGTCCGCCTCCGGCAGTCCCGCGGACCGGGCCGCCGTGAGCAGGGGAGCGGCGCCGGCCAGCGGCGCGGCGTCGGCGGTGGACTCCCTGGCCGACCAGGAGCCGAGACCCGCGAGGTAGTTGGGGCCTCCGGCCTTCGTTCCTGCGCCGACCGCCGACTTCTTCCACCCGCCGAACGGCTGCCGCTGCACGATCGCGCCGGTGATCCCGCGGTTGACGTACAGGTTCCCGGCCTGGACACCGGCCAGCCAGATGGCGATCTCCTTGCTGTCGAGGGAGTGGATGCCCGAGGTGAGGCCGTAGTCGATGTCGTTCTGCAGCGCGATGGCCTCCTCGAGGGTGGCGGCCGTCATGATACCGAGGATCGGCCCGAAGTACTCCGTGAGGTGGTAGGTGGACCCGCGCTTCACGCCGTCACGGACGCCGGGGCTCCAGAGCCGACCGCCGGCATCGAGCTTCTGCGGTTCGATCAGCCAGGACTCACCCTCGCCGAGGGTCGTCAACCCGTCGAGGAGCTTGCCCGCGGCCGGTTCGATGACGGGCCCCATCTGCGTGGTGGGGTCCTCGGGGTAGCCCACGGTGAGGGAGGCGACGGCGTCCAGCAGCTGATTGCGGAAGCGGTGCGATGTGGCGGCGCTTCCCACGAGGATCACGAGCGACGCCGCCGAGCACTTCTGCCCTGCGTGCCCGAAGGCCGACTGCGCCACGTCCTTCGCCGCGAGGTCGAGGTCGGCACTCGGCGTCACGATCACCGCGTTCTTGCCCGACGTCTCGGCGAGTAGCGGCAGGTCCGTCCGGAAGGAGCGGAAGAGTTCCGCGGTCTCGTATCCACCGGTGAGGATCACCCGGTCCACGCGCGGGTCGGCGATGAGCCGGCGGCCGAGCTCGTTCTCCTCGAGCTGCACGAGGCGCAGGACCTCGCGCGGCACACCGGCCGCCCAGAGGGCGTCCACCATGACCGAACCGGAGCGGCGGGCCTGGGAGGCGGGCTTGATGATGACCGCCGAGCCGGCGGCGAGGGCGGCGAGGGTGGAGCCGGCCGGGATCGCGACGGGGAAGTTCCACGGCGGGGTGACGACGGTGAGCCGTACCGGGGAGAAGGCGGCACCGTCGACGTCGTCGAGGTCGCGGGCACGCTCCGCGTAGTAGTGGGCGAAGTCGACGGCCTCGGAGATCTCCGGGTCGGCCTGGTCCAGCGTCTTGCCGGTCTCGGCGGCCATGACCTCCATGAGCTCGGCACGGCGGGCCTCGAGGGCGTCGCTGGCCCGGTGCAGGATCACGGCCCGCTCGGCACCGGTCAGGGAGCCCCAGTCACCCGACGCCGCGACGGCACCGGCGACGGCTTCCTCGAGGTCCTCGGCGCGGGTGAGCGTCGTCGCTGCCACGAGGTCGTTCCCGAGCTGCGAGGTGGGGACGCGATCCAGGATGGCCCGGCCCCAGGCGCGGTTCGCGGGGAGCGAGGGATCGGTGTCCGGGGTGTTCACGAAGCCGGTGCCCGGGTGGGCCGGCTCGGGACGGGTGCGATCCTGCCGGCGGTTCGGCGCCGGAACGGTGTCGTCGAGATCGCCCAGCGAGGCGAGGAACCGGTTCTTCTCGCGCTCGAACAGGGCCTCGTTCTCGGTGAGCTCGAAGACGGCGGACATGAAGTTGTCCTGGCTCGCGCCCTCCTCCAGACGGCGGATCAGGTAGGCGATGGCGACGTCGAACTCGCTCGGGTGAACCACGGGTGTGTAGAGCAGGAGGGAGCCCACATCGCGCTTGACCGCCTCGGCCTGCCCCTGGGCCATGCCGAGGAGCATCTCGAACTCGATCCCGTGCCGCACGCCCCGGTCGCCGGCGAGGAGCCAGGCGAAGGCGAGGTCGAAGAGGTTGTGGCCGGCCACGCCGATCCGGACGTTCTCCACCCGGCCGGGCTGCAGTGCGTAGTTGAGGACGCGCTTGTAGTGGGTGTCGGACTGCTGCTTTGAGCCCCAGGTGGCGAGCGGCCAGTCGTGCAGCGAGGCTTCCACGGTCTCCATGGGCAGGTTCGCGCCCTTGACGACGCGCACCTTGATGCCCGCGCCACCGCGCGCCCGCCGGGCGGCGGACCACTCCTGGAGGCGGATCATCGCTGCGAGGGAATCCGGCAGGTAGGCCTGCAGCACGATCCCGGCTTCCAGGTCGAGGAACTCGGGACGGTCCAGGATCTTGGTGAAGACCGCGATCGTCAGGTCGAGGTCCTTGTACTCCTCCATGTCGAGGTTGATGAACTTCCTCGACCCGGACCGCGCGGCCAGGGTGTAGAGGGGCGTCAGCTTCTCGGCCACGTGCTCCACGGCCTCCTCGAACGCCCACGCGGGGTGCGGAGCCACGGTGGAGGACACCTTGATGGACACGTAGTCGACATCCGGGCGCTCGAGCAGGCGGACGGTCCCCTCGAGGCGGCGCTCGGCCTCCCGGTCGCCCAGCACGGCCTCACCGAGGAGGTTGACGTTCAGGCGGATCCCCTCGCGCCGGATCTTCGCGATCGAGCGGCCGAGCTTCGCCTCCGAGGCGTCGATGATGAGGTGTCCCACCATCTCGCGCAGCACGCGCCGCGCGATCGGGATGACTACCTGGGGGAGGACGGGGGCGACGCCGGCGCCGATCTTCACGGCAGCGCGCATGTACCAGGGGAGGAAGCCGGGCACCATGGGCGCGATGGCGCCGAGGTTGCGCGCCGCGACCGAGAGGTCCTCCGGACGGATGACGCCGTCCACGAAGCCGACCGTGAAGGCCAGTCCGTTCGGATCCTTCAGGACGCCTGCCAGTTGCTGTGCGGAGGCGTCCACGGGCACCTTCGACGCCTCGGTGAGCCAGCGCCGCACGAGCGCGACGGATTCCTCGGGCAGCGTCGCCGGGATCTCGGTGGTCCCGCCGGGCACGGCGAGGAAGCGGGTGGGGCCGCCGTCGTTCACCGGGTGGGTGTCGACGGACGGGTCGGGGGTGGCCGCTGTGGCGGCGAAGCCCTCGAGGGGCGGGATCTGGGTTGTCATGGCAACGGCTCTCGGTCGGTCGGCTCACGCCGGGCACAGGATGAAGCAGCTACTTCACGTCCCAGTATCGACCGGCCGTAGGATGGGGAAAAGCGATGAATACCGAAGGGTATTCGTCAGCGGAACCGAAGAACCGGGACCGCGGGAACGACCCCTGGAGGCACGGTGCTGGACCTGCGGAGACTGCGCCTGCTCAGGGAGCTCAAGATCCGCGGCACGCTCGCCGACGTCGCCGCGGCCCTCAGCTACAGCCCGTCCTCCGTGTCGCAGCAACTGGCCCTGCTGGAGAAGGAAGTGGGCGTCGAACTCCTGCGGAAGACCGGACGGCGCGTGGTCCTGACGCCGCAGGCCGAGGTGCTCGTCGCGCACACGGCGGAACTGCTCGAAACCCTGGAGCGGGCCGAGGCCGACCTCGCGGCGTCGCTGACCACGGTCTCGGGGACCGTGCGGGTCGCCGTGTTCCAGTCCGCGGCGCTCGCGCTGATGCCCGACGCCCTGACGGCCATGAACCGGGACTACCCCGAGGTCCGGGTGGAGATGGTGCAGCGCGAACCGGAGAGGGCGCTGTACGAGACCTTCGCCCGCGACTTCGATCTCGTCATCGCCGAGCAGTACCCCGGGCACGCCGCCCCGCGCCATGCGGAACTGGACCACGTACCGCTCACCCAGGACGCGATCCGCCTCGCCGTCCCGCGGACAGGGGGACGCGCCGTCACGGCCATCACCACGGTGGCGGATGCCGCGGACGCGGCCTGGGTGATGGAACCGAGGGGTGCCGCGTCCCGCCACTGGGCGGAGCAGGCATGCCGCCGTGCCGGGTTCGAACCGGACGTGCGCTACGAGACCGCCGATCTCCAGGCCCAGATCCGGCTCATCGAGTCCGGCAACGCCGTCGCGCTCATGCCGGATCTCGTGTGGACCGGGCGGAGCGTCCCCGTCCGGCTCCTCGACCTCGACGAGGACCCGCGGCGATCCATCTTCACCTCGGCACGCCGGGCCGGCGCGCGCAGACCCGCCGTGCTCGCCCTCCGCGACGTCCTCGGACGAGCCGCGGCCGGCGTGCGGCGCCCCGCGCAGGAGCAATAAACCGTCCGCCGATCCCGTTCAAAGGATGACGCACGTTTTCGCCCTGTTCCGCACCGCTCCTAAGGTTGTTGCATGCCCGCCCAGCCCGTCCGCTCCTTCCCGTCCGCGTTCCCGTCCGTCCCCGCCAGCGTGGAGCGGGTCGCGGAGACGGTGCTGCCCACGCGGCACGGGACCTTCCGGCTGATCGGCTACCGCGACGGCGGCGGGACGGAACACGTGGTGCTCGCGCAGGGGATCGACGACGACGCGACCGACACGACCGCGGCGCCGCCGCTCGTGCGGGTCCACAGCGAGTGCCTGACCGGGGATGCCCTCGGATCATGGCGCTGCGACTGCGGGGAGCAGCTCGACGCTGCGCTCGCGGAGATCGCCCGCGAGGGTCGTGGCGCCGTGGTGTACGTCCGTGGACACGAAGGTCGCGGGATCGGCCTGCTCGCGAAGCTCAAGGCGTACGCACTCCAGGACCAGGGGATCGATACCGTGGATGCGAACACCGCGCTCGGTCTGCCGGTCGACGCGCGCCGGTACGACCAGGCCGCCGAGATCCTGCAGGACCTCGGGATCAGGGCCGTGCGCCTCCTCTCCGGGAATCCCGCCAAGGAGGAGGCCCTGGCGGACCTGGGGATCCGTGTCGTCGAGCGGCGGGGGCTCGTGGTGTCCGAGCGCTCGGAGAACGCACGCTACCTGGCGACGAAGCGGGCCCGGATGCGCCATGACGCCGCGCCGGTCGCCGACGCCTGGGACCTGCTGCTGGACGGCATCGTGCCCGCTGCACCGCCGCCCGGTGAGGCCGAGGAGCTGGCCCACCGCTACGGCTACGTGGCCGGTGCCACCGGGCAGCTCGTCATCGGGCAGCTGCGGCAGAGCCTCGACGGGTTCATCGCCTCGCGGACGGGTGACGCCGGGCTGCACGAGGACCGGGGCGATCACGGCCACCTGCAGCGCCTGCGGGCTCTCGTGGACGCCGTCGTGGTCGGGGCGTCGACCGTCCTCGCGGAGGACTGCTCGCTCGCTGTCGAGGACGTCCCCGGCACGAGCCCCGTGCGCGTGGTGCTCGACGCCGGCGCGAAGGTCGGTGTGCAGGCACGCGTCTTCGCCGACGACGGCGTCCCGACCCTGTGGATCACGGGATTCGGAGCGGTGGTCCCGACGGGCCTGCCCGCGTCCGTCGAGGTGGTCCGGCTCGCGGAGGACGATTTCGCTCCCCGGCGCGTCCTCGACATCCTGCAGGCGCGGGGGCTGTGGAAGGTGCTGATCGAGGGAGGCGGGAAGACGGTGTCCCGTTTCCTCGACGCCGGGCTGCTCGACAGGCTCTACCTCACCACCGCGCCCGTCCTCGTGGGCGACGGCGTGCCGGGCATCCGGTTCAGCGGCTCGGATGCCCTCGACGAGGCCCGCAGCGCCCCCGTGCGGCGCTTCGTGTTCGGACAGGACATCTGCACGGAGTTCAACTTCGCCGCGGTGCGCTGACGAGGGTGACGGACGCCGGACGAACGAATCCCACGGCGCCGCGGCTGGAAGCCGCTGCACCGTGGGACCCGTTCGGTACCGAGGCGTGCCGGGGGATCAGGATCCCTCGTCGAGCCTCTTGCTCTTGCCCTGGAGCCTGTCGATGTGCTCGGACGCCTCGGCCTTGTTGATGTCTGCGGGGATCTCCTCGCCGGCCTCGCGGGCGAGGGTGTCGAGGTAGCTGCGCTGAGCCGCGGTCATGGGCTCGTCGCCGGTGACCCAGTCGGAGGGATCGCGCTCGAAACCGCCGTCGGGCTCGGAGGTCGGGCTTCCCAGTGTGTCTGCCATGTGTGTTCCTCTTCGTCGTGGGGCGTGAGCCATCAGTCTACTTACCGTCACCGACACCCTTGTAGGGTGGGGCCATGATCACCGTCAGAGGATCCATCAGCACCGTCCTTCCTCCCGAGCGGGCCTTCGCCTTCCTCTCCGAGTTCGAGAACACGAGCACCTGGGATCCGGGGACCCCCGTCGTCGGGAAGCGGTCCGACGGACCGGCTGCCGTGGGGCACCGCTACCACGCCGAGGCCGAGTTCCGTGGCAAGCGTCGGCCGATCGAGTACGAGATCATCGAGCTGCGGCCCGGGCACATCCGGTTGCGCGGGGAGAACGGGACTCTCGTCGCCTCCGATGCGATGGATGTGGTCCCCTCGAAGTCCATCCCGGGCGGCAGCGATGTCACCTACACCGCGGAATTCGACCTGAAGGGGATGCTGAAGATCGCACAGCCCCTCCTCCGGCCGGCGTTCGACGCGCTGCGTGATCCGGCGTTGAACGGGATGAAGGGGAAGCTCGACAGCCTGGCCGGCTAGCGCGGTTCCGGGCGCACGTCGGCGATCCACCGCCCGACGGGTGGGGGCTCCTGTGGTCCGTCCGGCCGGCGGATCGCCGGGACGCGTCTGCGCACCTGGCGCTCGGAGTGCGCTGCCAGCCGCATCCGTCCGCCGGTGTACCGCACCCCACCGCGCGCACTGCTCAGGACGGCGAGCCAGCTGCACACGGACCGCTGCGCGAGCCACAGCGGTGCCCACAGCGCAGCAGCGGGTGGATACACCGCCCGCCCATTCCGCCGTCGCCGGCCCAGCTCCGCCAGGGCGGCGACGCCGCAGACCAGCCCGGCGAGCTGCAATCCGTCGGGGCGGATGAGGACCAGCGCGGGCAGGACGCCGAGTTCCGCCAGAAGGCGCGCCGGCTGCGCCACGCTGTCATAGGCCTGCCGCACGCGCTGCAGCAGGACGTGCTGCGGCAGTACAGGGAAGACGACGCACGAAGAGACCGTCCGCCCGGGCCTCCCTCCCGCCGGCAGCACGGATGGTCCGGACCAGTTCGAGGTCCTCGAATAGGGCGTCGGTACTGTACCCACCGGGCGTGACGCGGAAGGACGCGTCGTGGGATCCATCGACCACCGTGACGTCGACCCACCGCACCAGCCTGGCCAGGTAGCGGGCCAGCTCATCGGGGGCCCCCGACGGTCCACCTCAGCGGCAGGATGTACTCGGCCGGCTGGTGCATGGCTGCTGCGGGTCCTCCTGCGCAACGGGTTCCCGGACCTGATATCCGCTTCTCCTCAACTACTAAGGCTGCTTATGGTGAGAAGTGCCCGCGGGAGAAACCCAGCAGACACCAGGAGGAACAGTGAGCCAGCCAGTGCAGCAGCAGGACCCACCCGGAAGCACCGATGCGATGGAGCCCGCGCCCGATCACGGCGAACAGTCCTACCGCGGTTCGGGCCGCCTCGCCGGCAAGAAGGCGGTCATCACCGGCGGTGACAGCGGCATCGGTCGCGCGGTCGCCATCGCGTATGCGAGGGAGGGCGCGGACGTCCTCATCAGCTATCTGGACGAGGACGACGACGCCCGCGAGACCGCGCGCTGGGTCGAGGAGGCAGGCAGGACCGCTGTCCTCTTCCCCGGCGATCTGGCCGATCCGGCGACGTGCAGGGGCGTGATCGACACGGCGGTGCAGGAGTTCGGGCGCGTGGACATCCTCGTCAGCAACGCCGCCTTCCAGATGACGCACGAGAGCATCGAGGAGATTCCGGACGAGGAGTGGGACCGAACCCTGGCCATCAACCTCAGCGCGTTCTTCCACCTGACGAAGGCGGTCCTCCCGCACATGGGCCCGGGAGGCTCGATCATCGGCTCCAGTTCGGTGAACTCGGACAACCCCGTCCCCACCCTCATGCCCTATTCGGCCACCAAGGCCGGCATCGCGAACATGACGGCCGCCATGGCGCAGCTCCTCGCCGAGCGCGGCATCCGCGCCAATTCGGTGGCGCCCGGACCGATCTGGACACCGCTCATCCCGGCGACGATGCCCGAGGACCAGGTGGAGAGCTTCGGGCAGCAGGTCCCGATGCAGCGCGCAGGCCAGCCGGCGGAGCTCGCCCCGGTGTATGTGCTGCTGGCCTCGGACGAAGGGAGCTACGTCTCCGGTGCACGCATCGCCGTGACGGGCGGACAACCCATCCTGTAGCGTCCGTCCGCTCCGTCCGGGACGCACCCATCCACAGCGGGAGCGGACACGAACATGTGGGGGACAAGCCTCCCTCGGACGCATAACAGTGGTCGTCCGCGGGAGGCTGTCCTCCCCACGCAGCATCGCTCCGGAGGCGGACCGGACCGGGGACTCAGCCCCGGAACATCGGCAGCGGTGCTCCTGCCACACCGGGCGTCACCGCGAAGAGGGCGCCCGCCAGTGGCTCCGACCCGGCCGGGATGTTCTCCTGCGTGGTCGTGATGAACAGGGTCGAGAGGTCCGCCCCACCGAAGGCACACGCCGTCACGTTG
Source organism: Arthrobacter sp. CP30 (assembly GCF_053470025.1). Classification (NCBI taxonomy): domain Bacteria; kingdom Bacillati; phylum Actinomycetota; class Actinomycetes; order Micrococcales; family Micrococcaceae; genus Arthrobacter; species Arthrobacter sp. CP30. The sequence goes on from NZ_JBQEMM010000014.1 coordinate 70,317, forward strand.
GTGACGGGCAGCGGGATGTGTTCCGACAACCTGCCCGACGCATCGAAGCGCGCCACGGCGCCGCCACCGTAGAGCGCGGTCCAGATACCGCCCTCCGCGTCGATCGCCATGCCGTCCGGCATACCGAGCGCGGGCTCGACGACGGCGAAGGTGCGGCGGTCCGTGAACCTCCCCGCCTCGACGTCGTACCCGAGCGCGTCGATGCGGCCCGTCGGGGTGTCGCTGAAGAAGACGGTGGCGCCGTCGGGGGAGAAGTGCAGGCCGTTCGACACGGTGATCCCGCTGAGCAGCGTCGAGACGGAGTGATCGCCGTCCAGCGAGTACAGCGTGCCGGCGCCGAAGCCGCCCTCCCAGCCCATGGAGCCGCAGAGGAACCTGCCGGCCGTGTCGCAGCCGCCGTCGTTCATGCGGACGGCGGGGTCGTCGAAGGCCTCCGGCCCCTGCACCAGATCGGAGAGCGACTCGTCCGCGAACACGAAACCACGCTCCACGCCGATGACGTAGCCGCCCGAAGCGCGGCCGCGGATCACGCCGGCGAGGCGGGGATGCACGTCGTGCCGGTCGATGCTGCCGTCCTCGTGGCGCACGAGGACGTCGCCCTCCATCATGTCGACGAGGAGCAGTTCACCCCGCCGCGGATCCCAGTAGGGTCCCTCGCCGTGGAAGGTGCAGACGTCGGAGATCTGTTCGGCTTTCACTGTGCCTCCTGGCGGTTCGCGGCTGCTGCGGTCGGTCCGGCGTCAGCCGCCGGTGGGTGCGGGGGTGGCCTCGGACAGGCCCACGCAGGCCCGTGTCTGCTCGACCCGCGAGACGGCGTCGCCCAGCTCCACGAGGACCGTGCTGGAGGCCACCTCCTCCGGATCGAACAGGACCTCGACGGCGGGATCCCGCCCGTAGGTGGTCGCGGTCCACGCAGGATCGCCCTCGCGGACCACCCAGTCGACGTCGTTCACGGTCACGCAGGGATCGGTGGTCGGCCCGGGGACGACGACGCCGCAGCGCAGGACCACCCGGGACGGATCGCCCCAGGCCGACGTCGCCTGGCTGTTCGTGTCCCGCTGCTCGTTCTCGGCGACCAGCGGCGGCAGGGCGATCATCACGTCCGCGCAGTCGGCATTCGCGGCGTCCGCCGCGGGGTCGACGTCGACGACGGACGTGCAGCCGGGCAGCACGACCAGCAGGGTCGCGGCGGCCGCCAGGAGGGCCACGGCACGGGGGAGAGCACGCATGGAGCCAGCCTAGTGCGTGCCCCCGGCCTTCCCGCGCCGCGCGGTCGGGGCTTCATCGGCTTGCGGCCGCAGCCTCCGATCCGATCCCCGGCCCGCCCGCTGCGACACGCGGCCGCCGCCGGACCCGGCCGACCGCGCCGACGAGCCGGCCGCCAGTAGGATTCGAGAGCCGCAGCGCTCAGGCTGACGGTCCCACGCGTGACCGGTGCGCTTCCCCAGCATCCCGGCGCAGATCGAGCCGAGGACGAATGACAGCGCCCTACCCCCCTGACCCCCGTCCCACCGTCCGTCCGCGGGTCGCCGCCGCGGGTGCCCTCCTCGTCGTGGCCGCGGCGGTCGCGGTGGCCGTCCCGTCCGCGCCGGCCGTCGCCGTCGCGCCCCGTCCTGCGGTCGTCGCCCAGCAGCAGCCCGACGTCGTCGAGCAGCCGCGGCCGAACGTCGTCGAGCAGCCGCAGCCGGACGCGACGTTCGGCGAACCCGCACCGCCCGTGCCGGATCCCACCGCCACGGCGGGGATCGACCCCGCGACGGGATTCGCGATCAACGCCCGGACAGGCTTCCTCGTGCATCCGGGGACCGGCCACCTGATCGAACCCGACACCGGGTACCTGCTCTTCGCGGACACGCTGATCTACACCAACGAGCGGTACGACGCCGCAACCGACCAGGTGGTACCGATCGAGGACGAGGGGCCCGTGCCGTCGCCGACCGCCGCGCAACCCACGGCGACGGCCACCCCGAGTGCGACGGCCACCGCCTCCGTGACAGCAGCCCCGCCGTCGTCCGCACCCCCTGCCGTCATCCCGCCTGCGACCCTGCCCTCCGCCACCCCGGAGGCGACGGTCACCGCGACGCCGCGGACGACCACCTCGCCGACCCCTTCGCCCAGCGGCAGCACGGTGGCGGTCGAGGAGGAGCGCACCTCCTCGCTCGCTCCCGCGGTCTGGATCGGCGCGGGCCTCGTCGCCGCCGTCGTGGCCGTCGTGGTGGTCGTCGCCCTCCGCAGGAGGGGCCGCCACCAGTCGTGAGTGACGCAACGGGAGGGGGCGCCCGCGGAGGCCGGGGCGCCCCCTCCCGTACAGTGCAGGACGTGAAGAATCTCCTGGTGACCGGTGGCGCCGGCTTTATAGGGTCCAATTTCGTGCACTACCTGATGGAGCAGACGGACGTCTCCGTCACGGTCCTCGACAAGATGACGTACGCGGGCAACCACGCCTCCCTCGAGGAGCTGCCCGCCGACCGCTTCGAACTCGTGGTCGGTGACATCGCCGATGCCGCCGTCGTCGATCCGCTGATGCAGCGCGCCGACGCCGTGGTGCACTACGCCGCGGAGTCGCACAACGACAACTCCCTGCACGACCCGCGGCCCTTCCTGGACACCAACATCATCGGGACCTACACCCTGCTCGAGGCCGCCCGCCGCCACGGCACGCGCTTCCACCACATCAGCACCGACGAGGTCTACGGCGATCTGGACCTCGACGATCCCGCACGGTTCACCGAGGAGACGCCCTACAACCCGTCGAGTCCCTATTCGTCGACGAAGGCCGGCTCCGACCTCCTCGTGCGGGCGTGGGCCCGGTCCTTCGGCGTCGAGGCGACCATCAGCAACTGCTCGAACAACTACGGCCCCTACCAGCACGTCGAGAAGTTCATCCCGCGCCAGATCACCAACGTCATCGATGGTGTCCGGCCCAAGCTCTACGGTGAGGGGCTGAACGTCCGCGACTGGATCCATGCGAACGACCACTCCTCCGCGGTGTGGACCATCCTCGACAAGGGCGAGATCGGCCAGACCTACCTCATCGGCGCCGACGGGGAGCGGAACAACAAGGACGTCGTCGAGCTGATCCTCACCGAGATGGGACAGGCTGCCGATGCCTACGACCACGTCGTGGACCGGGCGGGCCATGACCTGCGGTACGCGATCGACTCCACCAAGCTCCGGACCGAGCTCGGCTGGGCGCCGGAGTTCCACCACTTCGAGCAGGGCCTGCGCGACACCATCGCCTGGTACCGCGACAACGAGGCCTGGTGGCGGTCGCAGAAGGCCGTGACCGAGTCCAAGTACGTCGAACTGGGGCAGTAGCCCGTGGGCCCTACCTTCTCGAAGCCCCTCGGCTCGCGCGGGACGCCCATCCCCGGCGTCGTGCTCTTCGACCTCCCGGTCCACGGTGACAACCGGGGCTGGTTCAAGGAGAACTGGCAGCGGGCCAAGATGACGGCCGCCGGCCTCGCCGACTTCGGACCCGTGCAGAACAACATCTCCTTCAACGAGACCGCCGGCACGACCCGCGGCATCCATGCCGAACCCTGGGACAAGTTCATCTCGGTGGCGACAGGGCGCGTCTTCGGTGCCTGGGTGGACCTGCGCGAGGGACCCTCGTTCGGTGCGGTCTTCACGGCCGAGCTGGACCCCTCCACCGCCATCTTCATCCCCCGCGGCGTGGGCAATGCCTTCCAGACCCTCGAGGACGGCACGGCCTACACCTACCTCGTCAACGACCACTGGTCGGCCGACGCGCAGGACCAGTACGTGTTCCTCAATCTCGCGGACGAGACGGCGGCGATCGACTGGCCCATCCCGCTCGCGGACGCCGAGCTGTCCGACAAGGACCGGAAGCACCCGCGGCTCGCCGACGTCACACCGCTCGCGCCGCGCCGCACGCTCGTCGTCGGCGCCGACGGACAGCTGGGACGGGCGCTGCGCACGGCCCTCGACGGGCACCCGTCGGTGGAGTTCGCCGGCCGCGCCGAGCTGGACCTGCTCGGCGGCGGGCTCGACGACGCCCGAGCGTGGACGGGCTACGACACCATCATCAATGCGGCGGCCTACACCGCCGTCGACACCGCGGAGACCCCGGAGGGCCGCGCGGCGGCCTGGGCGGTCAACGTCTCGGGGGTCGCGGCCCTCGCGCGCGTGGCCACCGCGCACCGCATCACCTTCGTGCAGGTCTCCAGCGACTACGTCTTCGACGGATCGCGCGAACTGCATGACGAGGACGAGGCCTTCAGTCCCCTCGGTGTCTACGGGCAGACCAAGGCCGCAGGTGACGCGATCGTCGCGACCGTGCCGCGCCACTACATCGTGCGCACCAGCTGGGTCATCGGTGAGGGCGGGAACTTCGTGCGCACCATGGCGAGCCTCGCGGGCCGCGGCATCTCGCCGAGCGTGGTGGACGACCAGATCGGCCGCCTCACGTTCACCGAGGACATCGCCGGGGCCATCCTGCACCTTGTCGGCACCGGCGCACCGTACGGCACCTACAACGTCACGAACGACGGCGACGCACAGAGCTGGGCGGAGATCGCCGCGGAGGTGTTCGCCCTCTCCGGCCGGGAGCGGGAGGACGTCACGGGCGTCAGCGCGGAGGAGTACTTCGCGGGCAAGGAGGCGGCCCCGCGCCCGCTGCAGAGCACACTCGACCTGGCGAAGCTCAAGGCGGCGGGCTTCACGCCGGCGCTGGCGGCAGACCGCCTCGCCGCCTACGTCCGAGCGCTCGTCCCCTAGGGGTTCCCGGTTCGCCTGGGCGGCCCTCCCGGGTGGGCCCCGTATCATTGGTCCGAATCCGACCCGACCACAGCTCCTCGACGGGGGACCCCGATGGCACTGAACGATACCGACGCGCGCGTGACACGGAGGCGCCAGCGCCATCCCGTGCGCACCACCCTGCTGGTCTTCGGTGCGCTCGTCGTCGTCGCCGCCCTCGTGGCCGGCGGCTACCTGTTCTCGCTCGCGCGGTCCTTCGATGCCGGCTCCGAGACGATCGAGACAGCCTTCCCTGCAGAGGAATCGCGCCCCGCGGTGGCGCCCGAGGCCGAAGGGGCGGTCAACATCCTCCTGCTCGGCACCGATTCCCGGGCGACGCCGGAAGAGCTGGGCGATACCGCCTCCACTGATCCTGTGGACAGTCGCGCGGACACCATGATGCTGATGCACGTCCCTGCGGACCGCCAGGACATCCAGGTCATGTCGATCATGCGTGACACGTGGACGGACATCCCGGGACACGGCGAGGCCAAGGTCAACGCGGCCATGGCGCTCGGCGGCGTGCCGCTCGTGGTGCAGACCGTCGAAGGCCTGTTCGGAACGCGTATCGACCACGTGGCGAGCATCGACTTCGAAGGGTTCAAGGGCCTGACGGACGCACTCGGCGGTGTGCAGGTGGACAATCCGGTCGCCTTCCAGTCGCGGGGCAGCGAGGGTGAGTCCTTCGCTGCGGGACCGATCACCCTGCAGGGGGAGTCGGCGCTCAAGTTCGTGCGCGAGCGCTACGCGTTCAGCGACGGCGATTACCAGCGGGTCAAGAACCAGCAGCTGTTCGTCAAGGCCGTGATGGGCAAGCTGCTGACCGCCGACACCCTCACCGATCCTCGGAAGGTCTACGGCGTGGTCGATCGGACGTCCCCCTTCGTGGCGGTGGACTCCGGTCTCGACGCTGCCGCCGTCGGATCGCTGGCCGCCTCGTTGCGCGGCGTCCGCTCAAGTGACATCGACTTCTTCACCCTTCCCACGTCGGGTACCGGGACCTCGGCGGACGGACAGTCGATCGTCGTCAAGGATGAAGCCGCCATCGCCCGGATCGCCGAGGCTTTGCAGACCGACACCCTGCGCGACTACGTGTCGTCGGCGCCGAACGGTGGATCGTGAGCGGGAAGCGCAGATCCGTGCGGCTGACCGCTCCTGCCGCCGTCGCGGGTGCCGTCCTCATGCTCGGCGTCATCGCCGGTCCGGGGGTTGCCGTGGAGACACCGGGCCCCACACCCGTCGTGACGCCGCCGCCGGCTGCTGCGACCCTGGCACCTGCTCCGTCGCTCAGTCCCGCTCCGGAGCCGGCCCCCACATCCCCCGACCCGGGGCCCGCGGTCCCGGAGCCTGCACCCGTTCCGCCCGCACCGGCTCCGGAGCCCTCGCCGGCCGCGGAGCCTCCTGCGGAAGTCCCCGTTCCGGGCGTCGATCCGGGGACAGGCTTCCTGATCGACCCCGGGACCGGGTGGCTCGTCCACCCTCCGACGGGGTACCTCATCGAACCGGGGACGAATCTGCTGGTGATCCCCGGATCGCTCGCCTACTCGTCCTTCCGCTGGGATCCGCTGACCGATCTCGTCGAGGACCTGCGGGAGGAGGAGTTGCCGTCTCCGTCCACCTCGCCGTCGACCGAGCCGAGGAGGACGTCGACCGCACAGCCGACCGCACAGCCGACCGCGAAGCCAACGGCGGAGAGGCCGACCACGACAGCCTCCGCCCGTCCGTCCGCGACACCTACAGCGACCGGAACGGATGAAGCTGTCTCCGGCTCGGCAGACATGGACCAGGCGTCCAGCCGATCGATCGGCACGCATCCGGCGACGCGGGTGCTCGTCATCGTCCTGCTCCTCGGGCTCGGGGTGCTGTACTACCGGCGGCTGCGTGCGGATCGGACCGTCTGATGACGCGCCGGTGCAGCTTGACGCTACGATGGGCGGAATGATCAGGTCGCAAGCTCCGCTGGGGGGTGGTCCCGTTGCGCGTCATGCTCCTCACACACTCCTATTCGCCTGAGCACAGCCCGCCCCAGCGCAGATGGACGCAGCTCGTGCGGTCCTTCAGGGCGGAGGGCTGGGACGTCGACGTGGTGACCCCGGTGGCGCACGCGCCCTACGGCCGCAGGACCCTCACCAGGCACCAGGCGGGCCGCGTGTTCCGGACCGACCGCGGTGCATCCGGGGAACAGATCCGCCGTGTCCCGTTCCTCTGGCACCGGACCACGCGAGGGGGACGCCTGATCAACCACCTGTTCTCCGCCACCATGAGCATCCCTGCCTCCGCCCTCGCCCCCCGCCCGGACGTCGTCGTCGTGACCGTGCCGAGCCTGCCCATCCTCGGCGCGGGATTCGTGGTCTCGCGCCTGCTGAGGAGGCCACTGGTGGTCGACATGCGCGATGCCTGGCCGGACATCGCCCGCGATGCGCGCATCGTCCAGGGGAACGCGAAGAGCCTCGCGGAGCGGATCATCATCGCGATCCAGGACCGCGCGGATCTCGTGGTGACGGTGACCTATGGTTTCGCCCATACACTGCGCGAGAGGGGACTGAAGAACGTCGCGACGGTCACCAACGGCATCGACATGGCCTCCATCCGGGACATGGCGCCCCCGGCCGGCCGGCAGGACCGCCTCGAGGTCCTCTATCTGGGGAACCATGGCGAGAGCCAGCGCCTCGACGTGCCGATCCGCGCCGCTGCCCTCGTCGGACCGAAGATGAGACTGACCCTCGTGGGACACGGGGTGGAGCGGAACGAGCTCATGGCTCTCGCCCGACGGCTCGACGCGCCCGTCGAATTCCACCCCCCGGTCCACGGACCGGAAATCATGGACTACTACGAGCGTTCCGACACCTGCATCGTGACGCTGCGGGACGACTGGAAGTCGTTCGACACCACCATCCCGTCGAAGACCTACGAGGTGCTCTCGGTGGGACGACATGTCACGGGCATCGTCCGCGGAGAGGCCCGGAGCATCCTGGAGGAAGCCGAGGCCGGGCACATCGTGCCCTCGGAGGCGACGGCGGTCGCTGAGCTCTGGAACACGCTCGCGGACAACCGGGACCTGCTGAGGATCGGTGAGCAGGGACGGACCTGGGTCCGGAACAATGCCAATGTGCACGCGCTGGGCCGCACCTACATCGAGCTCATCACCGAGGTAGCGGGACGACCGCGCCGGTGAGGATACTCCGCCTGCTCGGCAACCTCCGGCTCGCCGGGGCCACGGCCCGCACCCATGTGAAGGACGATCCGGTCATCCTCGCCATCCAGGTGAGCCGCAGGCTGCCGCCCGGTCTCGTCCGTCGACTGGCAGGCACCATCGGATCGTCGGCGGGGGACCGGGGGAGCCGCCTCCCGGTGGTCCGGGCGCTCGCGGCCCATCTGCTCGGGCGAGCGTCCGGCGTCGAATCGATCCTCCGCAGCGCCCTGGACGCCGGGATCAGCGCACGCTCCGCACGCCGGTTGGCCGACGTCGCCCTGGCGGCGGGCATGCTCGACGAGGCCGACGCCTTACTGGCCCGGGCCGGTTCCGGAGCCGGGACGGCGGGGCAGCGGGCACGCCGTCGGTGGTACGACGGCGACATGACCGGCGCGGTCGGGGTGCTTCGCGAGGCGGGCCGGCATCACCACGCAGAGCGGCTTGCCGGGGAGGTGCGGGTCTACGAGGGCTGGACGCCGTCCGTCCCCGGGGTCTCGGGCTACGCGCCACGGGGGAGGACCGTCCTGCACCTGCTAACCAACTCGCTGCCGCACACGGGAAGCGGCTACGCGCAGCGCACCCATTCGCTCCTCAAGGCCCAGGCGGAGGCCGGGTGGACGGTCCACGCCGCGACGAGGATCGGCTACCCCGTCCAGGTGGGGAAGCTCTTCGCAGCTGACGTCGACGTGATCGACGGCGTCACCTACCATCGACTGCTTCCGGTCCCCATGCCCCGGGGATTCGACGAGCGCCTGCAGCAGCAGGCCCACGAGTTGCTCCGACTCGCCCTGGACCTCGAGCCCTCCGTCCTGCATGCGACGACGCCCTTCACGAACGGGATCGTCGTGGAGCAGGTGGGGCGCGCCCTGGGCATCCCGTGGGTGTACGAGGCCCGCGGTCAACTCGCGGACACCTGGGCCTCGACCCGCCCGGCATACGTGAAGGCGAGCGAACGCTATAGGCTCTTCACTGATCGTGAAGCACAGGTGATGCGCAATGCCAGCCTCGTGGTGACGTTAGGTGAGGCTATGAGACAGGGAATTGTGCGCAACGGAGTCCCGGAGGACAAGATCCTGCTGAGCCCGAACGCGGTCGGCGACGAGTATCTCGACGATCCCCTCCCGCCGGCGGAAGCTCGCCGTTCCCTGGGGCTGCCCGGGACCGGTGTCTTCGTCGGCACGGTCAGCAGCCTCGTCGACTACGAGGGTCTGGACACCCTCCTCCGAGCCGTCGCCCTCCTGGCCCGGGCCCGACCGGACCTGCACTGCCTGATCGTGGGCGACGGTGCCGCAGCTGCCTCCCTCACGTCGCTGGCCCTCGAACTGGGCATCGCCTCGCGCGTGACGTTCACCGGCCGGGTCCCCCGGCACCAGGCACGGTCCTACCACCAGGCTCTCGACATCTTCGTGGTGCCGCGCAGGGACCTCGACGTGACGAGCGCCGTCACGCCGCTCAAACCGGTGGAGGCCATGGCCTGCGGCCGCGCCGTCGTCGCCAGCGACCTGCCGGCGCTGCGGGAGATCGTCACGGACGGCGTCACCGGTCTCCTGGTCGAGCCCGAGAGCCCCGACGCGCTCGCGAAAGCCATCGCGCGTCTCCTGGACGACCCGTCGGAGCGTTCCGGCCTCGGCACTCACGGCCGGGCGCAGGCACTGGCGACCCGCGTCTGGTCGCACAATGCCGCCGAGCTCTCCGACGCCTACCGGCTCCTGGAAGCCACCTCCTGATGGCCGACGACGGCCAGGAGGAGCAGGAAACCCGGGAGTCGGCCGGAGTCAGGGTGATCCCCGTCTCCACGCGCGGATTGCTCCGGATCGGCGCGCGGCCCGGATTCCTCGACTACCTGAAGCAGATCTGGGACCATCGCGCCTTCATCGTCTACGATGCGCGAGCGCGGGTCAGCAGCGGCAACCGGAGGGATCGACTGGGCAGCGCCTGGATGATCCTCAACCCGGTCCTCAACGGGCTCACGTTCTACCTCATCTTCGGCCTGCTGCTGAACACCAGCCGCGGTATCCCGAACTTCATCGGCTACCTCGTCATCGGAGTGTTCCTCTTCCAGATCAGTGCTCGGGCCATCACCAACGGAGCACGCTCGGTCCAGGCGAACAAGGCGGTCATCCAGGCGTTCAACTTCCCTCGCGCCACGCTTCCCATCTCGGTGAACGTGCGGGAGATCCTGGCCTCCGTGCCGGTGCTCATCACCATGCTGATCCTCATCCTGATCTTCCCGCCGGTGGAGGACATCACCTGGCGCTGGTTCCTGATCCTCCCGGCCCTCTTCCTCCAGGCGGTCTTCAACCTCGGCGTCGGGCTGATCCTCGCCCGGATGATCTCGCGCATCAACGACATCACCCATCTCCTGAGCTTCGCGCTACGGGTCTGGATGTACGCCTCCGCCGTGTTCTTCTCGTACGAGCGATTCATCGACCACGAGGTGCTGTTGACCATCGTCCAGCTCAATCCCCTCTTCAACGTGCTCGACATCGTGCGGGACTGCGTGCTCTATGCGACGCTGCCGTCCTGGGGCTCCTGGGGTGTCCTCTCCGCCTGGGCGTTCGGCTCGCTGATCCTCGGCATGGTGTTCTTCTGGAAGGCCGAGGAATCGTATGTCCGCGAATAGGCAGGACGACGGCGGCGGGGGAGTCCTGCCCACGGTGGTCGTCAGCGGGGTCAGCATGCGCTACCACGTCCCTTCGACCGACGCCCGGAGGGCGGAGGTGCCCGCCGGAGTCGGCGGGCTGGTCCGCAGGTTGCTCGGTCGCCCTCCACTCGTTCCCGTGGACGCACTGAACCCGTTGTCCCTCGTGGCGGAACACGGCGAGGCGATCGGGATCGTGGGGCGGAACGGATCGGGGAAGAGCACCCTCATGCGGCTCATCAGCGGTCAGAGCAATCCGACCGCCGGAGCGGTCTACGCCTCCAGCGTCCCCGTGATGCTGGGCGTCAATGCCGCGCTGGTCCCTGAACTGTCCGGCGACCACAACATCATCCTGGGATGCCTGGCCATGGGCATGACCCGGCCGGAGATCGACGAGAAGTTCGCATCGATCGTCGACCTGTCCGGGCTGGACAGGGCGATCCACCTGCCCATGCGCTCCTACTCGTCCGGGATGTCGTCCCGGCTCCGCTTCGCGATCGCCGCCAGTGTCGATCCCGAGATCCTCCTCATCGACGAGGCGCTCAACACGGGCGATGCCCAGTTCCGGGAACGCAGCAAGGAGCGGATGAACGAGCTCCGGGCGAGCGCCGGTTCCGTCTTCCTGGTCAGCCACAGCCTGGGCACCATCAGGGAGATGTGCACGCGAGCGCTCTGGCTGGACGAGGGTGACCTCCTGATGGACGGGGACCCGGCGGCGGTCACTGCGGCGTACCTGGACTACACGCGCCATCTCACCAAGGGCAATCTCGACAGCGCCGCCGCGCTTCGCGAGGAAGCACGCAGCACGCTGGTCGTCACCGAGATCGAGGCCCAGGCACCGGGACGCAGGAAGGCATGATCAGCGGTGCTACGGGTTCGCTGGTGCGCCTGAGGCGCGGATTCTGGCACCTGCGCCGCGGTGGTGTCCGGCAGCTACAAGCCTGGAGCCGCAGGGAGCGCGCCCAGCAGCGTCATCTCGTCCCGGGGGGCGTGCGGGGAGCCGAGGGAGCGTGGCTCGGCCATGGCCGCCGCAGGCACCTGACCTTCGCTCCCACCTCTTCCGTGGCGCGGACGGCCCGCCGGAGTGAGCTGCGTGTGGGTGTCATCCTCGACGAGTTCTCCTCTGCCGCCTTCGCCTTCGAGTGGACCATCATCCCGCTCGATCCCCGCCGCTGGCTGGAGCAGTGCGAGGGGGAGCGTCTCGATTTCGTCTTCGTCGAGTCCGCCTGGTCCGGGAACAACCGTCTGTGGCGAGGGAAGGTCGGCGGACCGGAGGGTCCCTCACCCGAGTTCCGTGATCTCATGGGCTGGTGCACGGGGCATGGCGTGCCTACAGCGTTCTGGAACAAGGAGGATCCGCCCCACTACCGGGACTTCCTCCAGGCGGCAGGGCTCGCAGACTGGGTGTTCACCTCCGACGAGGGCCGCCTGCCGTCCTACCGGGAGGATCTGGGGCACGACCGTGTCGCAGTGCTTCCCTTCGCTGCCCAGCCCGCCCTCCACAATCCCGTCCGCCCTCCGCACGGCCGGCACGCCAGGGACGTCGCCTTCGCCGGCATGTACTTCGCCCACAAGTACCCCGAGCGTCGGGAGCAGCTCCAGATGCTCCTCGGCGGCGCGATGGACGCCAGTACCGGGATGAGGTTCGGGCTCGAGATCTTCTCCCGCATGCTCGGCGGCGATCCCGAGTACCAGTTTCCCGCGCCACTGGACGCCCGCGTCGTCGGAAGCCTCCGGTACGACCAGATGCTGACCGCCTACAAGGCCTTCAAGGTGTTCCTGAACGCCAATTCCGTCGTCGACTCACCCAGTATGTGCGCACGGCGCATCTTCGAGATCTCGGCCAGCGGGACACCGGTAGTCTCCGCCCCGAGCGCGGCCATCCCGGAATTCTTCACCGTGGACGAAGTCCCGGTCGCGGCGACGCGCGCCGAGACGGCCCACCTCGTCCGCGCCCTCGTGCGTAATCCCGAGTTCAACGACCGCACCGCCCATCGCGCGCAGCGTCGGATCTGGGCCGGGCATACCTACGCGCACAGAGCCGAACGCGTCGTCGAGGCCGTGCTGCCCGACCACCGGGACCCCGTCGCCCGCCCCACGGTCTCGGCCCTCGTCCCCACCATCCGCGCGGGGCAACTGGAGCACATCTGCCGCACCCTCGGCGGACAAGCGGGCGTCCAGGCGCAGCTCGTGCTCCTCGCCCACGGGATACCGCTCCTGGAGCGGGAGGTCCGCGCCACCGCCCACGCCCACGGGATCCACGACGTCGTGTTCCTGTCCGAGGTGCCGGGCACCACTCTCGGTGCCTGCCTCAACCGCTGCGCCGACGCTGCGGACGGTCAGGTGCTCGCCAAGATGGACGACGACGACCACTACGGGCCGCAGTACCTGAGCGACCAGCTGTTCGCGCTCGAGTACTCCGGTGCGGACGTGGTGGGCAAGCAGGCCCACTACATGCATCTCACCTCGTCGGACGCGGTAATCCTGAGATCGGGGGAACGGGAGCACCGCTTCACCGACTTCGTCATGGGCCCCACCATCGTCGCGCGTGCCGAGTTCCTCAGGGCCGAGCGGTTCCCCGACCTCAGGAGCGGCGAGGACACGGAGTTCCTGCGGAAGGTGTCGACGAGCGGCGGGACCATCTACTCCGCAGACCGGTTCAACTACGTCCAGATCCGGAACGCGTCCGGCCATACCTGGCAGATCGGCGATTCCGAGCTCCTTGCACAGGGCGATCTCAAGTTCTACGGAAGGCCACATGAGCACGTTGATATCTGAGCGTACGTCCGGGTCCGATCGGGCCGACGTCGCCGTCGTCGGTCTCGGGTACATCGGGCTGCCCACGGCCGCGATCCTCGCCACCACCGGTCTGTCCGTCGTCGGTGTCGACGTCAACCAGGGAACCGTGGACGCGGTGAACAACGGCCTCGTTCCCTTCGTGGAGCCCGACCTCGGCATCCACGTCGCCGGTGCCGTGAGCCAGGGCGCCCTTCGGGCGGCCACCACCACGCCGCGCGCGGCCGCCTATATCGTGGCGGTCCCGACGCCGTTCATGGCGGACAAGAGCGCTGATCTCTCCTACGTTAGAGCTGCTGCGGAAGGAATCGCGCCGCAGCTCCTGGGCGGGGAACTGGTCATCCTCGAGTCGACCTCGCCTCCGGGTACCACCCAGCGTCTCGGTGACTACCTCCTCGAACTCCGGCCGGATCTGAGCCTGGACGGATCGGACGGCAAGCCCGTGGTGCACCTGGCGCACTGTCCGGAGAGGGTGCTGCCCGGCCGGATCATGATCGAGATCGTCACCAACGACCGCGTGGTCGGTGGCCTGACGCGTCACGCCTCGGAAGCCGCCCGTCAGCTCTACCAGACGTTCTGCCAGGGCGAGATCCACATCACCGATGCGGCGACGGCCGAGATGAGCAAGCTGGTGGAGAACGCGTACCGGGACGTGAACATCGCCTTCGCCAACGAGCTGAGCGTCATCAGTGACACCCTGAACATCGATGTGTGGGAGCTCATCCGGCTCGCCAACCATCATCCGCGCGTCAACATCCTCAGCCCTGGACCGGGGGTGGGCGGACACTGCATCGCCGTGGATCCTTGGTTCATCGTCGCCGCGGACCCGGAACACGCCAACCTGATCCGGACGGCCCGTGAGGTCAACGACAGCAAGCCCGGACACGTGGTGGATAAGATCCTCGTCGCGATCGAGGGGATCGAGGCGCCGGTCATCGCCTGCCTGGGTCTGGCGTTCAAGGCCAACATCGACGACATCCGGGAATCGCCGGCCGTGGAGATCGTGCAACGGCTGGCAGCTGCCGCACCACATGCGCGCCTCCTGGTGGCAACCCCGCTCAGGGACCGGCGGAACCTGCCATCGGTGGTGTCCGGGATCGCCAACGTGGAGTGGCGCGAGACGCAGGACGCGGTCGACGCCGCAGGGGTGGTCGTCCTCCTGGTGGATCATGACCGGTTCCGGGACATCCCCGCGGAGAGCCTCGCAGGGAAGACGCTCGTTGACACACGCGGATTCTGGACCCGCCCGCACTAGCTCTGCCGCGGGAACCGGTGCTTCGCATGGTCCAGCATCGGTGGCGGGGAGGAGCGCTTCCCCCTCCCCGCACACCTACGGGAGCTGGACGGTCACCTGGATCATATTGTGGTCCGAGGGGATCACGCCGACGAACTTGCCGCTGGAATCGACGTTCACGGCCGTCTTCCATTCGGCGGTGCGCATTCCGGACGTGAAGACGTAGTCGAGATGTGTCCCGTTGCCGTACGCATTGCGTGCATTGGCCGTCCGCTTGGAACCGTTGAAGGTGTCGTAGAACGCACCGACCGTCTTCTCAGCGGAGGCCCCGGCGCTCGGGATGTCCGAGAAGTAGGTGTTCCCGAGCGGGTCCTTGTAGCCGGCCTTGATCAGGGTGTCGTACGGGCCGTTCGCCGGCGCCGTCCACTTGTGCGAATTGAAGTCACCGGTCAGCAGAACCGGCAGCTTGCCTGTGTTGCGCTTCTGGATCTCTGCGATGATCGCCTGCGTCTGTTTGATCCTCATCGCGTGGTGGTCTGCGCCACTCGTCGGGTCCAGGTGGGTGTCCCCGACGAAGAAGCGCTTCCCGCTCGACTTCTGGGTGAAAACGCCCCAGGCGAAGTACCGCGCGGCGTCGGAGGCGGAGACTTTCGGCAGGAGCAGCGACCCCTGGCTCACCAGTGCGACGGTCGTGGTGTTGTAGAACAATCGGGTGCCCTGGGAGGCGCCCTGATCCTGGTAGACGCAGGCGGTCGGCGTGGTGTGTTTGACACAGTTGTTCCGCTTGCCGTTCGTCACCTGATAGCCCGCCCCGGCTGCCCGTAGGCGCTCGCCGAGATCCTCGAACTGGGTGAGACCGCCGGCACGGGTCTCTCCGGACAGCCAGCCCTGGGAGGCTTCCTGGATACCGATGACGTCAGGCATCTGGCTCTTGATGGTCGAGACGACAGCACCTCTGCGCTCCGCCCAGGAGAGCTCACCCGGTCCGGTGCAGTTGGCACATTTGACGTTGAAGCTCGCCACCTTGAGCGGATTGACCACCCGGGGAGGTGCAGCTTTCGTGCGCACGGTGGTGGGAGCCGAGTACTCACTGAGATTGGTGGTGCCGTCCGCGGAGATCACCCGCACACGCAGGTAGTACGTGGTGCCGGGCGTCAGATCGCGCAGCTCGGCGGTGTTCGTCGCGTAGCGATGGTAGGTCGCCGCGGAGTAGTCCGCGCTCTTCGAGACCTGGATCCTGTATCTCTCGGCACCCGACGGCCTGTTCCACGTCATGATGACGGAGGCGTTGTTCTGTGCCGCCACCCTGAGGCCGGCGGGGGTCTGGACCGAATAGGCGGACGCCGGAACGGTGCTGAGAACCGTCGTCATCGTACCCAGCACGAGTGCCAGCAGGAGCGCGATGATTCGACGCCCTTGTACGGGGGCGTGAGGTTCGTGAAGTGGCATGCGAGACCTTATCTGAAGACAGTGTTTTCACGGTGGTGTCGTCCTGATGATCAGGATTGCGGCGGCGGGATTCTCCGACCCCTCCGCATTCGGCACGATGACGTACTCAGTCCGCCATGCCCGACGCGCCGAGTCTGGCGCTCATCCACTCGGCCGCGCTACCCCCGGAAGCCCTCCTGCGGTGAAACTTCGTCATTCTTGCGGTCCTCCGGACGTCCGGTGCGGCCACCGCCGGATAGTGTCTGAACCATAGTCGCCCGGCGCAAGCAGGTCTCACGTCCCGGCACGGCTGGGATGGGTCCCGGGCAGGCACTACATGGTCTCTCACTCAAGCGTCACCCTGATTGTCGTTTCTGCCCGGCCGTCCCCGAGTCGATCAACACTCTATTTCAGGATGTCCGATGCAAAGGAATGTCAGGTTGGGGAACCTTCTCAGATCATCGATCGCTGCGCTCATGGCCCTTGGCCTCCTGATCGGAGGAATGGGTGCTCCGGCATCAGCTGCTGAGCCCGCCTTCGCGGTTCCGTCGGGGTTGAAGTCGGCGGCGCAGACGGATACGTCGGTGTCGTTGTCGTGGGTGAAGTCGGCGAATGTCCCGCGGTATCGGGTTCAGCGGTACACCAAGGCTGATATGAGTGATTC